>JBGCGA010000066.1:0-27284 GCA_045110285.1 Crocinitomicaceae bacterium | reverse complement strand
TGATTGTTTCTCAAGATGTATCAAATCATTCTGGAAACTTCACAATCGACATGACTGACCTTGAGTCTGGAATGTACGTTGTAGAAGTAAACTCAGAAGCATCTACTGAAAAAGTAAGAGTGATTAAACAATAATTGTTTTTAACAATAGTAAAAGAGGCTACCAATATGGTAGCCTCTTTTTTTTGTATCAAAAATAAACTCCTCACCACTATATCGTCACCTATGACAAATTCTACAGAAAAAAACACTGTAATACACAATCAAAACTACATGACTTTGCCTCATAGATGATAAAACGGAAATTAACCCCGTTCAATAATACCAAGTGTAAACAATAGAATCATGGCACTGCAATAAAACCAACTTAGGTAACTGACATCTTCTTCTAATGCAACACCTATTGTTACAAGAAAAAAACCAAACACAATCTTTACAAACCTACCAATAGAACTTACTGCAAACTATTATACAATACAGGAGTTTCAATCTCCTTTTCTATAAATTGTATATTGTATGACTCTAATTCATCTAAAATTGGACCGTATATTGCTTTTGTTATGGGTAAGTGAACTCCAGTTACGTTGATGGTACCATTTAAAATCATCTTAGCACAAATGGCTACCGGCAATCCAACTGTGTTACTCATAGCTGTGTAAGTCTGATCTTCCCCGACAGATACCATTGAGGAATTTATTTCATAACAGACCTCATTTAGAATGTACACAAACTTGTGCCACATCACTATCATGTCTTTGTCCCCTTCCTCAAGTTTCCATTTTTCCTCAACAATTTTTTGCAAAAATTGAGCAGGTGTAACATCTTCTGTAATATCTACGCATTCATCTTCAAAAATACCTAACCATAATAGCTTTTCCCAAATGGGATCATCTTGGTCAATTTTTAAACCATACCTTAGCTTCAATTCCACTGAATCGGTTGGATGATATGGTAAGAATGAATTTGTAAAGTCCCGCTTAGTCATTTTCTCGCTACCCTCCAACACGTATGTATCATCAGTAGCTCCTAACTGCACAAAAACATTCCATGCCTTTGAAAAGCCTTTCCTTCGGAAAGTACCCCGATAAATAGTAGGGATATCCTGTAAATTATATATATCTCTGTATTTTAAAGAGTCTCTATTCGCATAACCTTCGAACTTACCGTAACCCTCAATTTCTACTACTTCAGTCCTTCTAAACAATCTATGGTACGGAATGTATTTGTATTTACCTTCTTGAATAAATTTTGCAGCTCCACCTTGACCAGCTAAAACAACATTCCGTGGATTCCACGTTAGTTTATAATTCCAAGGGTTATTATCTGACTCAGGAGCAATTAAACCACCAGTAAACGACTCAAAAATATGCATTTTACCACCTTTGTCACTAACTTCATCAAGGACTTTCTTAGCACTCATATGATCTATTCCAGGATCTACACCAATTTCATTCATTATTATAATCCCTGCTTCCACTGCATCATCATGTAATGCTTTCATTTCTTTAGAAATGTATGAAGGAGTAATTAAATTTGTTTTATATTTTATGCAATCTTTCGCAATTTCTATATGAAAACGAGCAGGGAGCATAGAAACAACGATATCAGCCCATTCAATTAAAGGTTTTCTTGCTTCAGCATCTAAAGCATCTAAACTCAAGCCTTCAGAAAAACTATAATCTCCCGCTTTTTGTTTTGCCAGAGCTTCATCTCGGTCAATAATTTTAATACTCCATCCTTCAATCTCAGCATTATTAATAAAATAGCGAATCATGGAAGATGCAGATAGACCGGCACCAATTACAAGAATATTAGACATAATAGTAAGTGAATTTAGTTGTAAAAATAACACTTATAATAAGAAATGTTAAAAAATACTTTTCATAAATTTTGCAACGTAAATAGAATACGTGCTCCAACTATACTATTGTATTGTTAAACACAAAAACATAGAACAGATGAACAATATTATCCAAATTTACAGAGCAATTAAATTAAAAACCATAATCTATGAAGCAGGTGATCTGGAGGCTACAATTCATTGTGAATTGCAATTTGATCAAAAATCGATTTCAACCAAACTAGTAGTGTCGCACACCGACCTAAATAGGCTCATTTCAAAAATGGACCATCAAAATGAGAATTGGATAGAATCCAACAAACAAGTGCTTTACTTAGAAGACGGTAGTCAACTCATAGAATACCAATTTACCAATCAGTTAGATACAACAATACACAATTTTCATTTTAGCCATTCCTATGCACAAATAGGCGCTTAAAACAAAAGCTATGTTCAATACAATATATAATACACCACAATTACAGCACATATTTAAAGTTTCTGAGCTTTTAAAATTCGATTTAATTTATATCTATCATCATATTACTGCAGGGTCAAAAGTACTTTTGAAGAAAGATGACCTTCAACTTTCAGGCAATTGCAACTATAATGTATACTTTAAAGGCTTTAAAATAGGATCCTTATTCGTTTCTTCATTTTTTACCGCATTGTACGGACAAATTGAAGAAATAGAGGCAGAAGTGGCTGGAATTACAAAAGAGAAATATTTACCAATAAAAGAATTAGACATTATAGTTTCGCAATCAGAGCTAAAGCTTGTATCCTAGTGCTATAAAAGTTAAGCATCAGTATATTCCCCTTTTTTTCTTAACTTAGTGAGCGAATAATTATTTTTGATGGAAAACGCAATTAGGATTGTTATTATTGGAGATTATAATTTTGCATACCATTCGCACAATGCAACCAATAAAGCTTTGCAACATGTTGAAAAAATACTTGATCAGCAGATTAACTTTTTTTGGTATGGTGAACATGAGTTTTGCGAGTTTAAGGACGAGGAAATTCAAGGATATGACGGCGTTTTAATTGCACCAGGCCCTTTTCAAAAACCGTTTTATTTCACATCTATTATTGATAGGCTGAAGGTCATGGATATGCCTGTACTAGGTACAGGTGAAATATTTAAAATTGTGGTGCAGTCGCATTTTTCAGACCTTCAACTCAATAAGAACGGTGAGAAAATAATATCGGATAATTTAGTTGATGGCAATCATTTTACACAAGTAAACTTAACAAACCTGTCGCCTGAATGCGATAAAATTTATATTCACCGAGGGGCTGTTGAATTTAGTTCTTCTCGTTTTTCAATTTTACCTCAATATTCAGATATTTTAGCGGAGTCCTTTGAAATAGGAGCACGAAATCAGTATTTTGATCCTGAGATTATTAAATCAAAAGACTTGAATTTTTTTATGTTCACCATGTTTTGTCCTCAGATGAATTCATCAGAAGACATTCCTCATCCGCTCTTCACGTACTTCATTAAAACAGTAGTTCGTTTAAATGATATGAAGATGACTAGTGAAAATAGATAGTTACTTTAAATACTTATTTAACCAAGCATAATATTGTCTGTGCCAAAAAACACCATTTTGAGGCGACAATATCCAGTGATTTTCTTCAGGAAACAATACCAATCTACTTGGAATATCTTTTATTTGAAGAGCTTGAAATGCTTCTAAGCCTTGTCCCATTGGCACTCGATAGTCTTTCTCACCTTGAAAAATGAGCATTGGCGTATTCCAATTATGGGCTTTTCTGTGTGGTGAGTTTTTTATATAACCCTTTGGAATACTATCTCCATAATAAGGTCCACCGATATCATAATTGGCAAAAAACAATTCTTCTGTTGTACCATACCAACTTTCGAGATTAAACAAACCACAGTGCGAAATAAAACAAGAAAATCTGTTATCATGTATTCCCGCTAAATAATAAACAGAATACCCTCCATAACTAGCTCCTACGGCACCAATTCTTTCCTCATCTATAAAAGGCTCTTTTTTTAGCTCATCAACAGCTGCTAAATAATCATCCATTGGTTGACCTCCCCAGTCACCAGAAATATCGTCGTTCCATTGTTGGCCAAAGCCTGGTAAGCCTCTTCGGTTTGGCGCAATAATAATATAATCATTTGCGGCCATTAATTGAAAATTCCAACGGTAACTGAAAAACTGTGATACTGCACTTTGTGGCCCTCCTTGGCAATATAATAATGCCGGATACTTTTTTGCAGGGTCAAAATTTGGAGGATAAATAACCCAAACTAATTGCTCTAATCCATCAGTAGTTTTAACCCAGCGTTTTTCTATCTTTCCAATGTCAATGCTATCATAAATAGCTTTATTGGCATTCGTAAGCTGTGTCTCTAGCATTTTATTGTAGTCCACAGCATATACATCTGTAGGATGATTCATACTTTGTTTTCCACCAATTAGCTTATCGCCTGCAAATGCCAAACTTGTGTAATTGTGCATTCCCTTAGTAACGGGCTTATATTTTTTAGTTTCAATGTTGAGTGAGTATAGTTGATATGTTCCAGCAGTACTTGCCTTATAAAATAATTGTTTATTCGTATCGTCCCACACAAAATCTGAAATTGTTAAATCAATACTTTCAGTTAAATTCTGTTTCTCTTGGGTTTGAATATTATAAATTACTATGTCATTTTTATCAGATTCAAAACCATCTGTTTTCATACTTAGCCAACCAATATACTTTCCATCTTTCGAATAAATAGGATTAGTATCATAGCCCATCATTCCTTTACTAAGGTTCACAGTTCTTCTTGTGCTTACGTCATAAATGTATACATCTGAATTTGTACTAGTAGCATATTCTTTTCCTGTCATTTTTTTTGAGGTATACGCTATTTTTGATCCGTCTGGTGAGAAAGTAGCTTGCTCAAGCCCTCCAAACGGTTTCAAGGGTGCGTGAAATTTCTCATTAGCCATAATATCTATTCCAGTTCCTGCTACTAATCCTCTATCGATTATAGAATAAAAAATATGAGTGTACTGACCATCTGCATAATCACTCCAATGCCTGTACATTAAATCATCATATACTTTTGCATTCGAACGAACTAAATCAGTTGAAAACTCTCTTGATTGAAATTTGTCTAATTTTACATCTTTTGTAAACATAACCTTTCCACCATCAGGGGAATACTTAAACTCAATCATCTTTGAGTGAAAAGCTGATATTTTTTTAAGATCCGTTCCATCTACATTAATTTCGTAGATATTATCTCCAAGATCATCACGCAATAAAAAGCCAATTTTCTCTCCATCAGGACGCCACTGTACACTTCGAGCTCTTGAAGAAATGTTGGGCATTTTGCTTTTTTCCTGTGTTTTAACGTTCACTATATAAAATTCACTACGACTCGAATTTAATGCCAAATCATAAGTTCTTTCACTGTAAAGTACAGACTTAAAATCAGGAGATACTTTGATACCTCCTACCCTTTTCAAATCCCAAAGTAATTCTGGAGTCATCCTGTTTTGAGCAAAAGTGACAACAGTAGTAAATAAAGTAAAAACTAAAAGTATATTTCTCATATCAAATTTTTATTGCTTTTTGAATAAGCAGTTTGCTTGGTACATAGGCAGTAATTGTGCCAATTAATGTGGTGATTCCCAAAATTAATAATATGTCAGATAATTTTATAATTACTGGGAAATTTTCTATCATACCTCCATCCATCTTTAGCCATCCAAAATGGATTTGAGAGTAGGATACAAGTAATCCTATTGTTAACCCAATAAGAATTCCAATGCCGTTAATTAAAATTCCTTCTAAAAAAAATATTTTCCTCAATTGGATATGAGTTGCACCCATAGCTCTTAAAGTATGTATATTTTCTTTTTTTTCAAGAATGAGCATAGTAATTGAAGCGACCATTGTAAATGTGCCCAGAAAAAAAATAAAACCTAGTAACACCACTACCATCCATTTTTCACTTTTACTTGTTTTGTATATTAATTCATTTTGCTCGTATGCTGTTTTAACCGTAAAATCCGAACCTAGAGTAGCTTTTAATTCCTTTTTCTTTATTTCCAAATCAACATTAAAATGATATTGAAGTTCAATTGCCGAAATATCATTTCTATAGTCAAGCATTGTTTTTGCTAGGTGAAATGGGATTAAAACATAGTTTTCATTTATTTTATTATTGAACGAAAAAACACCTGAAATAGGCAATCTTGTTGTGTTAAAGGCATCTGTATTTTGCCTGGTAATTTTTTGATTTCTTTTTGGTGAGTAGATAGTTAAAGACTCAAATTCGCCAGGCATATCATAAATATACCCGCCTAAGTTTTGAAAAATAATATATCCAGCGTACCCAAAATCCCGTTGGTCTTGTCTTAATGTAGATCCGTCGAAGCCAATACTAGTATCTAACATCTGCTTAGGCATTTCTACCATCTTTAAAAAGTCCGGTTCTACCCCTTTTATCTTTCCAAATGCAAATTGATCATAATGTTTAAATATCACTGTTTCTTCAATCACTTTTGAGTGATATTGCAAAGTATTATCATCTGTTATAGATGACGGGATAATAGATGACGGGAAAGTTTTTGATACACTTGACTCAATTTTCAAATCCGGTTCAAAAGCGTTAAACAATGAAACAACAAGACCTTCAACCCCGTTAAAAGCAGAAATCACTATCACCATGGCTGCTGTTGCTACCGTAATTCCAAAAATGGAAATAGCTGAAATAATGTTAATTACATTTTGTGATTTTTTTGAAAAAAGGTATCGCTTTGCTATAAAAAATGGTGTACTCACTTCTTTTTTAGTAATTCATCAATTTCGTTAGCATAGTCCAGTGAATTGTCTATTTTATAATCAAACTCAGGAATTCGTCGAAGATTTTTTGCCAATCTGTTGCCTACCAACTTTCTAATGTAACCTCCATGTTCTTTAATATGTTTGTACACCACCTCAATTGGCTCGGAACCACCAAAAATGCTGATAAAAACCTTTGCATAGGTCATGTCTGGCGAAATATTAACCTGGGTTACAGTAACCATAGCACCAAGACAAAAAGTTCGGCTTTCCTCTCTGAAAACTGTACTCAGTTCTTTCTCGAGAACGGCATTAATTTTTTTTTGTCGCAATGTACCCATACCACAAAAGTACAAATTTTACATTGAAGGCTTCTTAAAGGTTTAAAATATTTGCAGATTACTTACCTTTGCCGCTGTGAAAGGATTTAAACAGATTTTTAAATTGGCCTTTAGCCACAAAAGAGCATCCTACTTGACAGTAATTGGGAATCTCTTCTACGTCATATTTAACTTACTTTCGCTAATTTTATTCATTCCTTTTTTAAACTTAATTTTTAAACCCGAGGAGTTAGAAAAAATTAAAGGAATTACCAAACCAGATTGGGAAACAAAAGAAAACTTTATTAAATATTTCGGAGAGTTTTACGACTACTCCATGAGTCAGTTCATAGGAGATAATGGAGGGGTAGAAGCACTTGAATTTGTTTGTGTTTCAGTAATTATTGCTTTCTTTCTTAAAAACATGTTTCGCTATTTTGCTGTATACCATCAGTCCTTTATGAGAATGGCTGTAGTTAGGGATCTCAGGGAAAAGCTATTCAAAAAATCAATTGGACTGCCAATAGCATACCACGGTGGCGAACGAAAAGGAAATTTACTTTCAAGAATGACTAGCGACCTAAGTGAAATTGAGGTGGCAGTAGTTTATTTGCTTGAAATTATTTTCAGAGAACCTATTGCTATAATCATTAGCTTAACGGCACTTTTTTATATCAGTGCCCCATTAACCTTATTCTCTTTGATTTTATTACCAATTAGTGGTTTTTTAATTTCGAGAATTGGCAAAAGTCTAAAAAAAACATCCGTTCAAGGACAAACCAAAATGGGCTATGTTGTATCATTAATGGAGGAAGCTATTGGAGGCGTAAGAGTGATTAAAGCTTTTTCAGCCGAAAAGACTGTTTTGGCTAGGTTTTCGAAGCAGAATAATAAGCACCAAGAACTCACGACTCGCGCTTTCAGAAAAAAGGACATTGCTTCTCCACTGAATGAATTTTTTGGATCTGTAATTATGGTCTGTATTGTTTGGTTTGGCGGAAAACTCATTTTACAAGAAAAAGGAGACTTAACTGGGGAGCAATTTGTTACATTTATTATTGTATTTTCCCAATTGCTTCGACCTATTGCTGGCATTGCAAATGGCTTAACCAGTTTCAAAAAGGCTGAGGCTTCGCTTGAAAGAATTGATGAAGTATTAGATATTGAAGATTCTATATTGGAACCAAAATCAGTTCAACTAAAAACTAGTTTTGAAAAAATTATTGAATTTAAAAATGTTGATTTTGCATACAAACAAGATAATGTCCTTACAAACATATCTTTTGAGATACACAAAGGAGAGACAGTTGCATTGGTTGGCGAATCAGGAAGTGGAAAATCGACCATTTCCGACTTAATTCCTCGTTTTTATGATGTAAAAAATGGTTCAGTAACAATTGATTCGATTAATGTTAAAAACTTATCGCTTCAAAACCTAAGAAGCTTTGTCAGCATTGTTTCGCAAGAGTCCGTATTATTTAACGATACGGTTGCCTACAATATTGCTTTTGGAAATCCAGAAGCCTCAAGAGCAGAAATTATTGAAGCTGCAAAAATTGCCAATGCGCATGAATTCATACATGATTTAAAAGAAGGTTATGATACTAATATCGGTGATAGAGGAGGTAAATTATCAGGGGGTCAAAAACAACGACTGAGCATTGCTAGAGCCATTTTAGCTGATTCACCTATTATGATATTTGACGAAGCAACTTCGGCACTTGATACAGAATCGGAAAAAGTAGTGCAACAAGCCTTAGATAATTTAATGATAAATAGAACCTCTTTGGTCATTGCTCACCGACTTAGTACAATTAGAAATGCTGACAAAATAATTGTGCTTAAAAAAGGTGAAATTGTTGAGACTGGTAATCACAATGAGCTCATAAAACAGAAAGGTTATTATTATTCGCTGTGCCAAATTCAGCAGCTTGTTTAAAACCTACAGTTAGTTAATAAAAAATTTAAAGTAGACTTAAAGCAGTATAGAAAAGTCCCTGAATATTTAGTAGCTTTATAGAAAAAATCTATACATGACTATACAGCAGCTAGAATATATTGTAGCCCTCGACACATATAAACATTTTGTAACTGCTGCAGAACACTGTTTTGTAACTCAACCTACTTTAACAATTCAAGTTAAAAAACTGGAGGATGAGATTGGGGTTAAATTATTCGACCGCAAACAAACACCTTTAAAAACGACCAAAATTGGCTTAGAAATTATTTCTAAATCGCGCAATATATTAGCAGAAGTGGCTAATTTAAAGCAAATGGTTGGGCATGAAAAAGATCAAATTACAGGAAGATTTAAAATTGGCGTAATTCCGACAGTTGCCCCCTACCTTGTGCCTTTATTTGTTAGTCAATTTTCCATTAAATATCCTGAAACCATCCTAGAGATTAGTGAGCTAAAAAGTGAAGATATTATCAGTAAACTACAAAAAGGAAGCTTAGATATAGGCATTTTAGTGACACCTTTAGTTGAAGCTGACATTACAGAAACACCGCTATACTATGAACCATTTGTGTTTTACGGATCCAAAAATCACCCCCTGTTAAAGCATAAAATAATTGAGCAAAAAGATTTAAAAAAAGAAAAGGATTTATGGTTATTAGACAAAGGTAATTGTTTCAGAAATCAAGTATTAAATCTGTGCTTATCTGAAAAACAGAAAAAAGATAAATCGATATATTTTGACAGCACTTCAATTGAATCTGTAAAAAGAATGGTGTCGTACTTCAAAGGTTTCACTTTAATTCCGGAATTATGTATTAGCGAATCAGATGTAAATTACAGGCCACTATCTGTACCAATTCCAGTGCGTGAGGTTAGCATTATATCTCACAATACTTTTGTGAAAGAAGGCCTGATTGATGCCATCCGAAAAGAAATTTTAGACATTATTCCCTCATCCTACAAAAAAAATGACCGTTTTTATCGAGTGCAATGGCGCTAATGAACCAAAGTTACTGTCCCATTTTCAGTTACCCGCTTATTCAACTCAACATCAAAATATTTTATCTGCCAAATATATACTCCGTTTTTTGCTTGCTCTGAACCATAGAAACCGTTCCAACCTATGTTTGCATCATTTGATAAAAACAGAATCTCACCCCATTTATTATAAACGGTAAGCGAATAATTATAGGGATCAAATCCGGAGGTAAAAATTGGTGTGAAAATTTGGTTGTTTTGTCCGTTAAAAGGGGTAAACGCATTGGGTACATAATACCTAAGGGGTGGTTTTACGTTTATGTATTTATGAACTTTAGTTGAACACAAATCATTAAATCCGGTTAATTCTACTAGGTAAATACCATCTTCGTTGAAAGAGTAGCTGAAAGAATTGTCAAAAGTTGAAAAATTGTTTTCAATTTTCCAAAAAAAACTATCGACATTCACTGACGTATTCTCAAAGTAAATTTCTTCATCTATTTGAGGAGAAATGACAGATGTTACAAAATTGACATTTGGTACTTCAAATACTTCCACATTCACAATGGAAGTATATTCATCCGTGCAACCACTGCTACTTGTAGCTTGAAGTTTAATGCTCTGAGAGGCAGATGAAGTTACCATTTGAATTGGGTTTGCTCCAAAAAAGGCTTGCTTTCCATCAACAAACCAAGTAAATGATTCTACTATACCAAAATTTGTTGAAGAGATATCTTGGTAAATTACTGGAGTTGAACCACATTGAGCGGTAGTTTCGTAATTAAAGTTTGCTGTTACTTCATTGTAAATTACGTTAATACTATCACTTAAAATACAAGTCCCGTCAGAAATTGTGACAGAATACAACCCATCATTTTGAACTGCATATATTCCCAAAGTTGACCCATCTTGCCATGTATAACTGGTATTTGGTTGAGAAACATCAAGACTTAAGCTTGCGCCACTGCATACAATTGAATCAGAAGGGCCTAAATCAAGCTGTAATGTTGAATAATCCACAAATATTTCATCATAGCCCTGACAACCACCTACATTCACAAAAACGGAATATTGACCAGGATCATTGACTAAAAAGTTGGAGTTTAATGATGAATCTTGCCAAATATATCCAGAGGCCCCTACCACATTTGATGCGTCTAAATTCAGACTTTGACCTTGGCACAACAATGTATCATTACCAATAAAAACAGAAGGGATAGGAGCATAACTAACTTGAATAGAATCTCCAAAAACCTCGCAACCATTTGATATTAGAACATGATACAATCCTGGCTGCGTAACAGTAAAAGATGTATCAGTACTGCCGTCCTGCCATAAATAATCACCGGCATATCCACCTGCATTTAAAAGCAAGCTTTCGCCGTCGCAAATTGTTGTATCAGTTGAAAATAAAGAGTTAGTAATTCCGCTTGTTGAGTTAATAAATGCTGGACTGTTTCCAGTGCCGTTGGCCACTCCGTCAGTTGAACCAAGTACAGCAGATGCCGCTTCGTTCGGAACAATAGTTCCAGCGCCTGAACCAGACAAATCCATTGTATAGTACCCTGCCAGATTTGGTTCAGCACCTGTTAAGGGAGAATTGTACCGTGCTAATATATTAGCGTCAGAAATAGCTGCATCCCAAATTCTAACGTCATCCATCAATCCACTATATTGGCCAAACCAATTTCCAGTAATTGTCTTGTAAACACCTATTCTTAAAGGCTCACTACTGTTTAACATACTTCCGTACGCACCCTGGATTAATGTGCCTGGAATTGGAGAACCATTATAATATATAGTGACCCCTGAGGGAGTATGTTTAACTGCTACATGTTGCCATACATTTGCTACAACAGTTACCCCAGTTTCATAAAAATTAGCGCCATCTTGGCAACCAGTGGCATCCCACGCCCATCTTAATTTTCCATCAAGTATTGTAAAATAGAATTGATTATTGTCTCCAACACAATAAAATTTTGTTAGTATAATTCTATGCCCATTGATGGCACAGGGCTTAACCCATGCTTCAATAGTTAAGTCATTCGAAAAATTAGAAGAAAAATTGTTGGGTACTTCAATGAAGTCATCTACGCCATTTAGTAAAACTACATTATTAAATGGCTGCGTAAAACCAGATATGTTAATTAGCAAAAACAATAAAGAGTAAATGCGATTCATCTTTGTAAAGGTACATTAAAACAGTTGTATATAATTACTCCTGAATCAATAAAAATAACAGAATACAATTATTACTTCACCAATGTTACTGTTCCTCTCTCTGAAATTCTTCGTGAATTATCTACCTGACCGAAAACTACTTCCCAAATATAAACTCCGGAATTTTGCAGTTCACTATTATATGTTCCATCCCAGCCAATACTAGAATCGTTTGAAATAAATAATATTTCCCCCCAACGGTTAAATATTCTAAACTCATAATCATATGGGTCATATCCCGAAGTAAAAACAGGCATAAATGTGTTATTGAATTGATTTCCATCAGGGGAAAAGGCATTTGGAATATAATAAAGTGTTGGCTCCTTCACAAAAACCAACATGTCAGAAGAGGCACTACATTGATCATTATCAACAGTTAAAGAAATTGAATATGTTTCAGCCTTGTTGTATTTTACAATTGGTTCGAATTCATTTGAAGTTTCTCCATTTCCAAAGTCCCAGGTATAGGATAACCCCCCGTTACTATAGTTAGTCAGATAAATTGACTCTTCGACTTCTGGTTTGTCATTTGAAACATTAAATTCAACCTCCGGTAAATCAAAAATGTTAACGTAGACAGAAAAATTAGTATCAATTTGGCATCCACCACTTACCGCTGACAGTTCTACATTGTATGTGCCGGCTTCAGTGAATCGTTTTCCACCACTATTTCCCAAGAACTGATAATTATTTTCAATTGTCCAATGTAAAGGCGATATCACACTTCCATTATTACTAACTGGATTGGCAGCAACAAGCAAGTCCGAAAATCCACAATTCGGCACAGCGGTTACTGTCACATTTTTATTTAAGATTTCATACTTCACCTCAATTGAATCGATAACTTCGCAAGCAGAATTATTTACTTTCACAAAATATAGACCAGGACTAGTAACGATAAAATTATCAGTTATACTGCCATCCTGCCAAATATATGTTGAGGCAGGACTGCCAGCCGAAAGCTGAAAATTTTCACCTTCGCACAATAGTACATCAGGACCTAAGTCTACTTGTAAATCTTGAAAAGTAACCGCAATATCGTCAGATACAGAGCACCCATCTTTTGTAGTTGTTACAGAATATGTTCCTGCAGAATTAACTGTAAAGTGGGCGCCAGTTGAGCCATCTTGCCAGACGTATGTTGCACCTGAAACCGTGCCATCCAAAACTAAAGATTCGCCAATACACAAAGTAGTATCGTTTCCTAAACTAACAATTGGCAATGGGTTAACGGTTATTGAAACAGTATCTTTAACAATACCACAATAATGATCAACTTCAACTGAATAAACACCAGTTTGATTGACTGAAATTGTTGGTGTTATAGCGGCCGTTGACCACAAATAGGTTGCAGAAGTATTAGTAGCATCTAAAATCACTGAACCACCTTGACACATTGTCTGATCTGCTCCTAAATTAACTGATGCCGGTGCAATGTATGACACTACAATATCGTCAGATACAGAGCACCCATCTTTTGTAGTTGTTACAGAATATGTTCCTGCAGAATTAACTGTAAAGTGGGCGCCAGTTGAGCCATCTTGCCAGGCGTATGTTGCACCTGAAACCGTGCCATCCAAAACTAAAGATTCGCCAGTACACAAAGTAGTATCGTTTCCTAAACTAACAATTGGCAATGGGTTAACGGTTATTGAAACCGTATCTTTAACAACTCCGCAATAATGATTAACTTCTACCGAATAAATATCTGTTTGATTGACCGAAATTGTTGGTGTCGTTGCAGTTGTAGACCACAAATAGGTTGCAGACGAATTGCTTGCATCAAGTGTAAGAGAATTTCCCTGACAAATTAGTTGATCTGGACCAAGATTGACAGTTGCTGGAGACACGTAACTCACTGTGATAGTATCTGAATTTGAACAACTATTCTTTAAAACTGTAACGTGATAGTTTCCAGCAGAATTTACAAAATAAGTTGAGGCAATAGCTGCATCTTGCCATAAATAGCTAGCTCCAATGTCAGTTGCATCTAATACAATTGATTGTCCAATACACAAAGTAGTATCGCTTCCTAAATTAACGTTAGGTGGTGTTTGAAAACTGATTTGAATTGTGTCATAATACTCATTGCAACCAATAGTTATAATTACACTGTATGTTCCTGAAGTAGAGACAGATTTTGTAGGTACTGTTGAGCCATCATTCCATAAATATTGCGCTCCAACTACGGTAGCATCTAAATTAAAATTTGGCGCTGTGCTACAAACAGTTGTATCGTTGCCTAAAATTGAAGAAAGTACCGAATAATCTTGGCTATTAAAAAGAGGTGTTGATAAGGTTCCAACTGTAGTACCTTGAACAGCTAAAGCCGTGCTTGTTGCAGAATTCGGAACAACGATTCCTGCTCCGGAATTGGTAATATTCATTTTATAATATCCTACTAAGTTACTCTGTGTGCCCGTCAAAGAAGTTAAGTAGTCAGTAGCTATTTCACTTGCTGTTCTTTTTGTTTTCCAAATCCTTACCTCATCCATTAAGCCTTCAAAATGAGCAGCATAAGAGGTGCTTCCTATTCTATAAGCCCCAATTCTTAATTTTTGATTTGATTTCTGAATTTTACTGTAAACACTTCCTGCAATTAAGCTGCTTGGCACAGCAACCCCGTTGAGATATAATTGAACTCCAGTACTATCGTGCGCAACGGCTACATGCTGCCATTGGTTTGTTGCAACAACACTATTGTTTGATTGGTAAGTATTTGATCCGTTACTACAAGCGTCAGTGTCCCAAGTAAATCGCAATTTACCGTTAAAAACACTAAAGAAAAAGCCATTTTCATCTCCCGTACAATACCACTTTGAAGCAATAACCCTATATCCATTAGTTACGCATGGGTTAATCCAAGCTTCTACCGTTACTGCAGTGTCGAAATCGCTTGTGAAAGCATCTGGCGCATCAAAAAAGTCATTGGCTCCATCAAAAACAGCCACGTTACCAAAGGGCTGAGCACATAGGTAAGCTGCATTGAAAAATACAAGTAAAAAAATGACCTTTTTCATAATTTGGGCGCAAAAGTACAATATTATTTACAAACTATTACTTAATAGCACGTTAAAAAATATATAATTAAAAAAACTTATCATTTCACCTTCACGTAAAATCACAAACTTTCTTTTTTTTGCCTTACAACAACTGTTGTACCAAATTATCTTCTCATTGTTTTCAATGAAGAACCGTTTCGCACTTTTCTATGCTATATCGACTCTGACTATCTGTTTAACTACCCTTATTTCCTAATTTTATTGTGGAAATTTGGACAACTACGTTAACATCAACTGAATATTTCTCGTTTGAAACTCCTACTTAAACTCTTGTTAACAAAGCAAATGTACGAAATTAAATGTAATAAACAAACTTAAAGCATTTAAAATAAAAGCTTTATTTCAACTCTTCAACAGCAAAGTAGCTGAAATAATCTTTTTTACTCCTGCTTTATGGAAACTAATAAGAATTGGTATTTTTGTAATAAAAGCAAAATTATGTCAGTCGCAAATTGGAAAACAGCCATTGAATTTGAAGATATTACCTACAAAAAAAGTAACGGAGTTGCTAGAATAGCATTCAACAGGCCTGATGTACGAAATGCTTTTAGACCAAAAACCACCAGCGAATTATATCGCGCTTTTTATGATGCTCAGGAAGACACCAGTATTGGTGTTGTGCTGTTGTCAGCTGAAGGACCTTCTTCTAAGGATGGTGTTTACTCGTTTTGTTCTGGTGGAGATCAAAAAGCAAGAGGTGAGCAAGGTTATGTTGGTGAAGATGGGATGCACAGATTAAATATTTTAGAAGTTCAACGACTAATTCGCTTTATGCCTAAAGTTGTAATTGCTGTTGTACCAGGATGGGCAGTAGGAGGTGGACATAGTTTACATGTAGTTTGCGATATGACGCTTGCAAGTGAAGAACATGCTATATTTAAGCAAACGGATGCTGACGTGACGAGTTTTGATGGTGGATATGGATCGGCTTATCTTGCAAAAATGGTTGGGCAAAAAAAGGCCAGAGAAATTTTCTTTTTAGGTAGAAACTACTCTGCACAAGAAGCCTATGAAATGGGAATGGTTAATGCGGTTGTTCCTCACATGGAACTAGAAGACACTGCATATAAATGGGCTCAAGAAGTTCTAGGAAAATCACCAACTTCCATAAAAATGCTAAAATTCGCTATGAACTTAACAGATGATGGCATGGTAGGGCAACAAGTATTTGCTGGAGAAGCCACTAGGTTAGCTTATGGAACTGAGGAAGCGAAGGAAGGTAGAAATGCGTTTTTAGAAAAAAGAAAGCCTGACTTTAAGGATATTAAGTGGATTCCTTGATAAATATTTATATATTTGGAATATAGTTAAACTTAGTTTATGAAACTAATGTTATTTCAATGATTTACAGAATCTTACTCACCCTAATACTAATCGGACATTCCATTTCATTTTGTCAAACTGACGCCTTTGTTATAGGAACTAGTACGTTAAATGAAGGAGCTACTACTATTTTAAAGGGGCCTTCTGGAGACTATTTTATAGCTGGATATTCTGGTACAAATGGTATTATTACTAGAGTGCAAAACAATGGAAATATAGTTTGGAGTGAAACAATTGATTTTGGACTCGATCCAGATTACATTCTAGAGATTGATCTAACGTCTGACAATTTCATAATTGGAACTGGAAATTCTCGAACTGCAGGTTCATTCAATTCTTACGGATTTGCCTTTAAAATTGATTTGAATGGAATTGTAATTTGGAAAAAAAAAATAACCTGTGATAACCGCTATATGTGGGCTAGCAGCATTCAAGAAGTTGGAAATGGAAACTATAATATTTGTGGAGGCTATTTGGACACTCGTACAGATTTATACATTTTACAATTAAGTAATTCCACAGGTAATATTTTGTTTGACTCTATTTATGCCCAAACTAACTTCGCCAATGCTTATGACGAAAATTTCAATGATCAAGCTTATTATTCTAGCGCAAAATCTACCTATATTGCCGGAAGAATGCAAAAAGGCTCAGGACAAGGCACTTACAGACCATCATTAAGTAAGTTGGATTCAAACAATGTGCTTCAATGGACAAAAACCTATTTGTATAATTCAGCATCAACAGGTGGTCGTCTTTATTCATACAGTATCGATATAGATGGAGATTCACTGATTTTTAGTATTCTTGGCAAAAACGCTGGCATAACCACTCCTTTTCAAGTTGGACTTATAAAAACTGATACTGCTGGAAATGTTGGTTGGGCTAAGTTATATTCGGGAAGTGGAGGTGAAGATCTTCGAAGCTACAGTATGATCAGTATTCCAACTGGATATATCATTTCAGGATATACAGTCTCTGGTAATGCTAGCTTGTTTATGATTAAGACAGATAAAAGCGGGAATGTACTTTGGTCCAAAAAATACGGAGATTCTGGAGATGAAAACGTTCACCTTTTCAACTCGAACTCAAGAGTTATAGTAGATAATAATTATGCAGTAACGGTTGGTCGTTCTAATAGTTTCAATAGCAATTATGATATCCTTTTAATTAAGGCAGATCTTAACACTGGTAATTTAGTAAATAGTTTTTGTTACGCACCACTGCCTATCACGACGACTACCTTACCGACATTCCATGAAGATTATCCGTTAATATCTGGCAAACTGCCAATTACTCTTTCAGTTCCAGCTGATCCTGCAGTTGTAGTTCAATTGAATAGTTCTGGTAGTTTAATTGAAACTATTTCAGACACAATTGTTAGTAATGACACTATTTATTTATGCCAAGGAGAAACAGTTTCGGTTAATGCAGATTGGAATTCTACACTATCATACCTTTGGAGTACTGGTAACACGAATCAAATTGACACTTTATCTGCTACAGGCACGTATTGGGTTGATGTCACTGGTGCAGCTGGCTGCTTGGTGTGGACGGATACAGTTCACGTAATTGTAGACACCATAAATGTTCAATTGATAAATGACACAACAATTTGCGGAGACGGCCCAATAATACTTAATGCCTTTAATAGTGGGGCCTCTTATTTATGGCACGACAATTCAACCAATTCAACTTTCACAACAGATACAAGTGGTTTATTTTTTGTTACAGCTACATCAGGAAGCTGTCAAGTTTCCGACTCAGTTGATATTCAATTTATTGAACAACCAGTTGCCAATCTTGGGAATGATACAACAATTTGCCTGTGGTCGTCAACAATTGTATTAGATGCGGGAAACACTGGGTTCAGTTACCTTTGGAATACTGGTAGCACAGGACAACTAGAGTTTACGGATTCAACTAGTCATTTTTGGGTAGTAGTATCTAATGGTGTTTGCAGTGATACAGATTCTGTAAGTATTACTTTTCTAATAGACAACATTGATTTAGGACCAGATACAACAATATGCGAAAGTGACTCAATTACTTTTGATATAGGTAACTCCACAAACTCAATTTTATGGAGTACTGGCTCAACATCATCAACAGCAGTAGTAAACTCAACTGACACTTATTGGGTACAGGTTTCCAATGGAACTTGTAGTGTCTCCGATAGTATTGATATTGTTGCATTGCCAGCACCAACTTTAAATCTGGGTAATGACACCTCCTTATGTTTTCCACCAATACTATTATATGGCCAGAATCCCGGTGCAACCTACAATTGGAGCAATGGGAGTTTAACCCAAAATATTACTGTTTCTCAAAGTGGTATTTACTGGTTGAATGTTGCCTATGGTTCTTGTTCGGTAACGGATTCTATTCAGGTTGAATTCTCTCAGCCCACCGTTCATTTGGGTCCAGACGTAACAGTATGTGAAAACTCGCAGCTAGTTTTAAATGCCGCTAATCCTGGTTCTGCATCATACTTGTGGAATGATGGTAGCACAGGGCAAACATTTGCAGTGCCGCAATCGGGTCTTTTCCATGTTACTGTTTATGACAATAATGGCTGTTACGATAGCGATACAATTGAAGTTGCGGTTCAAGAAATAATAGCTGACTACGGAATCCAAACTCAGTCTGGATGTGCTCCCGTACCAGCTAGTTTTACAAATCTGTCCTATGTCAATTTTGGCAGCATAGATGCATATAATTGGCAATTTGGGGATGGCAACACATCTTTAACTGAAAATCCTATTTATACATACAATACCAGTGGTTTACATTCATCAAGTTTAAGCGTAACATCAAACTTAGGATGCACTGCTACATTTGCCAACCCAACTGATATCAATGTATTTCCGCCTGCTACTGCTGACTTTGCTATTTCACCAAAAATTGGTGTTGTTAACCAACCACTGGAATTCACAAATTTATCTTCGAATTATTCAGAATGGATTTGGAATTTTGGTGACAATAACACTTCAAATGCTTTAAATCCGACTCACTTATACGATTATAAAGGAATATACTCGGTTGAACTGATAGTGCTCAATGAATTTAATTGCTCTGATACTGCGGAATTAGTTTTTAAAATTCATGACGAATTTTTGATATATGCACCTAATGTTTTCACCCCTGATCAAAACAACTTTAATAATGATTGGAAAGTTTATATTACTGGTGTAAATCCATACCGATATACTGTAACTGTATTTGATAGATGGGGAGAAGTAATTTGGTTAAGTCAGGATTATGACGAAGCATGGGACGGTTACTACAATGGAGATTTAGTTCAGCAAGGTGTATATGTATGGAAAATAGATTATGAACAGTTTGGAGACAGCGAAAGACATTCACATTATGGGACAGTAACTGTTTTACCCTAGGCTACGAGGACTTCTAAGTAATTAAAAAATCACTAATCTCTTTTTTAGTATTCGCTTCATTCTTCATCCAATCGGCGTTTAAAACTATTTTTACAGCCTTAAATCGCAAGTTCAAAACAGAAATAATTGAAGATACTTCAATGTCGTCTTTCGTATTTAAGCCAGGGTTAACTAAGAGAATTTTATCCTTTTTATCAGTAAGAAAGCAATCTATAATAATGCCCGATTGCTCTGCATCAAAATAATGTGCTATTTTGTTGTCTAATAGAAACTGTCTAATTTCATTCGTTAAAAAATCATTAGATGTTAATTTTTTAATTGCTTTCTTTTCAGAGGAGAATTGTAAAAATTGCCTCAAAATTGTTAAGCCTTTATTCTCGGACAATCCTATATCCTGAGGCGTGATAGAAGTAAAAACTTCCATACTGGTAATTGCCCTCGAAAATAATACGTTTAATCGGTTTCCGCCTTGCTCTTTATTTATTGGCCCAAAATTGAGGTTCAATTTTCCCTCATTATTTTTAGCGTACCCTATTGATATCAAAACTATTTTTTTCTCGATTCCTTGAACGGATTCTAAATTTCTCAAAACAACAGATTCAGGTAAGTCAACACCTTTCTTTACTATGTATTTCCGAATGCATTTTTCTTGTTCTTTTGACAATGCAATGATTGCGATATCCGTTTCACCCTTGTCCGTTAATTCTCTATATCTTTCAACTATTGCTATTGCTTCTTTTTGGTTCTTGGAGTCTTCAAAAGAGCCATTAACTATATAGTGATGAACGACTGGATCATATTTTTCCCAAGCCGGAAACAACTTTAGTTCATTATCATAAAACTGTTGATTTGAAAATGAAATTAAATTAGGGTGTTCACTTCTATAGTGCCATAAGAGAGATTTTGTTGGTAAAAACTTTTCTGCTTCATCAAGCAAAGACGGCGACTGTTTGTTAGCGCTAAAAAATTGGCTTGGCGGCATTTGTTTGCTATCTCCAACAACAATTATTTGCTTAGCACGGAAAATAGCAGGTAAAGCATCTTCAAATGGAATTTGGCTCGATTCATCAAATATTACAACATCAAACAACTCAGCATGCAATGGAAGCCGCTCTGCTATAGCTAGCGGATTTAGAATCCATACTGGCAGCAAGGCAGTAATCAATTGGTCACATTTTTCAAATAATTCTTTCACTGGCATCAATTGCCGTGTCTTATTCATTTCATGAACCACAATTCTAATGGCTTTTTTATATTCTACTTTTTTCTTCTTTTCGAAATCCGAAAGTTTGGAGTGTGGTGTTGCGCAAAGTTTTTCAATGTTGTTCCAACTTTTTAAACTATTTCGATAGATACCTTTACATATAAGTTTATAGTTTCTATCCTTCAACTGATTAATTGCCAAGCTACGCCTCATCAGCTCTTTTCCTGATAAATTTAACAAGTGGGTTTGGTACTTTAAGGCTTTGTTTAACTCATTTTGTAAAACAAGCTTTGTAAGTTGAGATACTGAACATTTATTAAGTCGAATAAAGTTGATGACTTGAAAGGGTAAATTCAAGACTGTTTCTAATTCCGACACGGTGTTTTGGTAACGATTTAATTGTTTTTTTAATTTAGTTAGAAATGCAACAAATTCATTAATATTTTCAGGCATTTGACCGTTAAAAAGAAACTGCTTTATTCGATTAACACTGCTAATAACTTTGTGCTGGTCTGCTAATAACTCTATTAATTCTTCATACTCATTATGTTCTAATATGACTTGATAATGGTTATGTGAAACGGACTGAAGTTTTTGTCGCACAGTTAAAATAAAGTCAATTTCAGTAGTTGGATTAAATATACCTGAACTATGCTTTAACTTAATTTCAATGTCGTGCAACTTTTCGGTGAGGTCATACTCTTGTTTAAGTCTATGAAGTATTTCTACCCCAGCATCAAATGATACTTTCTCATTATAGTTATTGAACAATCGATTATGAGATCGTTTTGCTTTAAGCATAGATAAAAACCCTGTTTTACTTAGGATTATTTCATGCGCTTCAATCGCTGATAAAGACGGCCGGTTTTTCCATGCTGTATTTTTTAGAATGATTGTATTAAGGCGATTTTTTATTGTTTGATACCTCTTTGCCAAACTATTAAAGGTCTTGGATGTTTTAGAATTATTTAAGAGCAAATCAACCTGATTGTGGTCCACCATATTTAAAATACTTGCCGATAAACATAATTTACTAAACTCTATCCAATTTAAACTCAATTGATATTCTGATTGTATTCTGGCAATAAAAGTCACTTTATTTATCAGTTCATCAATCTTTCTATCAATTTTAACTAAGGGGTTTTGTTCTAAAAAAAGCGCCTTATTTAAGTGAAGCGCTAAAGAATCACCTATGGATTTTAAATGCCAATCTGCTACAGCAAATGTTTCAATTTTCTGTAAATCACTTTGAAGTTCTTCCCAAGTTCTATATTTAGGAATTGTACTGTGAGCATGTTTCTCAATCAGTTTAGATTTATTTTTCAATAATTCCTTTTCTAGTTTGGCAATACTAACTCCTGAATATTCATCTACAATTCGACAAACGCTTGGGTATATCTTGCTTTTTAACAGGCTTATTTCATCTAAATTTAGGTCAATTGATTCAGCTGTATCAGCTTTATTGTATGCATTTTTCAATGACTTGTAAAAGCTGCGCTTGCTGTTCTTTTCAGCATCAAAATATGCGGCTGAAGACTTCAATTCTGCCAATCGACTATACACAACGTCAAGAGCAGATTTTTTTTCTGAAACAAATAGTACTTTTTTCCCTTGTGCTACATAATGTTGAATTGATGCCACAATGGTATGCGATTTCCCAGTTCCGGGAGGGCCTTGAATTACGGTGCTATTACTAGATGCAAAACGCAGAACTTTTTTTTGAGAACTATCTAAAGGAAACCAATCCAAACGGCCTGTACCTTCTGGATGCTGCTTAAAGTTTTCGAATCCCAATATTTGTTTAATTAACAGGTTTGGGGATTGCTTAATGCGCTCAAAATCTTTTGCGAGCATGCTTTTTTGGTAATTAAAAGTGCCTACCGCATTTACAGGGATTAATTGCCAATTATCAGTTTCATCAAAAAAATCAGCTTCTTGAAAGATATTATTTTTCGAATTAAATTCAGCCTTTAAATGGTTAATGACAGCTTCAGCGGAAGGATATTCTTGATTAAACTGAAAATGAAAGTGCTTCTTAAATAGGTGATTTAATATTGGGTTGACTTGCCAACAATCTTCATTTTGCACCTTAATTTTATATTGGAGCTCTATCTTCTGATTTTTTTGTATTGCACAAGGCTGATACAAAAGGGGGCTTAAGAAAAACTGATCTTTATTGGGTTGTTTCCATTTAATGAATAAGTTAATTTTTAGCGAAGTTTCTAAGCCGTATTCCTTTAAATAGAACTTTTGTTTGGTACGAATTTTTTCAGCTGTTGTATAATCAATCCCTAAATCCGACAAAATCAAAAGTTTTTCTGGCTTCACGTTCACGAACGGATTTCTGGCAGAGATATCATACAATTGGCTTTGAAATTGATTCAAAACTGATTTAATATCTGACTGTTCTATTAATTCTTCCACGCCATTCAAATGTATAAAAAAAGAAAGTCATTTACTGATTTGTAAATGACTTTCAATTAAATTATTTGATAAAGAATTTAGAGCTTCTTAGCTACTTCCACTTCGTGATATGCTTCCACTAAATCTCCGACCTTAAGGTCGTTATATTTTGCAATACTTAAACCACATTCATACCCTCGCTTCACTTCTTTCACATCATCTTTAAATCGCTTTAAAGAATCTAGTTCACCCGTGTAAACAACAATGCCATCACGAATTAAACGTACTTTAGATTTTCTGAGGATTGTTCCATCAGTCACAAAACAACCTGCAATAGTACCCACTTTGGTAATTGAGAAAGTTTCTCTGATTTCAGCTGTCCCAAGGATTTCCTCCTTAATCTCAGGAGATAACATTCCTTCCATTGCTTCTTTAATCTCATCAATAGCTCTGTAGATAACAGAGTACAATCGAATGTCGATTCCTTCGGCTTCTGCATTCTTACGTGCTTGCAAAGATGGTCGTACTTGGAAACCAACAATTATGGCATTTGAAGCAGCTGCTAATGTGACATCTGTTTCAGAAATTTGACCAACACCTTTATGAATAATATTGACTTCAATTTCTTCGGTTGATAATTTCTGTAAAGAATCAGATAAGGCTTCAATAGAACCATCAACATCACCTTTTACTATGACATTTAATTCTTTAAAGTCCCCAACAGCTAATCGTCTTCCAATCTCGTCTAAGGTTAAGTGCTTCTTCGTTCTTAATCCTTGTTCACGTTTCAGTTGCTCACGTTTAACCGCAATTTGTTTTGCTTCACGTTCGTCTTCTAGGATATTAAATGAATCACCAGCACTTGGCGCACCGTTAAAACCTAATATTGAAACCGGAATCGAAGGACCTGCTTCTGTAACAGATTCCCCCTTATCGTTATGCATGGCTTTTACTTTTCCGTAATGTTGTCCTGCAATAATGAAATCACCAATTTTTAAAGTTCCTGCCGAAACTAATATGGTAGTTACATAACCTCTCCCTTTATCAAGTGAAGCTTCAACAACAGTACCAGTAGCCAATTTATTTGGATTAGCTTTTAATTCTAACAATTCAGCCTCGAGTAGAACTTTTTCAAGTAATTCTTCAATATTCAAACCGTTCTTTGCTGATATGTCTTGACTTTGATATTTACCTCCCCATTCTTCAACAAGTATTGAAGGATTCATAGCAGATAATTGTTCTTTAATTTTATCTGGATTTGCACCGTCTTTATCAATTTTATTGATGGCAAAAACCATGGGAACACCCGCCGCTTGTGCATGAGAAATAGCCTCTTTCGTTTGAGGCATCACATCATCATCAGCGGCAACAATAATAATGGCAATATCTGTAACTTGAGCACCTCTGGCACGCATGGCAGTAAATGCTTCGTGACCAGGCGTATCTAAGAATGTAATTTTTCTTCCACTTTCACCAGTCACCGAATATGCTCCAATATGTTGTGTAATACCACCAGCTTCTCCGGCGGTTACAGCGGCATTTCTAATATAATCAAGCAGTGAAGTTTTACCGTGATCAACGTGCCCCATTACAGTTACAATTGGTGCACGTTCTTCTAAATCTTCTGGTTTATCTTCCTCTATTACAATTGCTTCTTGTACCTCTGCACTAATAAACTCGGTCTCAAATCCAAAATCAAGTGCTACCAATTGAATGGTTTCGGCATCTAATCTCTGATTAATTGAAGCAAAAATACCTGAAGACATACAAGATCCAATTACCTCAGTTGCAGACACGTTCATCATGCTGGCTAATTCTGAAACTGTAACGAATTCTGTTAACTTCAATATTCCTTTTTCGAGTTCTTGTTGTTCAAGCTCTTCCTCGCGTCTTTGTGCTACTAAGTCACGTTTTTCTCTTCTAAACTTAGCACCTTTCTTTTTACCTCCACCTTGCAATCTTGCAAGTGTTTCTTTTATTTCTTTTTGTATTTCAGCCTCAGTAGCTGGCGCTTTGTCTTTATTGTTTGCTGCTGCTCTCCTTCCACGCGGTCCGTTTCCGTTACCAGCCCTAGAATTCGAACTTCCGGTTGATGCTTTACTTTCATCAACTTTCTTAATTCGCTTACGCTTCTTGCGTCTATCATCAGAATCAGAGGACTTATCGCTTCGTTTTTTCTCAACTGGCAATTCTATCTTTCCAACAACAGTAGGACCCGAAAGCTTTGCTGTTTTTGTTGTAAATGTTTCAATTTCAGAAGGTTTTTTTGCTTCTGTTTCCTCTTTTGCTTTAGGAGTCTCTGCTGCCTTTTCTTCAGCTTTAATTTCAGTAGGCTCTTTAGCAGGTTCCTCTTTTTTAGCTGTTTCTTTTTTCTTTTTATCTGGTCTGGTTTTTTGATTGATGGCAGACAAATCAATTTTACCAACTACCTTAGGTAGTCCATCTTCAACTTCTTCTTCTTTTTCTTTTTCAACTGGTTGAATTACTTCTTCCTCTTCTACCTGAGTTTTTGGAGCGGTCTCAGTTTCTTTCTCAGTTGGGGTTTCAGCTTCTTCTGCCTTGGCAGCTTCTCTAGCTTCTTTTTCAGATGCTGCCTTTTCAGCTGCTTTTTTCTTTTTGAAAGATTCGATATCAAAAGCTTCCTCAACTTCAGGCTTTTCTTCTACTTTTTCGTCATCAGATTTTACATCACCTAACGTAATAGTTTCTCTCTTTTCTCGCTTAACAGAAGCTTGCTGAGACTTTTGCTTTGCCGATTTATCAGCTGCAAACTCTTGGTCTAATATCTCCAAAATTTCACCATCAATTTTAGTGGTGGGCTTCGAATCTATTTCGTGTCCATTTGACGCCAAAAAATCAATGATAGTACTGATACTAACATTAAATTCTCTTGCAACTTTGTTTAATCTTTTTCCTGCCATAAACTTTTTAGCTCTAATTCGCTATTAACTCTAATTTTAAATAATATTTTGCTTTTATCCTAATAATTTGATGAAAGATAAAATATTATTCAAATTCTGCCTTTAACACTCTGATTACATCTTCGAGTGTTTCTATTTCTAAATCAGTTCGTTTAATTAAATCATCAATATCCATTTCAATAACGGATTTTGCTGAATCTAAACCAATTGATTTTAATTCCTTAATTACCCATGCATCAATTTCATCTGTAAATTCTGATAAATCTACATCATCAATATCTTCTGCACCTTCGCGATAAACATCAATCTCGTAACCAGTTAATTTACCTGCTAATCGAATATTAAATCCACCCTTACCAATTGCTAAAGATACTTGGTCTGGCTTTAAAAATACCTCTGCTCTAGTTTCATCTTCGTTAATTTCGATAGATGTTACCTTTGCAGGTGACAAAGCGCGCTGAATGTATAATTTTTCGTTATTTGTGTAATTGATTACATCAATATTTTCGTTTCTTAATTCACGAACAATCCCATGGATTCTAGCTCCTTTCATGCCGACGCAGGCTCCAACAGGATCCACTCTGTCATCATATGATTCAACAGCTACTTTTGCTCTTTCGCCTGGTACACGAACAATCTTTTTAATTGTAATTAAACCATCAAATACTTCAGGTACTTCTAATTCGAACAATCGCTCCAGAAATTCTGGTGCCGTTCTAGATAAAATAATAACTGGATTGTTATTTCTTAAATCTACTTTTGCAACTACCGCTCTAATGGCTTCTCCTTTTTTGAAATAATCAGATGGAATTTGCTCGCTCTTAGGCATGATCAATTCATT
>JBGCGA010000065.1:0-29226 GCA_045110285.1 Crocinitomicaceae bacterium | reverse complement strand
TCCATCTGTATCTACTGGTACACCTGTACCAATAATACCATCTCCATCAGGATCATCTCCTCCTGCTTCAACTACATCTGGTATACCATCATTATCTGAATCTAAATCTTGTGAATCTGGAATACCATCTCCATCTGTATCAGTTGGATTTGTTGTTGGATCACCGTCTCCATCTGTATCAGCATCTTCATCTACATCTAAAATACCGTCATTATCATCATCTGGATCAAGGTTATCAGAAATACCATCTCCGTCTGTATCGTTTTCTCTATAATCAACATCTCCAATACCAGGATTATCTACATCAGGGTATTCTGTTAATGGGGTTACTGTTCCATTTCCTGCATTAGTAAATGTATTTGCTGGAGTTAATGGTAATGTATCGAAGTTATCATCTAATCCGTCACCATCTGCATCTGTTCCTGCTGGTGACAGTTCTGCGCCATCAATTACACCGTTGCCATTTGTATCATGACCTTCCAAAATATCATCCTCTCCATCATTATCTGAATCTAAATCGGTGTAATCTGGATTGTCAGTTCCATCTGTATTTGTTGGATCAATTGCTGTTCCACCATTATCTGGATCGTAAGAATCGTCAACACCATCCATATCGGTATCGTTGCCACTTGGCGCAACATAACCTACTGTTGGTTGCCCTTCAATATTATCTGGAATACCATCATCATCAGCATCAATATCTAAATAGTCAGGGCCTCCCGTCCCATCAGTATTTGGAATTGTTAATGGAGTTCCAGAATCGTCCGTATCAACAATATCAGACAATCCATCCATGTCAGTATCGGTGATTGGACCAGTGCCAATGATACCATCTCCATCTGGATCTGAACCTCCAGCTTCAACAACATCCATGATACCGTCATTATCTGAATCTAGATCGCGAGAATTTGGTATGCCGTCTCCGTCAGAATCTAAGTCCAAGCAATATGAGAATTCATAAAACTGGAGAGTTATATTATTCGCATCACCATTATTTTTACCTGCTGTTACTCTAATTCTATCAACGGTTCCAGGATAGTTAATTCCTATCGAATTGGATGGTGCATTTGCCCCCCCATTAGAACTAACAACTTTGTTTCCAACCAAGCTATAATTAGCCAAAGGAATGTTGATGTTTTCTATGTTAGAAGGGTTTGTAGATAATGCAGTTGCCCCTAAAAAAGCTTCAATGATCACACCATCCTGATTATCTAAACCGCCTAATTTAAAAGCCAAATTATTTACTGGATTATTAAATGAAATTTCATAAACAGCTACATCACCATTTGGCAAATCAGTATTGTTTGGCTGAACATTTATGTAGTCACCATCTGGTCCTAAAGAACCTAAATTTTCAAGTTCAACACCATCAGCCCACTGAGCGGTACCAGAAACTGAATATAAAAAATCAAAATTAGTTGGGGTTGGTGCACCCATATTGGCGTACTCTCCTATGTCTGCGATAGTACCTGATGCAGTTGATGACCCGTTAAAATCTGAATTCAAAGTATATCCTGGTGTATTCAATGCAATAAAGCTAGGCACGCAATCCATTTCTTCAGTATCAGGAATTCCATCATTGTCATCATCTAAGTCAGCAACGTCAGCAATTCCATCACCATCCAAGTCATTAAGAATTGGATCACATGCATCTTCGATTCCGTCAAAATCTGTATCAACCAATTCTAAATAATCATCCAGTCCGTTACTATTATTATCATCTGGTATTCCATATCCATCCGAACCAGATACTGATCCATCTGCTGCAATACCTGTGCCATCAACTTCTCCATCTGAATCACCATCTGTATAGCCTGCTTCCAATACATCATCACAGCCATCCCCGTCAGAGTCAGTATCAAAGCTATTGATTATTCCGTCTAAGTCGGCATCAAAATTATCATTAACACCATCCATATTTGAATCTATAAAACCAGGGAATTCAGGGTCTAAATAATCTGGAACCCCATCAGAATCATGATCTGCAAGGGCATCAGAAGGATCTTCATCAAGATCTAAAATTCCATCATTATCATCATCAACATCTAAATCATCTGTGATTAAATCACCATCATTATCACAAGTCGGTAAAGTTTTTGTTACTAAAGCAGATGAAGCATCTGCAGAATAGAACCACGTATTAATAGTTCTTGCATTTCCAAAATCGTCACAATTTAAATTTCCACCAGTACTTGAACCACCTCCAGCAATAGGTGCAGGAACTGCTGTTGTTGCTCCACCATCCCAAGCGTGTTGAGGGCCTAAAAGACCTCCTAAAAGAACGGCATCTACCACACCTGCTCCAGTATAATTTTCTGATAAGAAATTGCTGCACATACCGGCACTAACATCAAAACTTGTAAGTCCTGAGTCGTCCCAATATAGTTTTCTTGATCCATTCTGAGGAAACAAAGAGTTTACCGTAAAACCATTAGAGTTTAGCTCTGCATCATACATTGGAATATTAGTTCTCCCTTTAAAAAGAGTAGCTTGCAATCCAATTGAAGTTCCGCCTGTAACAGGAACTCCAAGTCCATCTAATCCATCCCATGTTGCAATGCCATTACCTGATGCAGCCCCATACACTTCAATTACTCTGTCTGCTGTACCCGCTTGATAACCAGCTGTTCCGTCTAAATCAAGCAAAATTGCTAAGTCTCCTTCATCCGCCAAAAAGTAGGGTATTAAATATGCACCTGGACAGCCATAAATATTTCCAGTTAATGCTGGAGCAACCGCAGTTTTAGTCGGTATGTAAATTAAAGTATCTGGTAAATTTAAGAAAGTCAAGTAACTCGAAGGGAAGGAGGGTGCGCTAGTAGGCGACACAATTGATTTTCTATCATTAGTAAATATTCCAGTATTTGCAATTCCAAAATAATTCATGGCTAATTCATAACCAAAAGGTTTAAAACCAGGGGCAAACTCCATTTCTACTATAGAACTATCTTGAGTATATGCATAATAGTCTCCTTCAAAAGAATAATCTATGCTACCTGTAAAATTTGCTGGATTATAACATAAGAATGACCATTTTTGACAACTAACCCTTCCAGGATATCTTGTTCCTGAACTATTTGCAACAGTAAAATCAAAAAATACACCCACGGCATAATCTAGATTAGGGCTAGCACCTCCAGTACTACTTGCATAAATTTCGATAAAGTAATCTCCATCCGCAGTAGGGTTAAACATTAACGGAGTATAACCAGTAGGTGTTGAGCCGGCAATGTTTGGACCTGCTGCTCCTGCTATGTAATTTGCTATGTAACCTGCACCTGATGTAGGGTACAATTGAGGACCATACACGACAGTATTAGACGCGTTTCTAATTCTAATATAAACATCAGACCTTTGTGTTACAGGTGTTCTGTCATACCAGTTTCCACCAAAGTAAAAATTTTCAGTTGTGTGATCGTCAATATTAAATCCAATTCTATTACTTGTGGGACTGCCAAAAAATGGACCAGAACTGTTAGAATTCCCTAAGTATAAACCTACACCATTTGCAGAAGTAGGCATTACTTCTTTCGTTCCTTCGGCAATCAAAAAATTAGAGGAAATAACTGCTAGAAATAAAAATAGAGCAGATACGCTTTTAAGCGAACTAAATAGCTTGTAAGCTGATTTAGAACACTTTAAGTCTAAAGTATTTTTCATAAGTATTATTTAACAGGACAAAAGTAATGATATTTGTTAACAATCCTAATAAAAATGTTAATAACTTTACTAATTGCTTCATATTGAACACATAACATCTTTTAGAATTAATTGTAGCTTCGAGCTATTTCGCCAATTATTTTCTTCAATATGGTATGCAATATCAATCATTTTAGAACCTAAAAGATCCTTACTATTCTCAAAATTGAAGCCAATTGCTTCAATTTTTATATCTTTATCTGACTGATAAACTGTCATTTTCGCGTGAGCATCTTTCAACCATTTTACTTCGCCGTTAATTCGGACGTTTTTGCTGACAAAAATTGGTTTCATATTATCTGGCCCAAATGGGGCAAACTGTTTTAAAATTCTTGCGAATTTTGGAATTCCGTTAACTTCAGCAAGAAAAATATCTCTCAAATCTATTTCATCTGAAATATCTAGTTCTTCTACTTTCGAGTGACTATCAAGTTGTTTCTTAACTACCTGATTAAAAGCAGTTCGGAAATTTTCAATATTGTCAATTTCCATGGTTAAACCAGCCGCATATTTATGCCCGCCAAATTGAATTAAATACTCACGACATTCCATTAAAGCATCATATACATTAAATCCCTTGACACTTCGCACAGATCCGACCGCCTTACCTGCTGATTCTGTTAACACAACCGTTGGCCTGTAGTATTCTTCTATAAGCCTAGATGCAACAATTCCTATTACTCCTTTATGCCAATTTTTATCAAATAAAACCGTGACGTAATGATTTTTGTACGCTTCGTTAATTGTCATATAGTGCAGAGCTTCTTTCGTAATCTCTTTTTCAATTTGCCTACGTTCAGTATTGTATTGATTAATTTCTTTTCCGATTGCTTGCGCCTCATTTATTGAAGTAGCTAAGAGCAATTCTACAGCTTTATTACCTGATTTTATTCTACCTGCTGCATTAATTCTAGGGGCAATAGTAAACACAACATCCGTGACTGTAAGTGGCGGTTTTTTATCTGCCAATTCTAAAAGAACGTGAAAACCAATACGCGGAGCTTCATTTAATTTCCTTAACCCGTGAAATGCCAAAATCCGATTCTCTCCCATTACTGACACCATATCTGCACCAATTGCTACCATTACTAAATCGAGTAAATGTTCAATTTCAGAAAATGGTAATGCAAAGCTGTCGTTTAAGGCCTGCGCTAATTTAAATCCGACACCACAACCGCATAATTCCTTAAATGGATAGTTGCACCCTTTTTGTTTTGGATTAAGTATTATGGCATTTGGCAGCACTTCACCTGGTTGATGATGATCACAAATAATAAAATCAAGTCCTTTTTGTACACCTACTCCCACTTTTTCAATTGCTTTAATTCCGCAATCGAGTGCTATGATTAGTGAAAAGTCGTTATCAGCTGCAAAATTTATTCCTTGTTCAGACAAACCATAACCTTCAGCATACCTATCTGGGATGTAAAAGTGTAGGCGATCAGTAAAATTCCTTAAATACTGAAAAACAAGTGCTACAGCAGTTGTTCCGTCTACATCATAGTCTCCGTAAATTAAAATATTCTCATCTTTATCTATCGCGTCTTGAATTCTATCGACTGCTTTTTGCATTCCTTTCATTAAAAAAGGATCATGCAAATGTTCGATATCAGGACGAAAAAAGGCCTTAGCTTGCTCAAAAGTTTTAATATTTCGATTAACTAATATTTTTGCCAAAGGTCTTGAAATATCTAAACTTGTCATGAGATTCTGAAGATCAGATATATCTTCGAAATTACCATATTCCCATTTTTTATTGCTCATGATTTAAAGATAAATAATAAAATTCAAAAAAAAGTCCCTTACTGGTGACAGCAAGGGACTTAATTCTTTATTTATTTAATTTATTTTCCAGCGTTGTACCTTCTTGATACTTCATCCCAATTAATCACATTAAAAAAAGCATTAATATAATCAGGTCGCTTATTTTGATATTTTAAATAGTATGCATGCTCCCAAACGTCTAGACCTAGGATTGGTTGATTTCCACAACTCACTCCTGGCATTAATGGATTATCTTGATTAGGAGTCGAACATACTTGCACATCACCTCCTTTTTCCACGCACAACCATGCCCAGCCAGACCCAAAACGAGTAGCAGCTGCTTTTGAAAACTCATCCTTAAAAGCTTCGAATGAACCAAAAGCTTTATTAATGGCGTCTGCCAAATCTCCTGAAGGCTCTCCACCACCGTTTGGACTCATTACTGACCAAAATAGTGAATGATTATAAAAGCCACCACCATTATTTCTTACTGCTGGATTATCCATTCCTTTTAAAAGAATATTTTCTATCGACTCATTTTCTAATTCTGTTCCTGCAATTGCATTATTCAAGTTATTAGTATAGCCGTTATGGTGTTTGCCATGGTGAATTTCCATAGTCTGTCTGTCAATATTTGGCTCTAGTGCTTCGTGAGCGTATGGTAAATCTGGTAATTTAAAAGACATAAATTTTGTTTTTGATTAATATGACGTAAAGATAAAAAGTTATTTGAAAAACCTTTGTTGACAAAACTTAATAAAACTAAAAGCGGTTTAGAAAAATATTAAAATGTCAAGAATCTGACTTCAAAAAGAGAAAACTAGTGGATTAGTATTAACCGAAATGTTCAGAGAATTGATGAATCACTATTAAAATGAAATTACGTTTGTAGAAATATCATTGGACAAAGGCAACACTTTGTAAACCAAAACTAAGTAACAATTGAAGGTAATAACTTTGCAATCTTTGTTTTCCAGACAAACTATTCTACAAGTTCCAATTCAATTAATAGTTGTCCACTTTCAACACTTTCTGAAGGGCCAACAATTATAGACTTAATTGTTGCGGCAGAATCGGCTTTCAAGACATTCTCCATTTTCATGGCTTCCAGAATAAGAAGAGGTTGACCTTTTTCAATGATGTCACCTGACTTTACCATTACTTCTAACACTTTACCAGGCATTGGGGCTTTAATATCACTACTAACCTGCTCAAATGTTCTTTTAATCCCCATTTTATCAAGGGTAAAGTCAAGGTTATTTTTAAATTGAATATGATGCGTTAAGTGGTTATGTCTAACTTTCACTATTTTCAAATCATAATTGATTTCAAGAATCTCAATTACTTCTTGATCTACCTTATAAATCGAATCCGTAATTTTTGATACTTGATTTGCATTAGACAAAAAGCCTTCAATATTAAATTGGTTTTCCATTACTTATAGTTTTTTGAAAAGAACTCACTGTAAGTCTTAATATTTTTATCTTTAAAAAGTGTTAGAATATTATTTTTTGAAATAATAAGATAATCAAAATCTGTACTTGTGTTGTTTAGCATAGCTTTACCTGCGTCTGACATAAATGCTTTTTTGTACACATCAATTTTATTATAATTATCGAAAGATTTTATCATTAACCCTTGCATATCATCACCTATAATAGTTGACGTAATTTTCAATTGGTCAGACCCAAAAAAAGCTGAATTAAAGTTTGATACTTTTATCTTTACATCATTTACTTGGCTGCTTTTGTCTGATGGAATAAGAACTAAAAAGTAGTGTGCGCTGTTTAAATCAAAAGAATACAGCTCTTCCTCAGGCTCTTGGTTACCAATTTTGTTAAGGTAATTCTGAGCGTATATTCCCTCAGGTGAATCAGGACTCAGTTGTATTAATTTTATCAAAGGGTCTTTAGCGGCATCTATTCCGCCAATTCCAGATTTACTGATAGCATTTGCCTTTAAAATGTAGTACTTTTCAAGATACTTATTACTGGTATCATTAAATATTACATCATTCGCAGCAGTTATTGCCTCTCCATATTGCCCGTATTCATATTTTTGAAGAATGCGTTTATATGAAAGTAAGTCTTTTTTTGCCAATCTTTCTTGCTCTTCAAAATAATCTGGATTCTTCAAAACAGCCGCAATTTCAGAATTAGGATAATTTTGTTCAATGTATCTTTTATGACTTTGACTTTTCGCTGTGTTTCCTTTTTCTTGCTCTATAAGGTACAATTGATAAGCAGCAGATAGTACTTTCTCATGCTCATATTCTTTGTCTATAATTTTTTGAAAATATCCCACTGCTTCATCAGTTTCTGACAATTGGTTTTTATAAATCATTCCAAGATTATACATTGCCTCAACTTGATTACTCAAGGATAAATCTAAGGCTTCTTTGCTCAGTGGAAGCCCATCTCTAAGCACATCTACTGTTAAGGAGTCTACAGAAATAACTGTTGAATCTTGATCAAAATTTCCTGCCGTAACAGACTGTTTTTTATTCGATCTTCTCCAATTATCTTCCAAAGCTCTTTGTCCCCACAATAACTTAAATTCGTTGAATCCTCTTGACAGTGCTTTTTGATTATAAAAATACCACTTACTACCTCCTTCATTAACAGTATTAACTTTATTAACTAATTTTTGTCGGGCTTCAAGCCTTAATTTATCATTAATTTTTTTCTGTCTTTCTCTTTCCTTTATGTCTTTTAAAATATTCTTCAGCTCTTTTTCCAAATCTTTTTCAGACAACTCTACCAGCGCTTGCAAACTATCTTGAATGGTATAAACCTCATAATTCTCAACCAAACTTAAAAGACTAGTTGCTTTGCTTTCTATCATTGAAAAATCTTCATGATCTTTCGGTAATACTGCAACACAACTATCATAATATTTCTGTGATTTAATATAAAGTCTATCTTCAAAATGCATGTCAGCCAACTTGAGATATGATTTCGCTTTTTGTCTCTTATTATTCACTGAAAAAATTGCTGAATTTGTAAGGTTTCGAATTGCACCGGCTCTATCACCTCGTTTTAAATCAATATCCGCTAAAACATAGTAAATCTGATCCTTATACTCTTGATTTTTTGAATCTTTCAGCATTTTATCGAGCTCTTTTTGAAGTTCAGATTCATTTCCTCTATTTGATAAAGCCTTGTTAATTTTAGCATAAAAACGCATTTCATAATTTGCATTTGACTTGGCAACATTTCCAAAGTGAAGCATTGCCTTCTTATCGGAGCCAGAAGCTTGGTAAATCTGACCTAAAATAAACTCATATCTGGCTTTTTCTTTTCGCTTCGGCGTATGACTAATTGCATTTTCGATATGTTCAACTGCTTTGATATTGTTATCTAAAGCCATTTCTAATTGAGCGGCTGTGAGTTCATACTCTTTAAGAAGTTCTTGAGTAAACTTTTCTGGTTCAGAATCTTCCTTACCCTTTTTCTTTTTGTCTCTTCGTGCTTTTTTTCTCTGATATTTCCCTTTTTTTCTTTTTGGTTTTTTTTCCTTTTTTTTGAAGGAAAAAAGAGACTTCTTCTCCGACTGACCTAATTCTTCGATATCGTTTTTAACAGAAATTAGTTGTAATTTTGCTTTACTGTAACTCCCATTTTCAATGTGCATTTTTGCTAGCCATATTTTAGCGGCGTACTGAGACGACTGCCCAGTATACTCTTTCATTACATACCTGAATTTTTCCTGAGCTTTATCGTACTCCCTTTTGTAAAAATGCGCTTGACCAATCAACAGCCAATTGTCATCAATCCACTTACAATGCTCATCTTCTTTTTTTGTAACAACATTTGGATTTGGCATAGAGTGCCTGTAAATTACTTTTGAGCACTTTTCAATGGCCTTATCCATATCAGGAAACAGACCAGTTGCCTCCTTTTCTGATGGATAAACCTGCAATTCTAAAATCACTGTGTAATCATCTTTATATTTATCTCTAAAGGTGACTAATGATTGATCAATTATTTCTCCCGCATTAAAATAACCGTTAAACCGAGCAGTCATATTATGATAACCAACATTTAATGCCGCATCTTTTTCGGTGGAGCAAGCTGATAAAAGTCCAGCGATTACCAGTGCGGCACATAAATATTTATTGATTAATAATTTTTGCATTTTTTCTAGTCAGTGTGTGGTAACGGAGAACCAACAAAAATATTTTAATTTATTTAATTAAATGCTTTTAATTCTGAGAATTTAATGATTATTCGCTTTACCGCTTCCAAAAAAGCGGAAGGTTGCTCAGCAAATCCCATATGTCCACATGACTCAATCTCTATAAAATATGGCTTTTCCGATATGGTATTTAAGTGAATTGACATGGTGCTTTTACTAAAAACTGGGTCGTTTTCACCTTGTATAATTGCCACATTACCAACCATTAATACTGCTGAATTGTTTTTCCTATCCCTCATTGCTTTTGTGGCGCAAACGACAGATTTTATATCCATTTCTGAAGCCTTTTCGATTAGTTTTTCAATATGTTTTTTACACTTTTCACTATTTTCTGCGTAAAATAAATTAGGGATAGCTGTGCTAACAAAGAGGGATAGATTGGCTTTTGCTATTTGGATGACACGATTTCGATCTATTTTTTTTTCAGTTGAATCATTCCAAAAATTAGAATGGACCAGTGCAATATCGACCTCGTAAATTTTGGTCAATTCAAGTGCAATATATCCACCCATAGAATGTCCAAAAACAATTGGCTTCAGCATATTTTCCGCTAAGCAAATTTGCTGCACAATTTTAGCCATTGAAGCCATAGTATGGTTTTCAGAGATACAAGTCGACTTGCCATGTCCAGGCAAATCAACTGTTAGAATTTTATGACTTAAATTTAAGTGTCTCTTAACATTATCCCAAATTGAAGAGTCCTCTAAAAAACCATGTAAAAAAACTATTGGCGATCCTTGACCGGTAATATTGTAGCTAATGGTTTCCTTTAAAAAAAAGAATGTCTTAATCATTCATTAAATCTTCTATTTCTTCAGTCTCCAACGGTATATTTTGCATTAAATTAAGCGGACTTCCGGATTTTTGGACAACCAAATCATCCTCTAATCTTATACCCAGACCTTCAGCTGGAATATAAATTCCAGGCTCACAAGTAAAAACCATACCTTCTTTAATCGATTCAGTCCATAAGCCAACATCATGTGTATCAAGTCCTATAAAATGCGACGTTCCGTGCATAAAATACTTCTTGTACGCAGGCCAATTTGGATTCTGATTTTTTATATCTGTTTGATCAATCAATCTCAAGTCCAGCAATTCCTTAGTCATTAATTCACCAACTTCTTTATGATATTCATGCATAAATGTGCCTGGCACCAGTAGTTTCTCCGCAGATTTTTTAACATTTAGCACAGACTGATAAACGGCTTTTTGTCTGTCTGAAAATTTTCCATTAACAGGCGCGCAGCGCGTCATGTCAGATGCGTAATTCGCATATTCTGCTCCAAAATCCATTAAAATGACATCTCCATTATTACAAACTTTATTGTTTTCAATATAATGTAAAACACAAGCCGAAGGACCTGAACCAACAATTGGAGTGTATGCCCAACCTTTCGATCGGTTCTTTATAAATTCATGTAAAAGTTCTGCTTCAATTTCATATTCAGTAACACCCGGTTTTATCATTTTCAGAATTCTTCTAAATCCCTTTTCGGTAATATGACATGCTTCTTGCATCAATTCAATTTCTTCAGGTTCTTTTACACTTCTAATTTGATGTAAAATTCTTGCTGAATTTAAGTATTGATGCGCAGGATATTTTGGTTTCAACTGCTTAATAAAGCGATCTTCCCTGGTTTCAACCTCAGTATTTGCTCTTGTATGTTGATTTGTATTTATATAAATATTTTTCACTTGAGCCAAAACTTGTTTCATCACAGAATCATAATCTGTAAGCCAAAAGACTGATTTTATTCCAGCAGTTTCAAATGCCTTTTCTTTTGTCAATTTTTCACCTTCCCAAACTGCAATGTGTTCGTTAGTTTCCTTTAAAAAAAGCATCTCTTTGTGCCTATCATCAAAGGCATCTGGACATAAAACAAGAATACTTTCTTCTTGATCAACTCCTGATAAATAAAAAATATCGCGGTGCTGCTGGAAAGGCATTGTGCTATCTGCACTAATTGGATAAATATCATTCGAATTGAAAATTGCTACTGAGGATGGTTCCATATGAGCCAGAAATTTTGCACGATTCTTTATAAATAATTTATTGCTTATTTGTTTGTATTTCATGTGTTTAAATTTTAAGTAAAATAGTGAATATCATCATACGAAATGGCAATTGATGCATCACTGCTTGATAAATGGAACATTCAATTGTTGTAAAAGCTGATAAAGATATGATTTTTCTGTAGAAATAAAAGTAGTACTAAGGAGTTATTACCCCCTTTATATTTGGTCTTTTATAATATTTATCTACATTTGCAGTCCTTAAAAAAAAGCATGTCTGCAGGAGTAAAAATATTTTCAGGAAGAGCAACAAAAGAATTAGCCGAAAAAATCGCTATATCATTTGGAAAAAGCCTTGGTAATGTAATGGTTACTGAATTCAGCGACGGTGAATTTGAGCCTTCTTTTGAAGAAACAGTAAGAGGTCAGGATGTATTTTTAATACAATCGACAATGCCTCCAACTGAGAATTTATTTGAATTGTTGTTGATGATTGATGCAGCAAAACGTGCTTCAGCAAAATCTGTCGTAGCAGTTATTCCTTATTTTGGATTTGCACGGCAAGACAGAAAGTCAAAACCTAGAGTTCCAATCGGAGCAAAAATGGTGGCAAATATGCTTCGTTCTGCGGGAATTGATAGAATAATGACAATGGATTTACATGCTGACCAGATTCAAGGATTTTTTGAAGTTCCGGTTGATCACTTATACGCATCAACAATTTTTCTTCCTTACTTACAGGGTATAGACACAGGCAATTTAATAATGGCTGCTCCTGACGCTGGTGGAGCTAAAAGAGCTAATTCTTATGCTAAGAAATTAAATTTAGGTTTAGCCATGTGTCACAAGCAACGAAAAGTTGCAAACGAAGTTGCGGAAATGACTGTAATAGGTGATGTAAAGGGTAAAGATGTTATTTTGGTAGATGATATGGTTGATACCGCTGGCACTTTAACAAAAGCTGCAGATTTGTTTATGACCAATGGAGCGCGTTCTGTTAGAGCGTTTTGCACACACGCAGTATTATCGGGCCCAGCATTGGAAAGAATAGAAAACTCCCAATTACTGGAATTAGTTACAACAGACTCCATTCCCACTAAAGGAGCAAGTAATAAAATAAAAGTGTTGAGCGTAGCACAATTATACGCAGATGTGATGAAAAGTATGGTTAATCATGAATCTATTAGTTCACATTTTATAATATCGTAAATAAATAAACAACATAAAAATGAAAGAAGTATCATTGAGCGGTTCGCCTAGAGCGAACGTAGGGAAAAAAGATGCGAAGGCAGCTAGAAATAGCGGGCTTGTGCCATGTGTAGTATATGGTTCAGGAAATCAAACGCATTTTACAGTAAGACAAGTTGATATTCAAAAAGTAATGTACTCTCCAGATGTATATGCTATCAATATTGATATTGAAGGAACAAAAGTGAAAGCTATTATCCAAGAATTTCAACAACATCCTGTTACAGATAAAATAATGCACGTTGACTTTTTAGAATTATCAGATGATAAAATGGTAAAAGTTGATATCCCAGTGACATTGTTTGGTAGATCAATTGGTGTAATGAACGGTGGTAGACTGCAACAAGTATTCAGAAAATTAACCGTTTTGGGTTATCCTAAAAATATTCCTGATACAATAGAGGTTGACATTTCTAAATTAAGAATTGGAATGTCTGTAAGAGTTAAGGAACTTGAATCAGATGGATTTAGCTTATTAAACTCTGCTAATGCAGTAGTAGTTTCTGTTAAAATGTCAAGAGGAGCTATTGATGAAGATGAAGAGGAAGAAGAAGAAACTGAAGGAGAAGATGGAGCAGCAGAAGGTGAAGCAGCTTCGGAATAAATTAAATTTGAACTTTAATGATAAGGTGACTACATTTGTAGTCACCTTTTTTATTTTTAGAATATGAAATACCTTATTGTTGGCTTGGGGAATCCTGGAAATGAATACGCAAATACACGGCATAATATTGGCTTTAAAGTACTTGATAATTTGATTAAAAGGTATGATTCTCAATTTTCTACTGAAAAATTAGGTGACATTGCTAAAATTAAATTTAAGGGCAGAACTTTAGTCTTATTGAAGCCTGCAACCTACATGAATCTGAGCGGGAAAGCGGTTAACTATTGGTTAACAAAAGAAAAAATTAAAACTGAAAATTTATTAGTAATTACGGACGACTTAGCCCTGCCATTTGGAAAATTACGCCTAAAGGGAAAAGGAAGTCACGCTGGTCACAACGGACTAAGAGATATTATTGCTGTGCTTAATTCCAATGTTTATCCTCGCTTAAAATTTGGAATCGGAAATGATTTTCATCCTGGACAGCAAGCAAATTATGTGTTAAGTGATTGGAATAAAGAAGAAGAAAAACTACTTTCTGAAAGAATGGAGTTAGCACATGACTTTATCAAAGGATTTGTTACCATTGGACTTGATAAAACAATGAGCTCTTTCAACAATAAGTAAATTATCGTCTTTTAAAAACAGCAAACCTGGTACTGTTGAATATCAAGTTGAATTCAAGGCCGCCTCCTCTGCTAAAATTTCCTAAGGTCGAAATAGTTACGTCATATGACATTCCAAATTGCCAAGATGCTTTTTGATATCTAACCATTGGTACAATTGCATCTCCGGCTCTATAGCCCAATCCAATCGAAAATATTACTTGTTTTCTAAGTCTTGTCATTTTGCTTCCTGCAGCCATTTGGTACCTGAGTAATGCAGCTCCATATACTTCTTGATGTGGACCTTGTTTATGGTAGTTCACAAAAGTTTCTACTCCTAAATCAGATCCTTCAAAGTCTTTAATTAATTCAGATCCAATTGAAATTTTTCCGAATAAATTTTCAAAATAAGTATCATTAAAATTAATTCTTGGTGTATTAAAATGATAGTATGAAACACCTAATGAAAAACTTACCTTTCTGTTAGCCACTATATTTCGTTTGGAGGTGCCGTATTGGTACAAAAACCCAAAGCTAAAATCTCCATAAATTTTAGTGTTAATTGACGCTATTTCACCGGAATTAATACTTGAATTCAGCACTTGACCGTCGAACTGATTTGAAAACAATACCTGACCTAAGTCAGCTGATTTTTGACCAAAACCTGGAGAAAAACCAAAGGACACCCTATTATTTCTGTTTAACGGAACAATACCTGAAAGGCAGGCAGAAAAATGCCGAGTACCGAACTTACTGTCACCACTAATGTCGTTAAAGAACAAAATACCAACTCCTAAATATGCCCCTTTATCACTTCTGGGTTTAAATAAGTTAAAATCTGCAGATATACTTGTGGTTAGAAAACTTGTATTGGCATTAATCCACTGATTTTTATGAGAAATAGCTAAACGTTCCCACCCATCATAAAATCCTGCACTAGCTGGGTTGCTTATTAAATTATTAACGCTAAGTTGCGAAAAATGTATGTCTTGCGCCAATACATTTGCACTAAACAGGAGGGCACATATCAATAATCTCATAATTAACGAACTAAAGTTATATTTCCTGTTTTTGTAACGGTCTGCCCAGAATTTAAATTATATTCGAGAGCATATCCGTAAGTACCAATGCTAGCATTCTGTCCGTTGATGGTTCCATCCCAAAATACATTTGCGTCTTCTGTTTGAAAAACCTTAGTGCCCCAACGATCATATATAAACAGCTTAAAATTTACAACGTCATACCCTACATAATACTGAAGGAAATCATTTTTTCCATCACCATTTGCCGATAAACCAGTTGGCATATGGAAACCTGAAAATGTAATAGTTTCAGGAATTGAATCATTACTTGGTTCTTCTTCAGGTTCTTCAATAAAAAACGCTGTAATTAAATCATCAGCCATAAATTCTAAAGTGTCTTCGTTTATTAAAGGGTCGTTGAAAGAATGAATTTGTGATTCCCAATGATCAAAATTATAGCCTGCTGCTGCTTTTGCCCTCAAATAAGTATCAATACTACCATACATCTCACCATTAAAAATGTAATACGGTAACCACTCTGAATTGGTCTTAATTTTTCCTGAATTAGGTGGGTTTACATCAAAATCAATATTGTAGGGACCTGACAAGTTGTAGCAACCAACCAAACCGGCACTTAAAGCTGCACAACGGTCATTAATAAACGATTTCATTTGAAGCAGATTATTCTCCCATTGTCCTACGGAACTTCCCCACCGATTAACTTGCATTGCCATTTCTGGTCGAATTACATCTGCCATACTATCTAATATCTCAATCATTTTATCACATGAAAAAATAGTGTTTGATAAGTCAATGTACCGTGAAATATAAGCTTGTTCAAAAGTTGGGCTGTCCATCAATTTATTTAAGATGGTCATATGCCCTTGCGGGTCAGAGGGTGTTCCGGCAAGTAATTCTGGATTACAGGGGTCTGCATCAGCACCTGTGTTAGGAATATTTGTATAATTAATGTAGTGTCCAAATGTTGCATCCATATCCCAAAGTGCATATCTAAATTTCTTTTTATCGCCATCAGGATTATGTCCGTGCCACCAAGCTGTATTCCAGTTTAACCAATCTGAACAAACTGTGTAGCTATTTAGAACCACGTAATCAATTAAGCTTCCTACATTGTACCTATCTATAACATACTGATAGTTTGCAGAAATAGCCATATCATTATTGTCTATATAGGTTCTTAAATCATCCCAATGTGCTTGAGTACCATATTCTGCCCATGTCCCACCCCAAGTTTTTATAAAATCAATATCTTTTTGATCATAGTAATAATCCGTAAAATCAATATCGTCTACTTTTTCTCTCATATCATACAAGCCCCAGTACTGTCCATTTAAATAAAGCACGCAAAATTTACTGGTTCTTTCATCCATTCTCAACTTTCCAATTTGAGACAAAGTATGCACATATGAATCCCGAATATGCGCTCCGTCTTCAAAGGAAATATTATCATTAGCTGCAGCTTTTACTATAATTCTTTTGAATTTATCTCTTGACTTTTCTTCGAATATCTGATGCTGCAATGCATGGTCGTAACCCAATTGATCTCTCATTATAAAATCAAATCCCCGTTGATCGTATGCCCAAGAATCATTCCCATGCTTATTATAGTCGCCTACTCCTTCGGCAACAAGTTGAAAATTATCAAATAATTCTATTGCTCCTTTAAAGTTATTTGTAAAAGCACCTGCAATATTATCTTCTAAGAACGCTTGAAGGTTGTTTCCTGAAATAGATAACACAGGAACAGTATGATTAACATTGATAAAATATGTGTTTGTTTCAATAAAACTTGGCGCAGTCCCTGTATTGGTGGGATATGCTTTTGCTCGAATAACAGTTGTAGTATTTACAGGGATTGCGCCAGAGTATAATGTTGACGTAATTGTTGGCTCTGAACCATCAGATGTGTATCTAACAACCGCATTTGGATTTGGACTCGAAATAGTAACAAATTGTGTTCCAGTATAAAACCCACTTGAGATACCAAAAACTGGTTTGGGACTATAATAGTTAATAAAATTATTATTTGCTGACCCAAAACTTGGTGAAGCAAAAACTCCCCATGCAATATGTCCATCAAAAATTCTTCCATAGGAATGATCTTGCTGAGTGGGTTTAGTGATTTTCAAACTATCAATAATTGATCCGTTAGGTGCGGTCAGAATAATCCATTCTCCTTTGGTTTGTGTCAATCCAAAATTAGTGTGTAATTCTCCTCCAAAAAAGCCATCTTTTCCTGAGCAATGTATTGTTAAATAACCATTAGCTGGGACTGTTCCAGAAGGAAATTCCCATTTGTCGAGCTCACTACTTTTATCTGATAAAAAATAGCCTGTAAGGCTCACTGATGAACTTGAAGAATTGTATAACTCAATCCAATCATTTTGATCGCCTGCAAAGTCTGTTGGACCGCTTACATTTGAACATGAAAATTCATTGATGACTACTTGTCCTATTAACTGATGAGCTATGAAAACAGTTAAAATTAGAATTGACCTCATTATGGAATGACTTTTAGTATTTGTTAAAATTATAACAATTTTATATTAATTTCGTTTTTTACTGAAGTTAACCTTGAAATTTTATCCCATGAAAAACATATTGATTTTAATTGCATTTTCTGTCGCAATTGTATCCTGTAAAAAAATAGAAGGTGAAGGAGGGACTAGTACAATTATAGGATCTGTTACTACAAATAACATTAATGGAGCTGGTGAACTTACTGCAACATATGCTGGCGCAGATGAGGATGTTTTTATCATTTATGGGGCAAGTGAAGCAGGTTATGATGACAAAACGACAACAAGTTATGATGGAACTTTTAAGTTTGCGTATTTAACTCCTGGAGATTACACCATATTTATTTACTCTGATTGCGACACTTGCGATAGCAACGAGGAGGTTGTACTAAAAACTTTAACAATATCGGAAAACGGGGAGATAGTAAATGCTGGTGAACTAATTAATAATGACTAAATTTTTAATTAGCATATTACTTGTTCTGTCCGCTTATTCAACAATCTGTCAGACTGAGGATGCGCTATTGTGGACTTCAGCAGCAGTGGATGGAAAGATTAACAAAGATTTCAATTTTGAATTAAATACGCAATTTAGATTTGATGATAATATGAGTAGGCTTTCGAGTGCATTTTTTCAAAGTGCTATTGATTACGAAATAGGAAAGCTATTAAAGTTAGCAGTAGGCTACAGATTCTCAAATAAAAGAAGGAACGAAAACTATTCCCTAAATAATAGACTGTTTTCCGATTTAAATTTCGACTATGAAATATTTGATGATTTCGATTTAGAGATACGATTAAGGGCTCAGCACGATTTTGACAGGTTTAATTCAATAAATAACTATATTTTTCCTTCAAAAAGATCATTGATACGTATAAGATACGGATTAGAGTATAGTATGAATGATTGGAAACCTAGTATATCTCACGAGCTTTTCTTTAATATTAATGAGCGATCGTTTAGCAGATATAGACTCAATTTAGCACTGGGTTATAAAATATCTAAAAGACATAGTGTAAAGATAGGCTACACTTTTCAGCAGAAACAAGCTGATATGATACTAAATGAACACATTTATAAGTTTGGGTATAGCTACACTGTAAAAGGAAAATTGATAGACTAGTATTTACTCCATCAATTTCAAGTCAATTTGTTTTCTTGTTAAACTGACCTTTTCAATGATTACAATTACTTTATCGCCGACATTAAATTCTTCGCCGTAACGCAATCCAACTACTGCATACTTTTTATCATCAAAATAATACTTATCGTCCTGAATAGATTTTATTGACACCATGCCTTCGCAATTCAAGTCCGTCATTTCAACATACATCCCCCAATCCGTAATGCCTGTTATTACACCATTGAAAGATTCTCCAATTTTATCTTTCACATAAAAAGCTTGAAAGAATTTTTGTGAATCTCTTTCAGCATTGACCGCTCTTCGCTCGGTCTGAGATATGTGTAGTGCAGTATCAGCAAGCCCGGCATGTTGCTGGTTTCTCTTTTCAATGGTTTCAAATAATATTCTGTGCACTAGTAAATCTGCATACCTTCTGATGGGTGATGTAAAGTGCGTATAATACCTAAATCCCAATCCATAATGCCCAATATTTTCGATATCATATACCGCTTTTGACATTGTTCGAATAGCCATACTTTGAATCATTGAAAAACTAGGTTCATCTTTCATTTCCTCAAAAACCTGATTCATCTTTAATGCAATATCTTTTTCATCCTTGTAGGAAAAGTCTCTGTTGAACTTCTTGAGAAAAATCTTAAATAATTCAACTTTTTCTTTATCTGGCTTGTCATGCACGCGATAAATATTTGGAATTACCGTTTTTCTTGTGGTAACATCTCCGACAAACTTGGCTACTTTTTTGTTTGCTAAAAGCATAAATTCCTCCACTAACTTGTTGGCGTCTTTCGTTCGTTTTTTATAGGTATTAATAGGAATCCCCTGCTCATCTAATTCAAAGCGCAACTCTTCACTTTGAATTTCTAATGCGCCATTATTCAATCGTTTATTTCGCATTATTTTTGCGAGCTTATCGACAATTAATAGTGCTTCAGAATGTAATCCTGATCCGTTTTCAATTATTTCTTGGGCATCTTCATACGTGTATCTATGGTTAGAGTTAATAACCACTTTTCCAAACCATTCATTTAAAACTTGTGCACTTTCATCAATTTCAAAAATGGCTGAAAATACCAATTTTTCCTCATTTGGACGCAGTGAACAAACTCCATTCGATAGGTGCTCAGGCAGCATAGGTATTACTCTATCGACTAAATAAACTGAATTACCACGTTTGTATGCTTCTTTATCTAACTCAGAACCAATCTTAACATAGTGCCCAACATCAGCAATGTGAACACCAATTTCATAATTACCATTTTCCATTTTTTTAAATGAAATAGCGTCATCAAAATCTCTGGCGTCTATGGGGTCAATTGTAAAAGTTAGCGTATCTCTCAAATCTTTTCGCCCTGCAATAATCTCTTTTGGAGTACTAGTAGCTATTGCAGATGCTTCAGACAATACTTGATCAGGAAAAACAGAAGGAATGCCATTCGCTGCTAATATGGCTTTCATTTCAGCATCATTAGATTCTGGACGACCCAAAACTTCAATTATTTCGCCAAAAGGGTTCTTCGCTGTTTCTGGCCACTCAAGAAGTTTGGCGATTGCTTTAAAACCAGATTTTGCGCCGTTCAACTTTGAGAGCGGAATAAAAATATCAATGTCAATTTTGTAATTATCAGGAATAAGAAATGCGAACTTCTCATTTAACTCAATTGTTCCTACTACAGTTTTATTCGCGCGTTCTAATATTTCTAAAACTTCTCCTTCCCTGCTTTTTTTTCCTCTACTTTTAAACAAGTGAACCTTAACAAGGTCGCCATGTAGAGCCCTATTTATACTTTTTGGAGCAATAAAAACATCACCATAATCAGAAATAACATACCCTGCGCCTCGTTTAGTAATCTCAATTTTCCCCTCCATAATTTGCGGGTTGAAACTACTTTTAAATTTTCCTTTACTTACTTCTTTTAGCTGACCTTTATCGCTCAATTCCAAAAGAATAGAATAGATCAACTTTCTGTCTTCTGCACTGTTTTCTTTGAGAATACTTGCTATTTGTTTATAGTTGTAGGCTTTTTTTATTTCGGACTGAAATATCCTCAAAATTTCTTTTTGAAGAATTGTTTTTTTCTTGATAAGTTTCTTTTTTTTTATTGGCTTCATTTAAAAAATATTCTCTCTAAAATTAGTTATAATTTACCTTTAAAGTTAAATTTGTTTCAAATAAAGTAGCATGTCAAACAAAGTAGTAGAAAAAGCCTTAAATGAGCAAATTTCAAAGGAGGCAAACTCGTCACAGTTGTATCTTTCAATGGCAAACTGGGCTGAGCAAAATGGCCTAAGCGGTATTTCAGAATTTTTATATATGCACGCCGACGAAGAGAGAATGCATATGCTCAAATTAATAAAGTTTGTTAATGAGCGCGGAGGTAAGGCGAAGATACCTACAATTTCGGCTCCAAAGGATTCATTTGAATCGATAGAGGAGATTTTTAACGACTTACTTAACCATGAAATTAAAGTCACAAATTCGATAAACGAAATTGTTCATTTGTGTATTGATGTAAAAGACTACACTACTCATAACTTTATGCAGTGGTATGTTGCTGAACAATTAGAGGAAGAAGCGCTAGCGCGTAATATTTTAGATAAAATTAAGTTAATTGGTAATGACAAGGGAGGGCTATACTTGCTTGACAGAGATATTGTTAAGCTGGGAGCCTCTGAAACAATCGAGTAATTAAATAAAAGTTTGGCATTATTTTCGTAAGTTAGAACCCCGTATTGAAAAGGATTAAGTTGAAATATAAAGCATACATACTAATACTCATATCTTTATTTGCCTTTACCTCGATAAAAAATCAAGGAGGTAATAATGAGTTTAGAGATACTCAAAGTACGCTAAAGGCACTGTACATTTATAATTTTGCCACACTTACTGATTGGCCAAGTAGTCATAAAAAAAATGATTTTATTATTGCCATCCTTAGCACAAACAACAGAGTGTATGACGCAATTTCTAAAAAATACAGTGGAAAATCAATAGGACGGCAAAAAATAAAAATTGTAAAACATTCAACTCATACTACTATAAATAACCCTAATATTTTGTACGTAGACAAGACAAGCAGTAGTTCGTTAAAAAGTGTCAACGCAAAATTAAAAGGAAAAAGCACCATGCTAGTTACCAATAGGCCAGGCAGTCTTGGACTAGGAGCAACTATAAACTTTGTTGAAAAGAATAATAAACAGGCTTACGAAATAAACGTGCGAAATGCCAAAAGTAAAAAACTTGTAATAGCCTCTAGGCTTATAGACTTAGCCATAAAAAAAATTGAATGAAAATATTATTATACATAGCACTAATTTTGGCTGGTTTTCATCACAACTATGTGGATGGACAAGGGTCAAACTACTCTCTTAAGGCTTTCGAGAGTTATAAGCAGAAGGATTTCGTGACCGCTAAGGTTTGGATTGATTCTGCCAAAATGAATAACGAAATTACAACTGATCGACAATATTTACTTCATGGACTTATTTACAGAGAGCTAGAAAACAAAAATGGCTGCAGAACTGCGGCACTTGAATCTTTAAGTAAAGCGAAAAGTATAGCAAGTACTATTAGCTTGAAAGAACAAATAGATAAGTACATTTACAATACTACACTTAAGACCTACGAAGAGGCTTATAACTTTTTGCAAGAAGGTGAATTAAATAAAAGCGAAGCAAGGTATTTAAAGTATAAAGAACAGCTACTTCAGTACTACGATCCTACTCATAATTTTGATGAACTAGATGTCAATTACTTTAATACACTGGGCTCAGCGTGGCAACAGAACAATCAATTTGCTGATATTGACGATCAAATTCGCCAGTTAAATACAGCTGTAGAAAAATTCAATAAATCATTAAAAATTGATCCTGAAAATTTTAATGCTATTTATTCTATTGGAGTTGCCTACTACAATTTAGGAGCAGATTTAATTGAGTATGCAAATCCTAAAATGCCAATAGAAAAGCTTAATGAAATTCAAGAAACAGCCTTGAGACTTTTTAAAAACGGTTTGCCACAATTACTGAAAGCAAATAAAATGGACCCTAAAAATACTGAGGTTTTAATGGGTTTGAGGAATATTTATCACGCCATGCAAGATGATGAAAAATCTGACTACTATAAAAGGCTTATTGAGGAAATAACTGGGAAACCAATAAAAGAGGGAGAATAGTGTTTCTTAAATGAATTTTAAACTAACCATAGGGCGTAAAATTGGTATGGGGTTTGGATTTTTGATCCTCCTCATTATTGTTGTTTTTGGGGCCACATACTTATCAGTTAACGAAGGCATTGATACTTTCCAAGAATTCAACAAAACATCAACTGTATTAACAGAATCTATCACGCCATCTAAAGAAAAAATTTCAGATTTAAAATTGCTCGTTAATGAATCGAAGCAATTAGCAATTCAATGGGTGACCCAACAAAGCATGCGAGAAATGCCGTTTAAGTTGAGATTTCAGGCCATCTTAAAAAAGAAAATTCCAGATAATATTGAAGAACTAGAAGAACTATCTAAAAATTGGACAGATACCTCAGATGTCAATACTCTCAATTCAGTTCTCGAACTCATTCCAGAACTTTTTATAAATTACAATGAAATAATTGAATACTTACCTGACTTTGCAAGCTACGGTAGTGACTTAACTGTTTTTACTGTAAGACCACTGGTGGCTCAAGACGGGCCTATTCCCAAAATACATAGACAAATAGAATTCAAATTAAATACGCTTGAGGAAAATTTTGAAAACTTAGAAGAATCGCTTCTTAATATAAGCACTGACTCCTCAAGAGCGGCAACTAAAAACTTCCAAGGTTTAACATTTTACTGGTTTTTGGGCGCAGCGCTAATCTTCCTTTCTTTAATCATTGCCATTTTTACTACAAAGTCGATTGTTACACCGGTTAGGTACTTGAAAAAAGTATTGTTAGCACTTGGAAAAGGTATTATTCCAAATAGTTCTGCTCGTGTAAGTAACGACGAAATTGGTGAAATGTCGGATGCTATGAATCACTTGGTAAGTGGATTAAAGAAAACGACACAATTTGCAAGAGATGTTGGGCAAAGCAAATTTGATTCTCCATACAAACCGCTGAGTGAAAATGATGAGTTAGGGCATGCCTTACTTGTCATGAGAGACGAACTGAAAGAAACCGAAAGAAACCTGGAGCAAAAAGTAAAAGAAAGAACAGAAGAAGTTGTAAAGCAGCGGGATGAAACTGAGAAGCAGAAAGAAAAAGTTCAGGAGCTTTATAAGGATGTAAGAGATAGTATCGTTTATGCAAAGCGATTACAAAACTCTATTCTGCCTAGCAATGATAAAGTTTTATCAGTTTGTCCTGAATCATTTGTTTTGTATAAGCCAAAAGACATTGTTTCTGGAGACTTTTATTGGTTCGAAAAAGTGGAAGAAAAATCGCTGTTTTCAGTAGTTGATTGCACTGGCCATGGAGTACCAGGAGCGTTTATGAGCTTATTAGGATCTAATGGGCTTAAATCTGCTATAAACGAAGGAAAACTAACACACCCAGCAGACATTCTAGATTTTTTGAATAAGAGTATTCACGAAGCGCTCAATAAAGGTGATATTTCAAATGAGGTTAGAGATGGAATGGATGTAGCCTTATGCTCCATCAACTATAAAACGCTTGAACTTGAGTACTCTGGAGCAAATAATCCGTTATACATTATTAGAGATGGTGAATTTTTAATTACCAAGCCCAACAAAATGGCAATTGGCTCATTTACACCAGGCGAGGCAACTTATACAAATCATACTTTTCAATTAGAAAAAGGAGATAGAGTTTACATATTTTCTGATGGATATCCAGATCAATTTGGTGGACCAAGAGGTCGAAAAATGATGTATAATAGATTTAGAGAATATCTGCTAGAAATCAAAGATAATCCAATTGATAGTCAAGGTGTCGACTTGGATAAAAAACTAATGAACTGGCAAGGCAAAATGGACCAAATTGATGACGTTCTAGTGATAGGACTAAAAGTTTAGGAATGATCAAAAACTGTGCTTTACTATTTTTACTGGTCTTTTCCGTAAATATTTTCGCACAGCAAAGCGTAAAATTCAGTACTTACAGTATTGAAGATGGCCTTTCTCAAAGTCACATAACAGGTATACTCCAAGATAAATACGGATACATTTGGCTTTCCACTCAAGATGGTTTAAATAGGTTTAATGGCTACAAATTTCAAGTATATAAAAACCAACTTAACGATTCTACAACACTTCCGAATAATTACATTCATTCATTATATCAGGACAAAAAGGGACAAATTTGGTTTGGTACAAACAGAGGAGTTGGGAGCATTGACCCGTTAACTGGTGTAGTAAAAACAATCAGCCGAAAAGACTTTCCTCAATTAAGAGGGTATATTTTTAATACAATAGTGGTTGATAAGTCTCAAAACATTTGGGCACTGTCAGAAAAGAATGGAATTAATATCATTAATCAGCAGTCAAAAAACGTTCGTATCATCAACCAAATTAGGAACAGAAAAGATTTTTCAACCTTATATTTAGATCCAGAGAACAGAGTCTGGATTGGTACGACAAGGGGTGATATATTCTTTTCAGAATTTCCTTATTCAGAATTTACGGAAGTGAATCAAACTTTGACCTCTTCAAAAATTAACAAGTTTTACTATCATAAATCCAACATAATTGTCTGTACAGATATAGGAGTTTACAATATTGACAAAAACTTAAATACCGCAATTTTTGCTCCCTTTCCAGAAATTAATTACCAAAGTTTCACCTCAGTTTATGTTGAAAATTCTAACAAAATTTGGTTTGGAACAAAAGATTATGGATTGTACTTACTGCACAAACAAAATAAAAAGCAAGATGTTTTATACCAGTATTCTACTAATCCATACAATTCATTTAGCCTTTGCGACGATCATATTAACACCATATATAAAGACAGATCGGGTAATGTTTGGATTGGGACCGAAAAAGGAGTTGCTAAGTTCGATACTTACAAGCAAGGATTTACCATTGTTGGTATAAATAGTAAGTCTGAACAAGGTCTGGTGGATCAAACGGTATGGGCATTTAATGAGGACAAAAAGGGTTCAGTATACATAGGAACTAAAAAAGACCTTACAGTCTATAATCCAACTAAAAATGAATACTTACACTTCTACAGAACTGAAAAAAATGAACACTATCTATTGAGTATTTATCCTGAGACACCAAATAAAATTTGGTTGGGCTATGATGATGGACTGTTTATCCTAAATATTAATTCGCCTATTGACTATAATTTTACAAAAGTAGATTTTTTAGAAAATTCAATAGATCAAAGCATAAGGGTTTATCAAATTAAACCCTACAAAAATAATCAAATCTGGATTGGATCACGAGCAGGTTTAAGTCTTTTAAATGCAAATGATTTAACGTATGATTTCTACCATTCTTCAAACCTCAGTAATAGCATAGGAGACGGCGCAATAAAAGTAATTTATCAAGATCTTCAAAAAAACTTTTGGTTTGTAACCACAAATGATGGGCTTTTTAAAATGATTGAAGAAGACGGAAGGCAAATATTTACACCATATGCCACTAGAACATCAGGAGGCAACAACGCACACATCACTTCTATATTACAAACCGACACTTTAAGTTTATGGCTTGGTACTTATGGTGAGGGATTGAAATATCTGAATTTTGCTAAAAGTACAACAACTATATACTCTGAGGCAAACGGACTATCTAACAATGTGATATATGGCTTACTATCAGATGAATTAAATAATATTTGGATGAGCACTAACATGGGTTTATCTAATTTTATCACAGATACCAAAACCTTTAAAAACTATACTACAAATGACGGCTTACCAAGTAATGAATTTAATACTAATGCTTACTTTAAAGGAAATGACAAGAGTTTATACTTTGGCGGTATTAAAGGGTATACCCGTTTTAAAACCAAAAGTATCTCAATCAACTCAATTAAGCCTGTAGTAGTAATTTCAGATATTACAGTACACAATAAGCGGAATAATAGTTCAGAAAAAGAACTCATATCGCACCACTACTCTGACACATTAACATTAGAACTTCCGTATTATCAAAATGACATTACCATAGAATTTTTTAGTTCGCACTATTCTAATCCCGAAAAAAATTCGTTCAAATATATGCTTGAAGGGTATGATACTGAATTTACGTATCTAGAAGATGATAATAAGGTAAACTACATGAATTTGCCTGATAACGACTATACTTTTATTGTTTTCAGTAAGAACCCAGATGGTATCTGGTCGCAAAGACCTGCAAAACTGAAAATAAAAATTACTCCCCCGTTTTGGCTGACTTGGTGGTTTATTGTGCTTTGCATTTTGGCTGTTGTTTTGGCCGTTTTTTACATTTATCAAATTCGAGTTGCTCAAATTAGAAATCAGAAAGTGAGACTTGAACTTGAAGTAGTCAAAAGAACACGAAAAATATCGGAACAAAACAAACAAATTATTGAGCAAAATGCACAGGTTGAAATTCAAAATGCGCAGATTGAGCAACAAAAAGAACTCATTCAAAAAGAGAAAGAGAAAGTTGAAGGCATACTATTAAATATATTACCAGAAGGTACTGCCGCAGAACTTATCAGTAAAGGAAAATCGAAGGCGCGCTACTATAAACGAGTAACAGTAATGTTTACGGACTTTGTTGGCTTTTCAAAAATTGCCGAAAACATGAAACCACAAGACTTGGTTCGGCAATTAGATTCGTACTTCACCAATTTCGACAAAATCATCAGCAAATTCGACCTTGAAAAAATTAAAACAATAGGTGACGCATATATGTGTGCAGGCGGTGTGCCAATCAGAAATAAAAGTAATGCCATAGAAGTAGTATTAGCAGCTTTAGCTATACAAGAATTTATGGCCGACTACAATTATAAACAGGAGGAGAAAGGAAAAGAAAGTTGGAATATTAGAATTGGAATAAATACTGGAGAAGTTACAGCAGGAGTTATTGGACAGAAGCGATTTGCATACGACATTTGGGGTTCAACAGTAAACCAAGCTCAAAGAATGGAAATGCATGGTGAACCGAATACTGTGAATGTGTCTGGAAATACATACGAAATAATTGCTCCTTACTTTTTATGCAATTACAGAGGGAAAATACAGACCAAACACAACGGTACTTTGGATATGTATTTTGTTGAAGGAATAAAGCCTGAACTTTCAATTGACGGAGCAGGAAAAAAACCAAATAAAAAATTCTGGCAAATTGTTGACCTTCATATTTATAGTTCGATAAATTATATGAAAGCCGAACGCCACATCATGCGAGTGCTTGAAGATAAGTTGTCTAATAAATTGTATTACCACAGCATAAACCATACTAAAGACGTCACCGAAGCTGCTGAAAGAATTGCGTTGATGGAAGGAATTACAGATGAAGATTTGTTTTTACTTAAATCGGCTGCAAGTTACCATGATGCAGGATTTGTGGAAAAATATAATCAGAACGAAGAAATTGGTATGAGAATGGCTCGTGAAACATTGCCAAAATATGGTTATACCCAAGCACAAATTGATGTCATAGATGGACTTATAAAGGCTACTGAAATTCCACAAAGCCCAAAAACATTATTAGAACAAATCATGTGTGATGCCGATTTAGATTACCTAGGGCGTGATGATTTTCATGAAATTGCCGATTTATTGAGACGAGAACTAAGAGAACATGGCCTCATCAATTCAGATAGATTATGGGATGAAATTCAAGTGAAGTTTTTAACTCAGCACACTTATTTCACCAAATCAGCAATATCAACCCGTCAAAAAAAGAAAGTCAAACACTTAGAAGAAATTAAGCAAAAATTAAAAACTTTCAATTATAAAGATTAAAATTACCCAGAGTCTTGTAAATAATTGATATTTTTAAAGCTGTGAAGGAAACTGCTTTTGTAAATCAAAATAAAGATAAATGGGCCAAATTTGAGGCCCTAGCAAAGCAAAAGAACAATGATCCTGATGAAATTTCTGAATTATTTACCGAAATAACTGAAGACCTTTCCTACGCTAGAACATTCTATCCAAAGCGATCAGTAAGAGTCTACTTAAATCAACTGGCGCAAGGCGTTTTCACCTCGTTATATAAACAAAGAAAACAACCAGTTAAAGGCTTTTTTAAGTTTTGGACTGAAAGTGTGCCTTTGGCAGTTTACCGGGCAAGAAAAAACCTATTAATGGCTTTGATATTCTTTTCTGCAGCTATTATTTTAGGGGCGGTTTCACAGCATTACGACGAAACTTTTGCAAATATCATTTTAGGAGATGGTTATGTAAATGCTACTGAAGATAGAATAGCGGAGGGTGACCCTATGGGGATATATGGCGAAAGTTC
>JBGCGA010000064.1:0-21245 GCA_045110285.1 Crocinitomicaceae bacterium | reverse complement strand
AGCTATGGTTTTAAGTTACAGGAAATGGAAAGAGAAAGTATGAATTGTTATTAACAGGGGTGGTAAGTTTGTTGGATATGACTTAGACAAGAGAAATTCTCATCCGCCCTCTGGGCACATTTCCTCTTCGACTATCGCTCAGTGCGGCGCAGGGAAGGTTTAACCGCTCTGTTCTTAAATCTATCTTTAGAACTTTCACTTATACATCTTGATTTTCAGTGAATTACTTGTGTATTTTTCACTAATTAACCCTTACTGCTGATTACCTCTCAAACACAACCTCAAACTCATCATTCAACACTAACCTGCCATCTCCTTTTGCGCCCGTTTTTGGATTGGTAAAACCTTTAATTTTGGTTGTTTTTCCTTTTGATATTAAATCAGAAATTTGGCCTGGCGTCAGTTTTTTACCTAAAAATTCGAATGGAATTAATACTTTACATCCCTTTGCGTAATCTGCACAACCATAAGCAGTTTTTCCCTTACTAAAATTAGCTTTTTTACACTTTGGGCATTGTAAATCTTCGACTATAATTTTCTTTTTCGTGCGCTTAGGTTTTGGTTTTTCAGCTTTAGGAACTTCAGCAGCAGCAATGGTTTTATTCTTTGCAAATTTTACATTATTTGTAATCTCCACGATCATTTCTACGAGCTCCTGTTTAAATGCTTTTACATCATATTCACCTTGTTCAATCAAGCGCAATTTATGCTCCCATTGGCCAGTTAATTCAGCCGATTTTAGCAAGTCTGATTTTATGGTTCCAATTAAATCAATTCCCATTGGTGTAGCATGAATGTTTTTTCGAACCCGTTCAATATATTTTCTTCGAAATAAGGTTTCAATAATATTGGCTCGGGTTGATGGTCGTCCAATGCCATTTTCCTTCATAGCATCCCTCAATTCTTCATCATCTACATTTTTACCAGCAGTTTCCATGGCACGTAAAAGAGTAGCTTCTGTGAAGTACTTTTGTGGTGATGTTACTTTTTCTTGCAGTTGCGGCTCATGCGGACCAGATTCTCCTTCTTCAAAATTGGGCATTATTTTCTCTTCATCCTTTCCTTTCGATTCCTTTTCAGAATTATATACCACACGCCAACCTGGTTCAATAATTTGCTTGCCTGTTGCCTTAAATTCTACTTTTTCAACAGCACCTATCACTGTTGTGTTCGATACTTTACAGTCGGGATAAAAAACGGAAATAAACCGTTTAGTAATGGTTTGATAGATATTTTGTTCATCAGGACTAATACCTGAAGGCGATATGCCTGTTGGAATAATGGCGTGGTGATCGGTTACTTTTTTATCGTTAAAAACCTTGCTCGACTTTCGAATCTTATTCCCTCTTAATGGTTCCGTTAATTTTGAAAAGTACTTTAAACCTTCCAATATTTTTGGAATTTTTGGATACATATCGTTGGGCAGAAATGCGGTATCTACCCTTGGATATGTCACTAATTTTTTTTCGTACAAACTTTGAACCAACTTTAATGTATGGTCGGCAGTTAGCCCAAATTTATTATTGGCATCAACCTGCAAGGCCGTTAAGTCAAAAAGTTTTGGCGGGTGTTCTTTGCCTTCTTTTTGTTCGTAGTCTTTTACGACAAAGGGCTTATTCCTCACATAATCAATTGCCTTTTCGCCTTTTTCAAGTGAAGGTAATTTTCCGACTGTGGCATTAAAAAGCACATCTCTATATACTGTTTTTAGCTCCCAATACTTTTCAGGCTTAAAATTCTGGATTGTTAAGTGGCGTTCAACAATCATTGCTAGGGTTGGTGTTTGCACCCTTCCAATAGACAATACCTGTTTTTCTCGACCGAATTTTAATGTGTATAAACGGGTGGCGTTCATTCCTAATAACCAATCTCCGATAGCACGTGAACTACCAGCGGCATATAAATTCAAGAAATCTTTACCATCTTTTAAGTTTTTGAACCCATCTTTAATAGCTTCTTCAGTCAATGACGAAATCCATAGACGCTTGATTGGCTTTGTATTATTTGCCTTTAATAAAACCCATTGTTGAATCAATTCTCCTTCTTGGCCAGCATCACCACAGTTTATTATTTCTTCGCACCGACCGACTAAATTTTCTATAATTCTGAATTGCTTTTGCACACCAGAATTTTCCATCACTTTTATGCTAAATTTTGACGGAATCATTGGCAGCTCATCTAAATTCCACCATTTCCATAATTTGGTATAATCATGTGGTTCTTTTAAAGTACATAGGTGTCCAAATGTCCACGATACGCAATAGCCATTGCCCTCATAATAGCCATCTTTTTTAGTTGAAGCGCCTAATATGTTTGCAATTTCCTTGGCAACACTGGGTTTTTCGGCTATGCAAAGTTTCATTTCGGTATTTGTTAACGTTTACTGAAACCTACTTTTTCTCTTACGCGATTTAACACATCTAAAGCGGTTTGTCTAGCCTTGTCCGCGCCTGCTTTCAGGACTGCGTCAATTTCATTTTTATTCGCCATATAGTAATCGAACTTTTCCCGTTCGGCGCTAAATTTTTCTAAAATCAAATCAAGAATTGCTTTTTTCGCATGTCCATAGCCATATCCACCAGCCATATAGTTCTGACGCATGGCTTCTACATCTTCTGGCTCAGCCAGCAACTTGTATATAGTAAAGGCATTACAAGTATCAGGATTCTTTGGGTCTTCAAGTGGCGTACTATCAGTTTCAATTCCAAAAATTTGCTTTTTAAGCTGCTTTGCTGGTAAAAAAATATTAATAATATTTCCCTTTGACTTGGACATTTTACTGCCATCTGTTCCAGGCACTAGCATGGTATCCTCCTGAACTTTTACTTCGGGCAAAACTAAAGTTTCGCCCATTTGATTGTTAAACTTAGAAGCCACATCACGAGTGATTTCCAGATGCTGCATTTGGTCTTTACCTACCGGTACAACGTTTACATCATACAGTAAAATATCTGCAGCCATTAAAATTGGGTAAGTAAATAATCCAGCATTCACATCTGCCAATCTATCTGCCTTGTCTTTAAAAGAATGAGCTAAAGTTAATCGCTGATACGGGAAAAAGCATTCTAAATACCAAGTCAACTCAGTCGTTTCAGGCACATCACTTTGTCGATAAAAAATAGTTTTTTCTATGTCAAGACCAAAGGCTAACCAAGCAGCTGCAGTGCTGTACGTATTTTCACGTAAAACTTCAGCATCTTTGATTTGCGTTACTGAATGCATATCGGCAATAAATAAATACGATTCATTTTTGCCATCTTTTGCCATGCTAATAGCCGGCTTAATAGCGCCTAAAATATTACCTAAATGTGGTATTCCTGTAGCTTGTATTCCTGTTAAAATTCGGGACATCTTCTATAAATTGAGTACCAAAAATAATTATTATAAAATTAAAGTCTAACTAAACATTTACTAACTTTGTCATTAGTTATTAACCATTACTATTCTACAATTCAATGGACATTACAGACAACTTAATTGATCATATTGCACATCTTGCACGACTTAATTTTGAAGGATCAGAAAAAGAATCAATGAAGGCTGATATGGAACGAATAATTGGCTTCATTGATCAGCTTAATGCTGTTGATACTAGTAAGGTGGAACCGTTGATTTTCATGACAGAATCAATTAACGTTTTACGAAAAGACGAGGTAAAACAAGAAATTACTCAAGAAGAAGCTCTGAAAAATGCGGGGCATCACGATTCAGATTATTTTAAAATTGCAAAAGTACTTGACCAAAGCTAATTGAAAAAATAGTACTGAAAATTATAAGATTTAGTTTAAATAACAAAAGGGGGAAAATTGCTTTTCCCCCTTTTTGAACCCAAAATCTATGAATTTATTAATTCACATTCCCTATGCCAACAACGATAATCGTGCCAAGAATGAATCTATAACAAACTGCTAAAAGAAATAGACGAAAAGGCCGAGTAATATTAGTGTCCCATCTACCAACCCAGAATAGTACATTTCATCACTGTAACAATTTGAAAAATATACAATTACTGAAGTTACAATAAAAGCAGCAATAAGACCGTAAGGAATAAAACCAATTGCTAAAACGATAAGCAGTGCACTCAAAAATAAAAATGAAATTCCCAGCCAGATAGAGGATTTTATTCCGAATACCTGTGGTAAAGTTTTCAATTTTTCATCATCAACATTCAAATCTCTGACATCAAAAGGAATGGAAATGGCACAAATAAACAGAAAGGCACTACAAAAAATAAGAATACTACTTGAGCTGAAATAGTCTTTTGAAAAAAGAAGGTTTGGAAGCACATGCGTTGCTATGACCCATGTGGCACTCAAAACAAATATTTTAATGCCCGGGATAGACCGAATATTTTGATTCAAAAATGGAAGCTTCCAAACATAAAAAAAAGAAGTGAATCCAATGATAAATAGTAACATGAAATAGGGTTTAAAGTAAGTCCAACCAAAATAAAACCCAAAAAAAGCGCTACTTGCAGTAATAATAGTGACTAAAAATATGTTTTTTTTAACCCAGTCTACTCTCGGTCCAGAAATAACTTGCTGGCCGTTTAAATAAATTTTAACTAATCGCTGAAAATTATACGTAAACAGAGTAGTTGAAAAAATAAATCCTATAAATTTCAGTGGCAGATCAAATTGCAATAAAACTGAAGCCACATATGCATATGAGACTGCACCTGCACTAATCCACAAATTAGAATAAACTATGCTGCTTGCTATGATTTTTAGAACGCTACTCAAAAAACATTAAAAAGGATTAGGATGAAAAATAAAATAAGACCCAAAACCTAAAACCAGTCCTGCAGCAGAACCTTTTAACGCAGAAAAGGATCTTCTTTGTCTTGCAGTGGTGTTAAATCCTGAGTAATAATAATTGTCACCTCTAACACCATTAACTAAATTTTTCGCCCTCACTTTTGTACTTGGAATAGCAAAACTGATTGGCAGAACCAGTACACTAGCAATTGGCCAAATGGATGGTGACCGACCAAAAAAACCTGCCTTCAATTCCGGATTACCAATTTTATCTCTTCTACTTTTTGTTAGATAAGTGTCAAAAATACAAAACCCAAAAGTAATTGCTACGGAGCTGTAAAAAACGGCTTTTGTCTCATAGTGATTTATTGCATCATAACTTCCCAACGCTGCACTACGGGTTTGGTCGATACTTAAAAAATTTTCGGGAGCATCTGATTGTTGGTATAGTACTGTTTCCGAACCCCCTTTGTGGTAGGAAAAAACGCGATACTTATCGACGTTTATTACACCTTGATCTTTCCCTGCAGACGAATAAGAATTCAAGGTCACAAAGTTTTCAGAAATTTCAATGATATTCCCTCTAAAAGTTTTACCATCTAAAAGCATTACCGAGTCGGTAGCAGTTTGAGCATTAACATAGTATTGCGTGCTAGCTAAAATAAAAAGTAAAAAATATTTCATATTCATAATTTCATCAAAAATACAGTATTTTATTCGAAATATTGCTTGCAAATATCGCTTAGTTTAGAAGTAGCTTTCATCACTGAAAAATCACTATATTTGCTTCCACAAAATCGAAACGATATGAACTTTTCAAACAGACATATAGGTTTGAACAATAGTGAGAAAAAAGAAATGCTTTCTACTATTGGAGCTAAATCTATTAAGGAATTGATAGACAACACAATTCCTTCAAACATTAGGCTAAAAAACGACTTACAACTGGATTCAGCAATGACTGAATACGAATACTTACAACATGCAACAGCCTTAGCAAACAAAAACAAAATTTTTAAAACTTACATTGGAAAAGGGTATTATAATACCATTACTCCCTCTGTCATTTTAAGAAATATTTTTGAAAATCCAGGCTGGTATACAGCTTATACGCCATACCAAGCCGAAATTTCTCAAGGTAGATTAGAAGCTATTTTGAATTTCCAAACCATGGTAATGGACTTGACTCAAATGGAAATTGCGAATGGATCTCTTTTGGATGAATCGACTGCGGCAGCTGAAGCCATGTTAATGTTTTTTGCCAGTCGAACAAGAGATCAAAAAAAGAACAATGTCAATAAGTTCTTTTTATCACAAAATGCGTTTCCTCAAACTATTGATGTTGTTTTAGGACGGGCAGAAAATTTAGACATCCAGGTTGAAATTGGTCATCCGAAAGATTTTACACCTTCGGCAGAATATTTTGGTGCAATTGTGCAGTACCCAGATGCATTTGGAGAAGTGAAAGATTTAGGAGGATTTATTTCAAAAGCGCATGAATTTGATATTAAAGTTGGAGTAGCTGCTGATTTAATGTCACTGGCAATATTAACTCCTCCAGGTAAATGGGGTGCTGATGCCGTGTTTGGAAATACTCAACGATTTGGTGTGCCTTTAGGCTATGGCGGGCCACATGCGGCGTATTTTGCAACTCGAGAGGAATTTAAAAGAAACATTCCAGGAAGAATTATTGGAATTTCAGTTGACACTGACGGCAACCAAGCCTTGAGAATGGCGCTTCAAACCAGAGAGCAACATATAAAAAGAGACAAGGCCACTTCGAATATTTGTACAGCTCAAGCTTTATTAGCTATTATGGCTGGTATGTATGCTGTTTATCATGGCCCACAAGGATTAAAAGATATTGCGACTACAATTCATCAAAAAACTGTATACCTAGGGAAGGAATTAGAAAAATTAGGATTTAATTTAAAGTCTCAACAGTTTTTCGATACTTTAACAATTAATGTTCCTTCAGGACTAAACTCTGAAATTATTGAGAGCATTGCTATAGAGCACGAAGTAAACTTTAATTATTTATCGGAAAGTGAAATCAGCATTTCTATTGATGAAACAACCAACAGAGAAGATCTTGAATTAATTTTAAATATTTTTTCAGAAGTAACAGGTGGTTCTGAATTCACACTATCGAAAGATGGTTGGAAATCGGTTTCTAGCCCTATTTCTGATGCTGTAAAAAGAGCAGGTGATATACTAACACATCCAGTATTCAGTTCATATCACACTGAATCAAAAATGATGCGTTACATTAAAAAATTAGAAAATAAAGATATATCGTTAGTTCACTCTATGATTTCTTTAGGATCCTGTACAATGAAGTTGAATGCAGCTTCGCAGTTAATTCCCGTATCTTATCCTGGTTTTTCGCAATTGCATCCATTTATTCCTCTGAATCAAGCGGAAGGGTATACTGAAATGCTAAGTACTTTACATGACGATTTATGCGAAATTACTGGTTTTGATGGGATGTCACTACAGCCAAATTCTGGTGCTCAAGGAGAATATGCAGGGTTAATGGTAATTAAAGCTTACCATTTAGACCGAGGAGATGAGCAAAGAAAGATTTGTATTATTCCGAGTTCGGCACATGGGACAAACCCGGCTTCTGCTGTAATGGCAGGAATGAAAGTCGTAGTTGTAAAATGTGATGAAGAAGGTAATATTGATGTTGCAGATTTAAGAGAAAAAGCTGAAAAGCATTCCAACGAATTAGCTGCTTTAATGATTACATACCCCTCTACTCATGGTGTATTTGAGGCTTCAGTAATTGAAATTACATCAATTATTCATGAACACGGCGGACAAGTTTATATGGATGGTGCTAATATGAATGCGCAAGTTGGCTTAACCAACCCTGGAAATATTGGTGCAGATGTTTGTCACCTCAACTTACATAAAACTTTTGCCATACCTCATGGTGGTGGCGGACCCGGTATGGGACCAATTGGTGTAGTAAAACACTTAGTGCCATTTTTACCTGGTAGCCCAAATGTAGAAGGAGTTGGTGGTGAAAAGGCAATTCGTGCCATTTCAGGTGCACCATATGGCAGTGCATCTATTCTAGCAATTTCATATGGATATATTAAAATGCTTGGTGCTGAAGGACTAAAGTCTTCAACTGAAATTGCTATTTTTAATGCTAACTACATTAAGGCAAAATTAGAAAATCATTATCCGGTTCTTTACACTGGAGAAAATGGTACGGTTGCTCATGAAATGATTCTTGATTGCCGTTCATTTAAAAAAGAAGCAAACATAGAAGTAGCTGATATAGCAAAACGATTAATTGACTATAATTTTCACGCACCAACAGTATCTTTCCCAGTTGCTGGAACTTTGATGATAGAGCCTACTGAAAGTGAAGATAAAGCAGAATTAGATCGATTTATTGAAGCAATGATTAGTATTAAAGGAGAAATAGACGACATTATTTCCGGCAAAGCTGACGCAACAAATAACTTACTAATGAACGCTCCTCATCCTGCTTACATGATAATGAGCGACGACTATAGCTTGCCATACTCAAGAAAGCAGGCTGCGTATCCAGTTGATTATTTAAACGACTGGAAATATTGGGTGCCAGTAAGAAGAGTTGACAATGCACATGGCGATAGAAACTTAATTTGTGCTTGCGCACCTATTGAAGATTATATGGAGGAAGAATTAGTTTAAACTAAATTCTACTCAATTTATTAAATCCATCCGTTAATTTCGGATGGATTTTTTTAAAGAATTGCCAAAATGTTCTCGGGTGGACGACCAATAGCAACTTTCTCTCCGTTAATTACAATTGGTCTTTCAATTAATTTTGGATGTTCAATCATAGCAGCTATCCATTCCTGATCTGTCAAATTTTTTCCCTTAAAATTTGTCTTATAAATGTCCTCCCCCTTTCGAATTAATTGCTCTGCCTTAATTCCCAATTTTAAAATGATAAACTTTAGTTCATTTGCATCAATTTTTTCAATCAAATAATTGAATTCTTTTACCTGGGCGTTATTTTTTTGTAGTAATTCTAAGGTTTGCCTACTTTTACTGCAACGGTTATTGTGGTAAATTTTCATAATGACTTGTTATTTTTATATAGTACTTCTGTAACTATTTGACTCAATGTAACAAAAGAATGAATATCTCCGTAGAAATTGGTACTATAATTGCAGTGAACACAAAAGACAAATATAATATTTAATATGATGATGAAAATTTACTTTTTTACAATAGCAATAGCCACTGCATTTGCAGCTATTGCTCAGCCAGGACCACCAGTTGCAGTTCAAGCCAACATTCCTGTAAATTGGGGTACACAAACCAGGTCGGCTGCTGACTCTTGTGGAGCTTACTTCAACAATTACATTGGCTTGGGGAAAACCACTTCAATACGAGTGGAACGAATGAGAACAGGAAACACCAGTGAATTTAATGAATACAATGGCCGCTCTCAGAAGTTCTCTGCCCCACAACCTATCGAAATTTCGGGTATTGAATTTTATTCATTCATTGAAAATAATGCCTTAGTCGATTCATTGATGGTTGTAACAATTTTAAATGAGTATGATGCTGTGCTAGATTCATTAGGTGCCGAACTAGCAAGAGATACAGTATATGTTTCTCATTCTACTTTTAACCCACTAACTACACCACTCCCAGCAATATCAGTTCAAAGCGAATTTAACAATTCAGTTATTTTAAGTTCTGATTATATGGTTAGTATATATACCCCAACAGACGATTCATTAAGAATTATTGCTAATTCACTGACCGCCAATGACGGGGCTGGAGAAGGATTATCATACGCTTTATACGACAATACTAGTTACCCATCATTTACTGGTTGGTATAGTATGCAAGCTGATTTCACAGCTGACTATGATTTTATCATTTCACCTAAAATTTCGTTCATAAAACAAACTGATTTTATTTTAACTGACACATCACTATGCCCAGCAGACCAAACATGTATTACATATACACCCGTTGACATCCAATTTGTAAAACAGTATAATTCGGATTATGATTCATGGCAAGACAATATTTCGATCGATTGGGCGGATGGAGCCGTAGCAGCAGACACAGTGGCAGACTGTCATGTATACTCCTCTGGCGGTAACTATGCTGTTTCAGTTTCAGATTTCATTAGTATATGGGACTTCAATACACCAACTTGTGATATTAGTCTTACAAAATCTGTTGAAGTGAAAGATTCGATAGACATTTCTTTCACATTTACGCAATCAAATTTAACAGCCGATTTTACGACTACGACAAATTTTGTTGATTCAGTTTGGTGGGACTTTGGTGACAATACTACTGGCTCTTCAGATTTCAATCCTACTCATACTTTCCCTGGGCCAGGATCATATAATGTATGGCTGTACAGCTTTAACGATTGTATGACAAAATCACTCTTTACAACTATTACAATAGGACCCAGTTCAGTAGATGATAATCTGATTGACAATTTCAGGTTGTATCCTAATCCTGCCAACCAGCAAATTACACTAAAAAATATTCCAGAAAGTAGCGTAATTACAATCTATAACATTGCAGGTAAAAAAGTTTATGATTCAAACACAAATAACGAGAGCTTAACCATAAATACTAGTGTGTTAAACAGTGGCACATATTTTGTAAGATGTGAATCATCAGACAATACTGTCACAAAAAAGATCACTATACAGCATTAATCATATCTAACCCTATGATTAATTAGGGGTCAAAATCTTCGGATTTTGGCCCCTTTTTTTTGTAATTATCCCGACCTTTGAATCGTAGATAAATAGTTATGGATAAAGTAGCACTTCTAATTTTAGATGGCTGGGGTCATGGAGACAAAAGCAAATCTGACGCAATTTATAATGCCAACACTCCTTTCATGGACTCGCTTGAAGCAACTGCTCCAAATGCAGAACTATTAACAGATGGTGAACATGTTGGATTGCCTGCCGGACAAATGGGAAATTCTGAAGTTGGTCATTTAAACATAGGAGCTGGAAGAATAGTTTATCAGGAACTTACTAGAATTAACAAAGCAATTGAAGATGGCTTATTTCAGAAACACCCTCAAATTATTCGTGCATTTAATCTGGCAAAGTCTCGCCAAAAAAAACTTCATTTAATAGGGTTAGTATCGTCTGGAGGAGTGCACTCCTCTCAAGAACATCTGCACGCCCTGTGCTCTATGGCATCTCAAATGAATATCAATAATTTATTTATTCATGCATTTACTGATGGAAGAGATTGTGATCCTAAGTCTGGTTTAGGACAAATTGAAGCACTGACAGAGCATTTAAAGAAAACCACAGGTAAAATAGCGACTATTACAGGACGCTATTTTGCTATGGATAGAGATAGGCGTTGGGAGCGGATCAAACTTGCCTATGATGCCATGGTGCACGGAAAAGGAGACTATTTTGACAGTGCCAGTGAGGCAATCAAAGCCGATTATTTAAATGGGTTAACTGACGAATTTATTATGCCTAAAGTAATTGAAAAGGAAGGCTCAATAGTTCCAGGAGATGTGGTGATATGTTTTAATTTTAGAACAGACCGTTGTAGAGAAATAACTGAAGTTTTGACTCAAAAGAACTTTCCGGATTATGAAATGTCTGCACTTGATATTGATTTTACAACTATGACAAATTACGATAAAACTTATCGAAATGTTAATGTCATATTCGAAAAAGACAATTTGCAGAATACCTTAGGTGAAATAATATCACAAGAAGGCTTGTCGCAGGTAAGAATTGCTGAAACAGAAAAATATCCTCATGTCACCTTCTTCTTCTCTGGGGGGAGGGAAACGGAGTTCAAAAATGAAAGTAGATTAATGGTTAATTCTCCAAAAGTTGCAACTTACGATCTTAAACCAGAAATGAGTGCGCACGAAATTACCGATTTAATATGTACCGAAATGGTACAAGCAAGCCCAGACTTTATTTGTTTAAACTTTGCCAATACTGACATGGTTGGTCACACTGGTGATTACTCAGCCATTCTACAAGCTGCAGAAGTAGTAGACACTTGTTTAAAGACAGTGGTTGAAACTGGCTCTAATGAAGGATATAAATTTGTAATCATTGCCGACCATGGAAACTCCGACTATGCTGTCAATCCTGATGGTAGTCCAAACACGGCCCATTCTTTAAACCCTGTTCCTATAATTGTTGTGGGGAAAAGTAAAATTCAGTTGAAAAATGGTACTCTTAGAGACGTGGCTCCCACTATTTTGGATTTAATGAAAATTAGACAACCAGAGGAAATGACGGGTAAATCACTTATTTCAACAAAAGTTTAACCCCTATCTTGACATAATTCCACGAGTACTCCATTGGTACTTTTTGGATGCAAAAAAGCTATCTTTTTATTATCAGCTCCAAATTTTGGTACTTCATGAATCATTACAAACCCCTTTGCAGTTAATCGCGTGATCTCAGCCTCAATATTTTTCACTTCGAAGGCTATATGGTGAATTCCTTCGCCTTTTTTTTCAATAAACTTGGCTATCGGACTATCGACATTCGTGGCTTGAAGTAGTTCAATTTTAGATTGTCCAACTTTAAAAAAAGAAGTTAAAACTCCTTCGGATTCAACACTTTCTATCTTATAATGCGGCTCATCAAAAAGAGCTTCAAATAATTCATTTGAAGCCTCTATGTCTTTGACAGCAATTCCTATGTGCTCAATTTTCATGCTTAACTTTTAAGGAATTTTTCGCTTTTGTTATCGTAATTGATATAATAAATTCCTTTTCTTAGATTAGAACAATCTACCTCACTAGCAATCCCTTTTTTTACAATATTACCATAGGTATCGAAAATTTCAAATCTGGTTTCAATCGCACGGCCTTGAGCAGAAAAATTGATAACATCTTTTACTTTTTTAGGAAAAAAGCTAGGCTCTTTAATTTCTGAATTTGTAAAAGATACAGGCTCAGATACTCTCTTTTTTCCAGAATGGTCGACTTGAATAACCCTTACCTTATTAGTGCCTGAATGTGGTGTGACCTTAAAAGAGTATTCATTTAACTGAGGTGTTCCTTTGCCGTTTACTTCCCCAATTACCACCCACTTTTTCCATCTGTACTGCTCAACGACAAAAGTTAACTTGCCTGCTTCAGCTGTTGTTTTCCATTCCAAATTTCCGATTGAAGAAATTGTCATAGACTGAATTTCAAATGTGCTTTTAGGTAATAAAACTTCTGGATTTAAAATTTTTGGCTTACATCCAGGGCCATGTTCAAAAACTATAAAAACTGGATCTCCTATTTTCAAGTTTAAGTCTTCAAAACCTATTTCAAACGCCATTTTCTGAACCGACTCAATAATCGGATTTCCGTTTATAGTTACTTTGGTAACACAAAAACCAAATCCATCTTCATCTTCAGGGTTTTGAACAAATAAGCTTTTTCCTTGATAATGCCCTTCCAAAGACAAATCAGCATGTGAAAGGAATGAATTACCAATTACTACCAATGCTATAAGGACTAATTTTTTAAGGTTCATGCTTTAAATTTAAGCGTTTTAAGAGTATCATTTCCCACAGTCTCTACTCGCTACATTTTACAAATATAGTATTCTTTTAATATGTAGGAATAGTTAAAAGATTATTTAACAACACTTATGGTCACCGCGTAATCTGAGATACTACTGGGATATATTTTGCAATATGCATGCCAAAATAAAAGCAAGTTAAATATTCATTCAATAAATTACTATTATTGCAATAAACACATTTACAGTGGCAGGTATCTACATCCATATTCCATTTTGCAAGCAAGCTTGCCATTATTGCGACTTCCACTTTTCAATTAGCCACGGACAACTTGATGACATGGTAGACAGTATTTTACTGGAGCTTGAGCAAAGGAAATTTTATTTAAATAATGAAGAGATTAAAACCATTTACTACGGTGGGGGTACGCCAAGTTTGCTTCAAGATACTCATATTAATCTGATACAAAAAAAAATATATGATTTACACCCTGTTGTTAAAGATGTTGAAATTACCTTTGAATGCAACCCTGATGACTTATCAATTGAATATTTGACAGTTTTAAAGAAAAGGGGTGTAAACAGGTTAAGCATTGGCATTCAAAGTTTTGAAGAGTCTGAACTTCAAAAACTAAACCGTGCCCATACAGCTATTGAAGCGGAAAAATGCATACAATCTGCGCACAATATTGGTTTTAAGAACATAACAATTGATTTGATTTACGGTTTGCCGAAATCAACAATATTCTATTGGAAGAATCAAATTGAAAAAGCTTTAGCATTGGGCGTAAAGCATATTTCGGCTTACTGCTTAACTTTTGAGGAGAAAACGGCTTTTGGTACTTGGCTTCAGAAAGGTAAAATTAAACCACTAAGTGATGAAAAAAGTTTGGCGCAATTTAAACTCTTGGTTGCACAATTGAAAAACAATCAATTCGAGCATTATGAAATCTCTAATTTCGCATTAGATGGATTTATTTCGAGACATAATTCAGCATATTGGCTGGGCGAAAAATATCTGGGAATTGGTCCATCAGCACATTCGTATGATGGCAAAAGTAGGCAATGGAATATTGCTAACAACCCACAGTACATCAAACGGATCAATGAAGAAAGTACCGTTAGTGAACGAGAGGTGTTATCTGAAAAAGACAAATTTAATGAGTATCTCTTAACAAGACTTCGAACCAAATGGGGAATTGAAAAGAATTTTCTAAATCAATTGTCAGCTTCTTTATCTGGATCAATTGAGCCTATACTAGCAGATCAAAAAGAAATGGGTCATATTAAAGAAACAAATTCTCACTTTTTTATTACTGAAAAAGGAAAGTTTTTAGTTGACAATATTACAAGCAAATTGTTTGTGATTTAATGATTATTTTCGCACTATGGCACAGGACTTAAAGATTTCTAAAGGTAGCAAGTCGTTAAGCTACGAAACTCTAATACCTCAGTTGATTGCATTAACAGATGGCGAAACTAATTTAGTTGCAAATTTAGCAAATATCTCAGCAGCACTTCGCCAAACATTTGGTTGGTTATGGATTGGTTTTTACCTCAATGAAGGAGAAGAACTTGTACTTGGCCCTTTTCAAGGTGATGTTGCTTGTACAAGGATTGGGTATAATAAAGGAGTTTGTGGAAAGTCATGGGCTGACAAACAAACAGTTATAGTGCCAAATGTTGAAGCATTTTCTGGCCACATAGCGTGCAGTGCACTTAGTCAATCAGAAATTGTAGTGCCTGTAATAAAAAATGATGTGGTTCGTTTAGTCATTGATGCCGATAGTGAAGAACTTTCCAAATTTGATACAATTGACCAAAAATATTTAGAAGTTTTGGCACAGCATATTGCAACATTATTATGAAAATTTATTTGTACACAGTAATTACCTTACTTCTGCATAGCTGTGCGCAGATAGTGCCCTTAACAGGAGGGGAAAGGGATATTTCTGCACCTAAAATAATAAAGGAAAAATCTACTCCAAAACAAGGTCAACTAAACTATTCCCAACCTGAAATGACCTTGGTTTTTGATGAATATATTGTCCTAAAAAATCCAATTAATACAATTACTGTTACTCCACAACCAAAAGTACCTCCAACCATTACAGCAAAAAACAAAAAGCTAAAGCTAGTTTTTAACGAGCCTTTATTAGCAAACACCACGTATTCAGTATCTTTTAATGGTGCAATAACAGATTTATCAGAGGGGAATGATTCTCTTTTTCAATATGTATTTTCTACGGGCTCATTTATTGATTCCTTAGAATTTTCAGGTAAGATTGTCAATGCATTCACAAATAAACCCGAATCAGGAATTCTAGTGGGTTTATATCCGGTTAACGATAGTATTGATGTTGATTCTATTCCTTTTAAAGTAAAACCAACTTACATTACCCAGAGCTCGGAAAGTGGTGATTACATGATAAAATATATTAAAACTGGCTCTTATAATGCGTTTGCATTCACTGATAACAACAGAGATTTATTATTTAATCCACCCACGGAAAAAATTGGATTTATAGATTCACTTTATTGCTGTTTTGACACAGTTTCTGCCAATCACAAAATTAGATTGTTTAATCCTTTAAGCGAAGAGCAAGGATTAAAGTCGGTAACGCTAGAATATCCTGGAAAATTAACGCTTGTATTCAAAGAATCAGACCCAAAAAATTTCTCAATTAGTCATTTTTCACCGTTGCTAGCTGAAAAAACAGAAACAAACGATTCAATTATTTATTGGCTAACCGAGCCATATAATCGTAATTCATTTTTTGAATTTCGTCAAAATTCAAGTATTGACACCCTCAAGCCCATCTACAAAAACATACCAAAAAACCAAGATATATTGCCACTTACGGTCTCCAACAATTTGCATGAAGGAAAACTTTTACCGTTTGATACTTTAGCACTCACTTTTAACGAACCCATTAAAATTATTGACGAAACATTGATAAAAGCATACAATTTAGATTCAAATTTAATTCCGGTAAAAGTTTTCATAAAGAACTTAAGAACCCTTCAGGTTTTACCTGAATCTGATAGCGCTTTGTACTATAATATTGACTCTTCAGCAATTTTATCAACTTTGACATTTTCATCCAATACGAATCTTAGTGGTAATTTTTTGAAGCATGCCGAAAATTATTATGGAAAACTGTTGGTTCAGTTAGAAGTTGACAGCGCGTCGTCTTATGTATTAGAACTACTTGACTTAAGTGGTGTTTTAATCAGAAAAGTGAGTTTTACAAATGAATCAAGTGTTTTAACTTTCGAAAATATTATACCTGGCTCCTACCAACTAAGATTAATAAATGATTTTGATTCTAATGGCATATGGTCTACAGGAGAATTATATAAAAAACAGCCCGAAAAGGTTTACTACTATCAAAAACCCATTAAAGTTCGCAGTAATTGGGATATGGAAATTGAATGGATTACCAATAATTAACTATTTTTATTTTCTCCGTTAAAGCGCTGTAAAAACAAGTATTTTTGTTGGATATGGACGACATAAAAACCAAGTTAAAATTAATTCCAAATAGCCCTGGAATTTATCAGTACTTCGATAAAAATGGAACCATTATATATATTGGTAAGGCTAAAAACCTTAAAAAGCGTGTTTCTCAGTATTTCAATAAAAATATTGACAATGGCAAAACTAAAATTTTAGTCAGAAAAATAGTTGACATTAAATATATTGTAGTTAATACTGAAACAGATGCCTTACTACTTGAAAGTAACTTAATTAAAAAGTACAAACCACGATACAATATTCTGTTGAAAGATGATAAGTCTTATCCATGGATTTGCATCAAAAAAGAGAGGTTTCCAAGGGTTTTTACTACCAGAAGGGTCATCAAAGATGGTTCACATTATTTTGGTCCGTATACAAATATTAAAGTTGTGTATACCTTATTGGATCTCTTTAAAACATTATATCCATTGCGAAATTGCAATTTTGATTTAACTCCTCAAAAGGTTGAACAAAAAAAATATAAAGTATGTTTAGAGTACCATATTGGCAACTGCAAAGGACCTTGTATAGGAAAAGAAAATGAAGCTGATTATGATAACTATATATCTGAAATAAAACACATTTTAAAGGGAAACGTAAAATCTGTAATTGCAGAATTACATAAGATAATGCAAAAGAAAGCTGCTGAATTAAAATATGAAGAAGCTGCTGAAATCAAGGACAGAATAGCTTCACTTGATAATTACCATTCTAAATCAGCGGTAGTGAGTCCAACAGTCCATAATGTTGATGTCATCACTTTAGTTGATGATGAAAAATCGGCGTTTGTGGCCTATTTTAAAGTTATTAATGGATCAATTATTCAAGGTTATACTGCCGAAATTAAAAAAAGATTAGATGAAACTCCACAAGATATTTTACCATTTGTTTTAATGGAAATGAGAGAAAGGTATGGAGCCGAAAGTAAAGAAATTATTAGTCATACAACTTTTGACTTCCCTATTGACAACGTTTCGCTAACAGTTCCACAACGAGGAGATAAAAAAACACTGGTAGACCTTTCCCTAAGAAATGCAAAATTCTTTCGATTAGAGAAATTAAAACAAGAAAAATTGAAGAACCCTGAAGTTCATACTGAACGGATTTTAAGCACTATTCAAAAAGACTTACATTTACAAGAACTACCAACACATATTGAATGTTTTGACAATTCAAATTTTCAGGGGACAAATGCGGTTGCAGCATGTGTTGTTTTTAAGAACGGAAAGCCAAGCACCAAAGACTATCGTCATTTTAACATTAAAACAGTAGAAGGACCTGATGATTTTGCCTCAATGACCGAAGTAGTTTTTAGAAGATACAAGCGGCTAAAAGATGAAGGCCAGCCCTTACCTCAATTGATAGTGATTGATGGCGGAAAGGGGCAACTTAGTGCGGCTGTTAAAAGTTTAGATGAATTAAATTTAAGAGGTAAAATAGCAATTATTGGAATTGCTAAACGACTTGAAGAAATTTTTTTCCCAGGCGATTCAATTCCTATTTATTTAGATAAACGATCAGAAAGCTTAAGAGTTATTCAGCACCTAAGAAATGAGGCGCACAGGTTTGGAATAACTCACCACCGGAACAAAAGGAGTAAAAACGCTATTCAATCTGAACTGAAGGAAATTCCCGGAATAGGTGAAAAAACAACAATCGACTTAATCCGATTTTTTAAGTCCGTTGCACGAGTAAAATCTGCCAGTGAAAGAGAATTGACTGAGGCAGTTGGACTATCGAAAGCCAAACTAGTGCATGATTTTTTTAAAGAAAAGAATAAAAACAAGGATTAACAAATTATCCAAATTTAACAGCCTATATTTCAATTTTTTAAGTGTATTTATCTCAAGAATCTATCATGGGGTTTTAATGGCACGAGATTTGATTAACAACAATTTAACATTTAGTTTAGATTTAAATCCATAGCTTTGCATTTTTAAAGAATATGAAAAGACTTATAACACTTACTACAGCATTAGCATTTAGCTTATTATCAATGGCTACAGTGCAAACAGTAACAAATTCTAACGATACTGGAGCAGGTTCCTTGCGTGAAGAAATAACAAATGCATTAGCTGGGGATACCATTCGCTTTTCCTCGTCAATAATTGCCTCAGGATCTGCAACTATTTCTCTTCAGGGCGAAATAGCATTTAGCAAAAATTTAACCATTGTAGGTTTGTATAATTCAACTGATACATTATACCTGAGTGGTGGAGGTAATAATAGAATTTTTAACATTACTAATGCTTCTACTGTATTCTTGGACTCAGTAGTTCTAGTAAATGGGTTTAGCTCACAAAATGGCGGCGCAATTTCTTTCGAACTTAGTGATAGTTTGTTTATTTCAAACTCTGTAATAAGTAACAACGTAGCAAATAGAGGTGCAGGTATATATTCAAATTACTCTTCAACATCTAGCTCAAACACTGCATCTTTCGTGAGCATAAATAACTCTACGCTAAATAATAATGCTGCCTCTGTAGCTGGGGGTGCTGTTTACTCATACTCTCTTTCCTTTGCACCAGCTTCTTCAACAGCTTCATCAATTGTTAAAGTGACAAATTCAACTATTAATGGAAATACAGCTAATAACGGTGCTGGAATTTTTGCAGACTGTTATGCATTTACTTCATCTGGAAGCTCCACTGCTACTCCCTTTACATCAATAACTATTACTACCTCAACCCTGAGTAATAATATGGCACAAACAAATGGAGGAGGGTTATTTTTAAATTCATACTCATCAACAAATGCCTCAAATACAAACGCTTCTGTAGTAAACTCAACCTTTTACAAAAATAGTGCATCCGTAGATGGAAACTCTATCAATTTAGAAAATAACACATCTGCGCTTACCATTAAAGGAAGTATTGTTCATTCTGACGGTAACACGACAAGCAATATTTACTATGATCAAACACTAAATACTTTCACCACTCAAGGGTACAACATTTTTAGTGACAGCTTAAATGAAGTTTTTGCTGCTACTGATCAGTTGAGTATCGACAATGCCACACTAAATTTAGATATCCTTCAAAATAATGGGGGTACTACTTTAACTCACTTACCACTATCAGGATCTGTTGCCTTAAATGCTGGTGACCCTTCCGATTTAAGTGATGCGCAAAACAAACAAATCGTTGGCGTTAGAGAAATTGGTTCAACTGCTTATTGCTCAACTACAGGGACTGATACACAAGTAGCCTGTGTAACATATACTTGGATAGATGGAAATACATATACAACCGACAATAATACAGCTACTTTTAATGTTGTCACAGCACAAGGGTGTGATAGCTTAGTAACCTTAGATTTAACGATTAATAACCCAAATACTGGAACTGATGTACAAGTAGCTTGTGACACTTATACTTGGATTGATGGGAATACTTACACAGCCAGTAATAATGTTGCTACCCATATTTTAACAAATATTAATGGCTGTGACAGTGTTGTCACTCTTGATTTAACAGTTAATTATTCATCAACTGGAACTGATACACAAACCGCTTGTGATAGTTACACTTGGATTGATGGAAATACTTATACCACCAGCAATAGCACTGCTACTCACATACTAACAAATTCTGTTGGCTGTGATAGTGTCATTACACTTAATTTGATCATCAATAATTCTAGTACTGGAACTGATACACAAATTGCCTGCAATACTTACACCTGGATTGATGGAAACACCTACACTTCAAGTAATACAACTGCAACTCAAGTACTGACAAATTCAGCAGGTTGCGACAGTATTGTAACATTGAATTTAACCATCAACACTTCAAACACAGGAATTGATACGCAAATTGCATGTGGACCATTTACTTGGATTGATGGAAATACCTACTCAGTAAGCAATAACACGGCAAGTTTTACATTGACAAATGCTGCTGGCTGCGATAGTGTAGTAACTTTAGATTTAACAGTGAACTCTCCTACTTCAGGAACAGATACGCAAATGGCTTGTGATTCTTACACTTGGATTGATGGAATTACATACACAGCTAACAACAATATGGCTACTTTTACTTTAACAAATGCTGCAGGATGCGATAGTGTAGTGTCACTTAATTTGACAATTAACAATTCATCATCAGGCACCGACTTACAAACAGCATGTGAAACTTATACATGGATTGATGGAAATACATATACAGCAAACAATACAACTGCAACACATGTGCTAACAAATGCGGCTGGTTGTGACAGTACAGTGACTCTTAACCTAACAATTAATAATTCGAGTACAGGAACCGATACACAAATGGCTTGTGATTCATTTACTTGGATTGACGGAAATACGTATAGTTCTGACAACAATACTGCAACATTTACACTAACGAATGCCGCAGGATGTGATAGTGTTGTTACTCTTGATTTAACTGTTACAGCAGTTGACATAACAACAACTTTAACTGATGTAATTACTATTATGGCAAACCAAACAGG
>JBGCGA010000063.1:0-6385 GCA_045110285.1 Crocinitomicaceae bacterium | reverse complement strand
GCATTTATGTTTGGCTCAGAACTTTTAAAGCAAATAGAAATTGATTGTGAAATTCAGTTTACTCAGTTGGCTTCATATGAAGGAACCACATCAACAAATGAAGTAAGGTCAATTATAGATTTACCTGAAGAGCTAAAGGGTAGAGATGTGATTATTGTGGAAGATATAGTAGATACTGGCCAAACCATTGAAGTACTAGCGAATTCGCTTACTAAACTTGGCGTCAAGTCTTTCTCCGTTGCAACCTTATTGTTAAAGCCAAGTGTTTATCAAAAAAATATCCCAATTGACTATATAGGTTTAGAAATTCCGAATACCTTTGTAGTTGGTTTTGGCTTAGATTACGATCAATTGGGCCGAAATCTCGCAGATTTATACAAACTAGAAGAAAAAAGCATGTTAAATATTGTTTTATTTGGACCTCCGGGCGCAGGAAAAGGAACACAAGCTGTTAGGTTAGTTGAAAAGTACAATCTTTATCACTTATCAACAGGAGATGTTTTTAGAGCAAATATTAAAGGAGAAACTGAACTTGGTGTACTGGCAAAAAGTTACATAGACAAAGGCCAGTTAGTGCCAGATGAAGTTACCATTAAAATGCTTGAAAGCGAAGTTGAAAAACATCCTGAGGCCAAAGGATTTATTTTTGACGGTTTTCCTAGAACAACTGTACAAGCAGAGGCTTTAGAAGTGTTTTTAGCAAAACGAAACACAAGTATTCAATTAATGTTAGCATTGGCAGTTGACGAAGATGAATTAGTGAAACGCTTATTAAATAGAGCAAAAGATAGCGGAAGAGCAGATGATGCTGACGAAGGTATTATTCGGAATAGAATTTCTGTGTACAACGACCAAACAGCCGTAGTAGCCGACTACTATTCGAAAGATGGCAAACATGTAGCTATTGATGGCGTTGGAACAGTTGATGAAATTACCGAGCGTTTATTTACAGCAATAAATAAAGCTAAATAAAATAAATTAAAGTATTTCGGCCTAGCCGATTTTCACCTTCTGGCTGTAATGGCTAGGAGGTGTTTTTTTTAAAATAAACAGACATGTCAAATTTTATTGATTACGTAAAAATACATTGTAAGTCGGGGAGTGGTGGAGCAGGATCAATGTATATGCGCCGTGAAAAATATATTCCTAAAGGTGGACCTGCCGGAGGAGATGGCGGACGCGGTGGGCATGTTATTTTAAAAGGAAATAAACAATTATGGACTCTGTTACCACTCAAATACCGCAAACACATTAAGGCCACGCATGGTGATCCGGGAGGAAAGAATCAAAGTTCTGGAAAAGATGGCGAAGATCAGATTGTTGAAGTGCCATTAGGCACTATAGCAAAGGATGCGGAAACGGGGGAGATATTATTTGAGATTTCAGATGATGGCCAAGAAGAGATTGTGATGGAAGGTGGTAAAGGTGGATTAGGAAACGTTCACTTTAAAACATCAGTTAATCAAACACCACGATATGCGCAGCCTGGTATTTCTGAAAAAGAAGGTTGGATTATTTTAGAATTAAAAGTATTGGCAGACGTTGGTTTAGTGGGCTTCCCAAATGCAGGAAAATCCACATTACTATCTGTTTTAAGCGCGGCTAAACCCGAAATTGCCAATTATCCATTTACAACATTAACACCTAATTTAGGCATTGTGTCTTATTATGACCACCAGTCGTTTATAATGGCCGATATTCCTGGTATAATTGAAGGAGCTCACGAAGGAAAAGGGCTTGGATTGAGGTTTTTACGTCATATTGAACGAAATTCGTTGTTATTATTTTTAGTGCCAGCGGATTCAGATGATATCAAAAAAGAGTACAATATTTTATTTAATGAATTAGAACGCTACAATCCTGATTTATTGGATAAGCCAAAATTATTAGCCATTTCAAAATCTGATATGCTAGATGATGAACTAAAAGCAGAAATTGAAGCTGATTTACCAACTGTACCTTTTTTATTTATTTCATCAGTTGCTCGTCAGAATTTGCAAGAGTTGAAGGATATGATTTGGAAATATTTGCAGTAGTAAAAGTATAAAGTAATTAGTATTGATTTCAAAGATTTTACAAATTCTGATCAGTTCTGAAGCAGAAAATTACTGTCTAATTATAATTAAAAGAGAAAGAATAATCAATTATTTAAATATGTATTGATTTTGAGATTAGAAGAAATTCATTTCGTTAATTTAAAATTAATATCTGATTCAATCGATCAGTGCTTGTCAAAAGATGATTTCAAAAGTAAGGAATCGTATCCTGAGAAAGACAAAAAAATAGTCATTGAGGATTTGTTGTTTTGCGATTTAATTGAAACTGAAAATGATCCAAATCTGTATTTTCTGACAACTGAAGGATATTATGCAGTAGAGCAAGGTTGGTCATCTGAAGACTATGATAATGATTTTGACTTTGAGGAAGAGATAATAGTAGATAATAACGAACTTGAAAAGAATGGAAAATTCTTAGCATTCACTTTAAGTGACACATGGAAAATTTTATTTGCAATAGCCTTTGGTTACACTGTAAACATTGGTTACCAAAAGTTTTTTGGAGCGAAGGACGCGAATAAATACGGCTTTAAAATTATAAAAGAGCATCTCGAGGACTTTAAAAATAAAAGTGGTTCCACCATTATTATTACTGATTCAATATTAAAAAGATACAATCTACTGAAAGACCAGGGTTTGGGATTTCAAGATTCAGTTGATTAGATTCAGTTCACTAATAATAAGGAGATAAACTAATTAATATTTCCTAAAATCTCATTGAATTAACATCAGTTTAATCTTTTGATTGAAACAAGTTTGTAACATTGATTTCATCTTAATCAAAACGATATGAAATCAATCATCAAATTCAAGTCACTTTTCCTTTTCCTTTTCTTTTTAGTTCTTAGTTGTAGTTCTGAACCAAAACCAGAACAAACATTAGATGAAATAGCAGTTGAAACGCCTGAGGCATTGCTTGAAGATGAGAATGAAAAAAGAGGATATAGCTATGGCAGCAGTAAATCGGGTTGGCGTTATGATGAAGACATCATCATGAAACTGTATCAAGAAGCGCTAGGAAATAATGATGATCTTGCGGCGTTAGATAGTGCAATAAACAGAATGTCCGACATGGAAGAAGATAGCCTAAAGAATTACTTGAAATACAATGAAACTAACTTGAATTATTATTCAGTAGCAAATCAATATGCAAATAGAATAAATGATAGCCTTACTAAAAAAGTGACCATAGAATTATTTAGTAATTTGGAAGAGCAATACAAACAAACAGTTTCAGAATATGATACTTTAGAGTATTTAATAGGAATGAAAGGGCATGAATTACAAGACCAGCTCGTATTAATGCAGCTATTTATTACCGAGCCAATGATGACGAATTATCAAAATAATGAATTACCAAATATCAATGAACTTGAAAACCTATTGGAAGAATACAAAAAGCTCGTGAAGGAATCTGAAAAGTACTCGAAAAAATGAGTAGAAGAATCGCTGATACAAAACACAACTAGATGTAATATTGAAAATTGCACATCACCATTTCTTAAATTGTATTATCTTAATCCCTGACTTCAAAAAACAATAAATGGGATTAAAAGATAAATTCAATAGTGGCGTAAAATCAGTAGTAAGAAAGCGAATGCTTTTTGAATTTTTATCCATTTTTTTAGCGGTTATTTCTGCTTACGGACTGAAAAACTGGTATGATTATAGACGAGATGCCAATTCTGAAGAAAAAATTTTAATTGAAATTGAAAAAGGACTTTCAAAGGACTTGTTTGATATAAAACTAAATATGATGGGCCATCAATTAGGTCTGCAATCATGTAAAGTTTTCAATAAAATATTGCAGGACGATTATACACGAAAAGATTCTATTGAAGAATTTTACTCAAACCTTACAAGAGATTTTATTAATGTTCAAAATGTAGCCGGGTACACAACTTTAAAATCGAAAGGACTAGAATTGGTTGAAAATGATGAACTAAGACATGAAATTATTTCCTTGTACGAGTACGATTACAATACACTAAGAAAGTTTGAAGAAGAGTATGAAGAGATGCAATTCCACAATAGCTATTTTGCCACCATTAATACAATTTTAGCCCCATATATGGAATTTAGCAGTGCAGGGCGATTAGTAGATATTCAAAGTCCAGTAGAAATTAGTGAAACGGACCGAAATATTTTAAGATCAATTATTTTAAAAATTTATTCCAATCGACTATTTGTGTTGCAGTTTTATAAACAGCTTAAATTCAAGCTAAAACATTTGCAAAATAGTATTAGGCAGGAATTGAATGGTTAGTTTGTTTCCTTAAGTTTCAAACTTAGCATGAAGGGCAATGATTATAGATTATAGGTGATGTTTTGTTGTTCATAACATTAATTAATAAAATGATATTGAAGTCCTAACGACACTGCCATAGCAGGAATAAAACGGTCATAAAAGTGAGTCTGTATCTGCCAGCCTTCTTCTTCGTTTGAATTGAAATAGAATTGTTCCTCAGCAAAATTTGAATTCATACCTATTCCCACAGCAAAATTTAATGATAGTTTCTGGTGCATACTATAGTTAATACCTCCTTTGATCAATTTTTGAATGGTATGAACATTTTGGTAAAATTCTCCAAACATTCTAGCTTCAGACTGTAAATAGCCTACACTGAATTCAAGGTATGGATTGAAGGCAGTGGACTCTTTAAGGATACTAAATCGATAAAATCCGAATCCACCATCAACTGCATAGTTTCCATTGCCTGAGTAACCGCCTTCAGCAAAAGGCTCAACTATATTTTTTTTACCGGTTGAAATCCCAACTCCAACTGTTCTTCTCCCTCTTTTAAAGGCAATATAAGGTGAGATTTTAGTTCTATCAATCGCGCCTTTAATTTGACTCGTTTGAAATAGATCTAATCCAATACTCTTCTCAAAGCCATTGTCAGTCCCCTGCGCATTTGAGGATATTGAAACAATAATTAAGCTATAAAATAGGAGAGAAATTTTCATGATTCGGAGAATTTATGAATACAATGTATAAAACATTTCTGAAAAATCCTACCAATTTAAAAGAATAATTAATTGTTTAGCAAAGCTTAATGTGTTTTTAGAAGGTAAGCTCATTGAAGTTAAGCCGTTTTTCTGGGTTATTCAATCGCGGAATTTACTCTGCTAATTATGAATTGTTAGCCTTTTGTTGAATAGGTTATGACCTTTGTCATTTGCCAAGATGAATTTTGTACTTTGATTACTTTTAATATGCAGTTAAAATATAATGCATTTACAATAGAAAAGGCTATCTTTAATGGAGAAAAGAGACCCTATGCACACCACAAATTACTTTAATACATTCATTTTATTGGCAGATGATTGTTCTGCACGAGAAGGGATAATGCCTACGCCTAAAGGTGATAAGAAAACTGTGGCCAATCTTCAATTTGAGATGGTTTATGAAAAGCCCTATGCATACACTTCTGACGAAGTGCTGTTTGCAGTTTTTGCACAAAGAAAAGGGTTTCTGAAAGGTGAATTAGATGTCGAGCGTGAAACCTATTTTTCTAAAGGTCAACCATGTTTTAGAGCATCTCCCTTAACTAAAAGATACGGTTGGGGAGTTCATTTTAATGCAGATGGTAAAATGGCTTTATTTTCTCCCGATTCTTCCGATTATCAACAGTTTTTAGAAGATGATTCTGTAAAAAAAGTAAAAGCTATGCGCAATAAAAGAGCTTAAAGATGCTGTTATGAATTTTCTTTTACATTCTATCGCATAAAAACTAAGGGAGAGACTGTGTATTAATTAATGATAATAGCCGTATTTTTGCAACAAATGTATTCAGCATTGTTCATTAAATTATATTGAAACGAACCGTGTAATAAAAATCTATGTTAAGTTACTCTGTCTATCATCATGAAAATTCTGACGAATGGGTTACATTTATCCATGGTGCAGGTGGAAGTAGTGCTATTTGGCATAAACAAATTCGTGCTTTCAAAAGTGATTTCAATGTTTTGTTAATCGATTTACGAGGACATGGAAATAGCCAAATTAGTATGAAAGATAGTTTTAATGAAGATTATACTTTTAAAGTGATTACCAATGATATTTTGGAAGTTCTTACTCATCTTGAGGTTGCAAAATCACATTTTATAGGAATCTCGCTAGGCACTATTTTAATTAGAGATTTAGCCGAAAAAAGACCTGAAATGGTCGAGAGTATGGTGATGGGAGGTGCCGTCTTGAAATTAAATACGCGATCAAAAGTATTAATGGGACTTGGTAAAGTTTTTAAGTCAGTAGTGCCTTATATATTTTTATATAAGCTCTTCGCCTTTATAATTATGCCAAAAAAAAATCATAAAGAGTCGAG
>JBGCGA010000062.1:0-4922 GCA_045110285.1 Crocinitomicaceae bacterium | reverse complement strand
TCTTGTAGATTAGCATTCACATTCAATTCCAATTCAAAAACACTGGGACTGATAAATTCACCTAGCTTTTGACCCGGACTCACCAATGCACCCGCGTTGATACTGACATCAACTAGCACCCCTGAATAAGGTGCTGAAATTGTATACTTTCTGAGTCGAGCTTCAAGGTTTTTGATATTATAATAAGTCACATTAATACTTTTACCTGTCAAATAACTTTCCTCTTTTTCTGACTGTGGTTTTGGTAATTCAGGGAGTCTTTTTTCAATATCTATGCTTTTCAAATAATTATTCCAAGCCTCAAAGGAAGCTGGATAATCAAATCTAAGGTCTGGCAGAATAGATGTAATTAAACTTCTAAACGCACTCCGTTGCGCAATGACATTTGCTGTAAATTCTTCGCTATTAATTCGAATTAATGTTTCGCCTTTTCTATATCGTTCACCTGCCTTAAAGCGCTTTGATGATGGGATAAATACACCTTGCACTTCCGAAAACAAAGTCATTCTATCTCTAGCCAATAAACTACCACTAGTTGTAATAGAAATTGGGATGCTTGAATTTTGCACCTCTTCAACATAGACGAGTTTTACCGTTTTTTCAGTCTTTTTTTCCGGATCCTCTTTACTCTTTGCTAAAGCACCAGAGGCAAAAAAACCTATTGCCAGAACTAATACTCCTGAAAGTGAAATAATTATTTTTCTCATAGTTGGTCGTTTAACATATAGCCTATTTCCTTGCCAGCTACATTTCTTTGTATTTTCTTTAAAGTATTAATAGTGGCTTCGATTTCCGCCTTCGTCAATCCAGACTCTATCAAAGCAGCCATTTCCAAAAAAAGCGGCTTCGCTTTTTCAATCATCCGCAATCCATTTTCAGTTATAAAAAGCTGATTTATTCGTCGGTCTTCTTTTGAAGCAACTCTGGTAATGTATTTTTTCTTTTCAAGCGTATTTAATGCCCTTGTTAGTGATGATTTATTCCGATTAGAAAAAAATGCTAGATCGTTTTGACAAACCCCTTCTTTCTGGTGAATTGATTTCAATAATAAAAATTGCATTTTACTGATATCAAGCCCCTTTTCTTCGAGCTTGCCTTCAATCTTATGCTCAACGCACTTCATGGTTTTTCCCAACCATGGCCCAATTGATTTCTCGAATTCTTTATTCATCAGATTTAACTTGATGACAAAGGTATCAAAACAATTAGTTGCATATGCAACTAATTGTTAAAAAAGTGTAAAGTCCTTTTAAAAGATGTCGAGTAATTCTATCTATGAATCCTAAAATAATATTCTAGGTAAAAGCTAACTCTAAAAAACAATTACTCCTTCTAGTCTCCCGAAACCAAAATTCTCTTTTATCTTTGCGCTTTCAATTCAAAAATCATGTACAGAACGCATCATTGTGGCGAATTACGCTCAGCACATATCGGACAAAAAGTAACATTATCGGCTTGGGTACAAACCATTCGTGATAAAGGGAATATTACTTGGATAGATTTAAGAGACCGATATGGCATTACACAGGTGGTAGCTGAACATGGTGTGGTAGCTGATGAAGTAATTGCTGACATCAAAAAACTTGGACGAGAATTTGTTGTTCAAATTAAAGGTGAAGTAATTGAACGTCACGCTAAAAACCCTAATATGCCAACAGGAGATATTGAATTGAAAGCTGAAAAAATTACACTTCTAAATGCATCAATAACCCCTCCATTTACCATTGAAGATGAAACGGATGGTGGAGAAGAATTAAGAGCAAAATTCCGCTATTTAGACTTGCGTAGAAATCCTGTAAAAGAAAAATTACAATTAAGACATAAGGTGTCTCTAGAAACTAGAAAATATTTAGACTCTGTTGAATTTATGGAGGTAGAAACGCCTTACCTCATCAAATCTACGCCTGAAGGGGCAAGAGATTTTGTGGTGCCAAGCAGAATGAATCCAGGTGAGTTTTACGCCTTACCTCAATCGCCACAAACATTTAAACAATTATTAATGGTAAGTGGTTACGACCGCTACTACCAAATAGTCAAATGTTTTAGAGACGAAGATTTACGTGCCGACCGTCAGCCGGAGTTCACACAAATTGATTGCGAAATGGCTTTTGTTGAGCAAGAAGATGTTTTAAGAACATTTGAAGGCTTAATTAAGCACCTTTTCGAAACGTGCAGAAATCATAAATTCGACAATGATTTTCCAAGAATGACTTATGCTGAAGCCATGGAAAGATACGGATCTGATAAGCCAGATATTCGTTTTGGTATGGAATTCTGCAATGTCACTGACGTTGTAAAAGGACAAGGATTTGGCATTTTTGATGAGGCCGAAACGGTACTAGCCATTAATGCTGAGCAATGTGCAGTATACACCAGAAAACAAATTGATAAGGTAACGGATTGGGTAAAGCGTCCACAAGTTGGAGCCAAAGGCATGATTTATATGCGCGTGAATGAAGATGGTACTTTTAAAAGTAGTGTCGATAAATTTTACGACCAATCGCAATTGGCTAAATGGGCTGAAGCCACCAATGCTAAACCAGGCGATTTAATATTAGTATTATCAGGAGATGATTTGAAAGTCCGTAGCCAAATGAACGATTTACGTTTACATATGGGGGATGAACTAGGACTCAGAAATCCAAACATATTTGCTCCATTATGGGTTCTTGACTTTCCACTATTAGAGTGGGATGAAGACAGTAAACGTTACCACGCAATGCATCACCCTTTCACATCTCCTAAGCCAGAAGACATGCATTTAATTGACACAGAACCTGGCAAAGTAAGGGCCAATGCTTACGATTTAGCCATGAATGGTGTTGAATTAGGTGGCGGCTCAATTCGAATTCACAACAAAGAATTACAAGCCAGAATGTTTGAATTATTAGGCTTTTCTGACGAAGACGCCAAAGCACAATTTGGCTTTTTAATGAATGCATTTGAGTATGGAGCACCTCCACATGGTGGACTCGCTTTCGGTTTTGATAGATTGGTTGCCACCATGGGAGGTTCTGATTCAATTAGAGATTATATTGCTTTCCCTAAAAACAATTCTGGTAGGGACATGATGATTGATTCCCCTTCACCGATTGACAAAGACCAATTGAAGGAGTTGAGCTTAGATGTGAAAGTTGAGGAGAAGTCAAAGTAATGAATTAGTCATATAGAATGACTTTTATTAAAATTTTATCGACAGTATTTATTTTGAATTGTATCACAAGCTGTAATAACTTTGAAAATAAATTATTTACTGAAATTGATAAAAGAAACTTTAAAAAAGACACTTTTCATCTCTCAAAAATTACTGATTTTAAATGGAAAAATGTACTATATATTCAGGGCAATGAAAGCATGCCAACCATTAAAGAAGAAATTGAGGAAATACTTAATAATAGAATCAGCAATATTCACTGGGAAGAAAGAAGATTTGACAATAAAATTGATCCTGAGCTGAAATTAAAAACCACGGATCTCCCCGAAGGTACTGGCCGATTCTATTTTAAAACTGCAGAACAAAAATTAATTATTTATGATGTCCAAAAACATAGCCAATTTGGAGGCAGGCAATTTAATGTAATTGATATAACCAATCCTAAACAATTAAATGGGATTTGGATTACAAAAGCAAATTGTAGAATCAGTTTCAAAAAATATTCACCTCATCATACATTTTAAATTGCAAGAATAATCAATTTAATTACCGTGTTTTTATCTACCATGGTAAATATATAAAAAATTATACTATCTTTGTACCTCACAAAAACAATCAAAATGAAATCTTTTAAAATAATTTATTACGCTTCAACTGGACTTCTTAGTGCTATGATGCTGATGAGTGCTAGTATGTACTTTTTCGATAATGCTACAATAACAGAAGCCTTTACTTCTTTAGGTTTTCCATTATACTTAATATACCCTATAGCTATTGCTAAAATATTGGGCGTAATAGCGCTATGGATTCCGAATAAACCAACCTTGAAAGAGTGGGCTTACGCAGGTTTTTTCTTTGAATTTACATTAGCATTAAGTGCCCATTTAAACATAAACGACGGACAATTTGGTGCAGCAGCATTGGCTTTAATTTTACTTTTTGCTTCATATTTCACTTATCAAAAACTAACAAACACTAATTCATGAAAAACATAATTGTAATCGGAGCTAGCACGAGCTCTTCATCTATTAATAAAGCGTTGGCCAATTATACAGCAAGCTTACTAAAAAATGTTGAACTAACAAAAATTGACATCAATGCGTTAAATGGCTTACCAATATTCTCTGAAGACTACGAAAAAGAAAATCCAACCCCGGAAGCTGTCATTGAACTCAATAAATTATTTAAGGAAACGGATGGATTTATTATTTCTCATGCCGAACACAATGGCTCCTTTTCAACAGGATATAAAAATGCAATTGACTGGGTATCTCGTCAGGGTGGAAAAATATTTAATCAAAAACCAGTTATGATTTTAGCTACTTCTGGAGGTGCAAGAGGTGGTTCTTCAGTATTAGGTCATGCAAAAGACATTTACCCACATAGAGGGGCAATAATCTCAGGTGTATTTTCATTGCCTAGTTATGATGACAATTTTAAAGATGGAAGATTAATTGATGAAACCCTTAATAAAAACTTGTTTGAGCAATTAGCCATTTTTGAAAAAAATCTCAAGTCTGATGGGTGATTTTGCAAAAGACATACAATCCACTTTTAAAAATGATTGGGTAAAAGCACATCTTAATATTAAATATACTGCGAATTACCTTTCAAATAAAACGGAGAAGTTCTTTAGCGACTACGGAATTAGTAGTCAGCAATACAATGTACTTAGAATTTTAAGAGGTGCCAAAAAGCCCATTACAGTGTCGGATATAAGAACTAGGATGATTGAAAAAACACCAAACTCCACTCGTTTAATGGATAA
>JBGCGA010000061.1:0-6042 GCA_045110285.1 Crocinitomicaceae bacterium | reverse complement strand
TTTTTCATTTCTATAAGATATTATAAATTGTATACGAATTCAAGTTCCAGCGCAGCGTTTGGAGCCATGCTGTGATTATATTTCATTAATTGAATGATGGGCTTCAACTGAATCTTCAACGGAATACTTGTTTTTACACTTAAATCTCTGCCAAAATGAGGTGCCAAACTGAAAACAATTCCTCCTGATCCGGCTACTCCGATTGTTTCAATATCACCAACTACCAACTCATAAGTATCAAATTTATAGTCACGAAATAAATAGCCCACAGTTAAGCTGTAGCCAAATAAATTACCATTTCGAGCTCGAATACGTTCATAACCCGCACCTATATTTACATTCCAACCTGTATGATTATTGGCGTGACTATATACTCCTGCAGAAGCTAAACCAAAGTAGGTCTTATTTTTTATATTATTGCCTTTTTTATTTTGCGCCTTTTTAAACACTCTGTTTTTCGATTTTTCAAAGGACTTAAAACCATAATAACCAGAAAATCTAACTCCTGGATGTATCCCAAGATCTCCATAATATGAAACGGAAATTGCAAAAGGCGAATCGCTACTGTATTGGCTGAGACCAGCACTTACTTGCACTGCAAATAGAATAAGGATGACTAAGTTTTTCATAAATGTAAATAATAGGTAGCGAAAGTACTCATTATTAATTTTTCGAAAACAACATCTTCAAAAATCTAAGCTATCTTCACTCCATGAAACAGAAATGGAACCAAAATGAAGAATCTTTTTTTGGAATTGGTGTTTATCAACCCAAAACTAGTCACAACATTGGTACTTTATGGCGAAGTGCCTACATTATGGGAGCCAGCTATATATTCATTATTGGTGGTAAATACAACCACCAAGGATCAGACACCACAAAAGCATGGTCAAAAATTCCATTTTTTAAGTACGACAATTTTGATCATTTTTACGAATCCATGCCTCACTCTACCCAACTTGTAGGAATTGAAATGGGGGATGCAGTAACACCTTTGAGCAAGTTTGAGCATCCGCCTCGTGCTTCATACTTACTAGGAGCAGAAGACAATGGATTACCTTTGCAGGTTGTTAACAGATGTCATCTCTTAGTAAAACTTCCGGGTAAATCATCTCTTAACGTAGCAGTTACCGGCAGCATTGTTATCTATGACCGAATAAGTAAAAGAGAAGCTTAAAGAAACTTTCGAAGCGAATTTAACCATTGCATTGTGCACTTTTTATTAGTACTTTTGTTGCCACATTTAGAGTAAAATGAAGACAGAAGCAGAAAAAGAGCTAGAAAAATTAAATCGGAAAATTAAAAAAACGGTTTGGAATGCCATTAATGAATATGATATGATTCAAGATGGTGACAAATTAATGATTTGCTTATCCGGAGGAAAAGATAGCTATACTATGCTTGACATTATGATGCAAATTCAGAAAGCATCTGTATTTAACTTCGAAATTGTTGCTGTAAATTTAGATCAGAAACAACCTGGATTTCCTGAAGAAGTTTTGCCAAATTACTTAACAAGTGTTGGTGTACACTATAAAATAATTGAAGAAGATACATATAGTATAGTCAAAGAAAAAACGCCTGAAGGAAAAACTACTTGTAGTTTATGTTCTCGCTTAAGAAGAGGGAACCTGTACACAGCCGCCGAAAACTTGGGTTGTAATAAAATTATGTTAGGCCATCACCGCGAAGATATTCTAGAAACTTTTTTCTTGAACTTATTTTTTGCAGGAAAGCTTGAAACAATGCCACCTAAATACAAAACAAATGATGATCGTTTTGTAATTCTTCGGCCACTAGCATATGTTAAAGAAAGAGATATTATTAAGTACTCTGAAATTAGAAATTACCCAATAATTCCTTGTAATCTTTGCGGTGCTCAACCCAATATGCAACGTCAAGTTGTAAAAGCAATGCTTTCTAAGTGGGAAGAAACTTATCCTGGCAGAAAAGAAATCATGTTTACTGCTTTAAAAAATATCTCACCAACGCATATGCTAGATCACGATTTGCATGATTTTGCAAGCTTGACTTCAAAAATATTAGGTAACGCAAAAATTGGAGCTGAATTTGAAATGTTGTAACAGACTGTTAAATAAATAATTATAAGGTATCTATATAACAGAATAATCACATTCGTCAGCTCATTAACCTAGCAATATAGACCTAAGTCTAGCTGTCATTTCTTCTAAACACGAATGCTCTAACACAGTCTTTAGTTGGCTTAATCAAACATTAACATACAGCCAAGTATGAGAAGTTCTTAAATTATGGGATAAAAATCTAATAGATCAATATCCGTTTAGACAAGATATCAAGTCTACTACCAGGACAATATATACTAGATGTTTTAACTCAATTTGGTATTCTTAATTTCAAAGTTATTACCTAATAGCTAATACATAAGTACAAATATCTCGTAACTTGCAATGAATAACCGCAAAATGATAGTATTGCAATTAAGAAGTTTAACATTTTTGAAAAGCATTTTAATATCATTTATTACGGTATTGATAATTCAATGTGGCGGCCAATCAAGTTTTTCAAATTTCCATTCCAAAAAGAAAGTAACAAAGTTAAACCTCACCAGGAAAGGCTTGACAGAAATACCGGTGGAAATTTTTAATTTTAAAGACTTAGAAATTTTGATATTGCATGATAATAATATTAGTACAATTCCAAAAGAAATTTCAAAATTAACAAATCTCAAAAAGTTAATATTAAGTAGAAATGATATTACGTCGATACCAGCTGAAATCGGAGAACTTCAAAATTTAAAATTTCTCTCTCTGAAAGCAAACAAAATAAACAGTATACCAGAGTCAGTGGGAAACCTTAAAAAGCTCCAAACATTAAACCTTAATTTTAATAATTTAAAAAAACTTCCGAATAGAATTGTTGAATTAAATTCAATTTTTCAATTATTTTTAAGTTTCAATAAGTTACAAAGCTTACCTGACTCAATTGGGAAATTGCAATCGCTAAGAGAATTATATATCAATAACAATGAAATTCTTTCTTTACCAGAAAGCTTTTATCGACTAAATCTTTATCAACTTGATCTATTTTTGTTTAGCCCAAGCGTAATCTTAAGTGATAAAATATGTAAAATGAGGTCACTGGAAAAGCTAATTCTTGATCAAGGTTGTTATTCTTTTTCTCCACGGTGTCTCACAATAAGAGCTAACAACAACCCTAGGTTTTCTATTTCAATAAAATAAAATGCTTTTTGTGAAGATATTTAACAAACACCCCGCCAAAAAATGTTAGCATTAACCAACATTTTTTGTCATACCCAAATAATATGATGACAAGATTGGGTTGCGGGGATCTGTTAAATAATAAATGCTTTTAAATAATTTATACAAATATAAGCCATTAAAAACACTTTAGTTACAGATATTAACGCACAAAAGGATATTTAAGTTACAAAAAATGTTGATAAACATATTAACAGCCTCTTAATAAAGTAGATAAAATATCAAATTTTGTTTATTATTTACGTTAAATCAACATCCCAAATTATAATCGATCTATCATCACTTACAGAAACGATATAATTTTTAAACCAAATAATATCATTCACCGAACCAACATGACCTGTCATCTCTTTGAAATCAATTTTTTTTAAAAATGTTAAATCAAAAGACTTCCATATTTTGACGCTCTTATCTCTACTGGCGGTTGCTATAAAATTTCCACATGGTGACTCTGAAATCGAGTAAATGGCATAATTATGCGCGGGAATTTTTTGTAAGATTTCAAAATTGGAATCTATCCAAATATATTCATTTAAATGGCCATCTCTTGAACCTGTCAGCATTTTTTGTCCATAAAAACGGATAGCGTTTACTGAAAAATTTTTCAAATGTTCACTAATCAACTTAATTTCCTGCAATTCCCGATTTACTATTAAAATTGATCCACTTTCTGTACCAACGTAATACAAACCAAAATGCTTTCTAATTTCCCTGATTTTTCCGAAGTTAAATTTCACTAACTTTTCGCACTGCATAGAATCTAAATTCCAAACTGAAATTTTTCCATCTCCGGCTCCTACAAATAGCCGGTCACAATTCTCATCAAAAAAAAGAGCAAAAACCATATCGTTATGGGCTTGCAATAAGTTAATTTCTTTAGATTTATTTAAATCGATTACGTGAACTCCTCCAGTAGATTGGCCAGCTAGCAACCAATTTCTTTCTTTTAAAAATAAAAGTGATATTGCTTTAGAATTTAGTTTTGCGCAAGCTTTTGCAGTGTTTGGCTCATCTATATTCCATTCGACAACATAATTATCAAAACCGCCTGAAAAGAAACGATTTTGATCATTGTAAGCCAAGCAATATATTGCTCCTTCATGACCTGTTAAATGAGATAATTTTGTGATGTTCATGATGTTTTTACAAATAATGCAACTGATTCGATATGTGCTGTATGCGGAAATTGATCAACTAGAGAATATTTTCTAAATACATATCCAGAATCAACTAAAAAACGGGCATCCCTTGCCTGAGTTCCTGGATTACAACTGATGTATACAATCTGCATAGCATCTAAATCAACTACCTTTTGCAGCGTTTTTGGTGCGATTCCAGCTCTTGGAGGGTCAAGAATCACAGTGTGTATTTTCCCGATATATTCAGGATAGTTTCTTAAAAATTTACCTACATCTTCGGCAAAAAACTCCAGATTACTAACTTCATTTCTTTTCGAGTTCCTTTTTGCATCATCAATCGCTTCGGAAACTATATCGACTCCGATAACTTTGACATCTCGTATCTCTTTTGCTATAATTTGACCAATTGTTCCAGTACCACAAAACAGATCCATTACTACCTCCCCCGATAAATCAAAATTCTCTTGGGCATAACTAATAGCTTTAGAATAAAGAACTTCAGCACTCTTTGGGTTGGTTTGAAAAAAACTCTCCATACTTATCTCAAAACCTAAGCCCATTAAGTTCTCAGTAACAACAGGACTTCCAAATAACAATTGATTATTTCCATTTTCTATTTTAGCTCTATCTGCCACATCATCATTAATTGTATGCTGAAGACCTGCTAATCGATTCCCTAAAACACTCTGCATGTATACAGAAAACGTGTTCGGATCAAACTCTTCTAACCCTTGCGAAGACGTTACTAAATTAATAAGCAATTGATTTGTACTAAAAGATTTTCTTACTACTAAATGCCTGAAAAAACCTATCTTTTTAGGCGGATGCCAAGCAGGTAAATTAGTCTTCTCCAAAAACAATCTAATATTTTTCAATTCCAATTCAAACTCCTCATCAAATAGTCCATTTGGCTTATCTAAATTTTCCACCTTCCACCAGGTACCTCTAGTTTTAAATCCTAAGGCAAACTGATCATCTAATTCCTCACCATTTCTCAAATCTTTTCTGATTGTTGAAAATGAATATTCCATTTTATTTCTGTAATTGAATTGGTCAGGAGATGAAAAAAACTCATCAAACAATTCAGTGGAGTTTCGAAAACCTCCTATCTTCCTAAAAACATCTATTGTAGATTCTTGTTTATATTTTTGCTGTTTTTCAATAGGTAATGTAATGTATGGAGCACCAGAAATTGGTTGATAATCAAGAGTAAATTCATCTTTTGATTTCTCAAGAACTTTAAGCAATTTACATTCTGCATGTTTAGCTCTTTTCTTTGCAATTTTTGCTTCAACAATTTGTCCTGGTATGGTATTGTCAACAAAAATAATAAAGGGTCTACTTTCGTCTTCTTGAAAAACTTTCGCTATTCCTTTCCCTCCAAAAGCATAATCCGAAATCTTAACTGTAATTATATCACCTCTTTTCACGTTTCCAAATTTTTTGCAAAATTAAACTAATAGTAGAATAGATTCAAAAATATCAAAATAATATCAATAAAGATAGGAAATCATTTACCTTTTAGTTTCATGCTATTTTCATTTTAAATTCACCACATACATATTGTAATTTGGCTAGTCCTATTAGTTCTGTATTTTATAATGGAAGCTTTAGGCATAAAAAAAGCCTCGACAAGCTATTGC
>JBGCGA010000060.1:0-59834 GCA_045110285.1 Crocinitomicaceae bacterium | reverse complement strand
TGATTGTTTCTCAAGATGTATCAAATCATTCTGGAAACTTCACAATCGACATGACTGACCTTGAGTCTGGAATGTACGTTGTAGAAGTAAACTCAGAAGCATCTACTGAAAAAGTAAGAGTGATTAAACAATAATTGTTTTCTGCCAATAAATCAATGTTGTAGGCAGTTTACATTTTTTTTATACTTGTCAAAAGGCTATTGCTGTACATTTAAGTAAACCCAAGCATATGGCAAACTCTACTTCTGATACTCTATTTGAATTAATTACGACACTCAGTAAAACTGAAAAACGTTTTTTTAAGCTTCATGCCGGACGGCATACAATAGGAGAGGACAATAATTCACTACAATTATTTGACTATATATCCAAACAGAAAACTTATGATGAAAAAAAGCTTTTTAAAGATTTTGAAGGAAAGAATTTTCTGAATAAGTTTTCCATTGCTAAATACAGGCTTTATCATCAAATCTTAGATAGTTTGAATTTATTTTACGCCAAATCTAGCATTGATGTGGAATTGACCAACAGCATTCAAAGTGCAAATATTTTATTTGAAAAGGGTTTGTATAATCAATCCAAAAAGTTATTAGATAGCGTCATAAAAAAAGCTGAAAAATATCATTTAAACCAAATTAGGCTCCAAGCATTACAAGCCAAAAAGCAATATTATGAGCAGCATTTTTATACAACAAAATCCGCGGAAGAATTTTTTGAAATGGCGCAAGAAGAAAAAGATTTAGCAGAAATTATTGCAAAAAAATCAGAGTTATGGTATTTAAAAACAGAATTATTCAAAAAAATTCATTCTATTGGAATCATTAGATCGAATGACGACGTAAAAATTCTAACCAAAATTGTTCGGCCTGTGTTGGGTAATAAGATTGAAGCAGGTTCAATTGAAAATAAATATCTTGTTCATCAAATATTAAGTGCTTATTATTTTGCCATTCATGATTCCGAGAACTGTTTCAGAAATTTAGCAGAGATTGAAAAATTAAGTACTCAGAATGATGTTTTGTTTAAAAAGGACAAAGGCAAGTATTTATCGCTCTTAACTAATTTATCGTACACCTGTATAAAGCTTCGCAAATTTGAAAAGGCCAATCATTATCTTGAAACCATAGAGAGCTTGCAAAAAGAATACACACAAAGCAGAGATTTGAAAGTCAAATATTTTTCAAGTTACTATAGTTTGAAATTGTTCAATTGTATTGAAAATGATACAAATTGTGATGGAAAGGATATCATAGAAGTAATTGAAAAAGGGCTATCTGAATATAATAAGGATATTAATCCAATCAGAAAAGCATATTTTTATTTTCAGTTAGGGGTTTACTATTTAGCTCATAACAATTATAAACAAGCTTTGGTTTCTATTAATAATGTAATTAATGATAAGCAAAATTTGGCGAAAGAAGATATTTTTTCCTTTGCTCAAATTCTACAATTAATCATACATTTTGAACTAAAAAACTACCGATATCTGCCATATGTGCTAACGAGCACAAAACGGTTCCTAAAATATAAAAATAGATTGTATCAATTTGAAAGCGTGTTTTTAAAAATAATTAGTAAAATTAAATCCGCCACTATTACTGAATTTGAACTAGAAGATATTCTACTTGAGTTTGCTCCTGAAATTGAAAAATTTAAAGATGATAAATTCGAAAGGATTGCTTTTGAGTATTTTGATTTTGGGGCATGGTTAAGCAGTAAAATAAAGCGAAAATCATACCTAGAAATAAAAAAGCATCTGCTTAAGAACAGATGCTTTCACTTTTTGTAGCCTCGCTATACCTATGGGCAAACTTTTTTTAAGGTCGTTGTAACATTAATATCTACTTCAGTCCATAATTTACTAACTCCATCAGCTCCTTTATGCAAGTCATCACATACTGTATTTAAAGAGTCAATTGCATATTCTGCTTCAAAGTCTGTTAAATTAATTGTACTTGAAAACCCTATGGTTTCGCCATCTACTGTAACAGGCCCCTCGTAATCGTGAGAAACCCCATTCATAGTTAATTCAACCGTTGCACTTTTTGAATCAATACTTTTTACTAAACCTGAAATAACTGACGTAGATTCCATTGAGCCAAAAAAGTGTGCTTTAATTTTCATGTCTCTGTCTTCGTTTGCAGAGTTCACCGTTTCAACTGGTATGGTGAAACTGGCACCAGTTAAAGTCTGAAACATATCTTCTGCTGGAGCAGAAATTAAAACATTTACTTTTTCAAATTTTCCACCTACTCCTTTCTTTTCAGTAAATTTGAATGCCGTCCATTCAACTGAGGATGTTGTTTTGTCATAATTATATAAACATGGTTCTGCTGATTTTTCTGGAGCTTCAGGCGTTGCCTCTCCTGAACACGAAATAATAAGTAAGCTGCTAATTGCGAAAATTGATAGTTTTTTAATTGATTTCATTTTGAAAATTTTAAGTTCGAATTTAAAAATCAAAGTTATTGATAAACTGTGAATAATGTATGCCTAAATTTTACTTATTGATAAATGTCAGGTACTCCACCTTCTAATTTACTGTAGTTATCTAGTTTTTTTCTCATCACCGCTCCATGAATACTGGCATTCAATTCAAATCCTATTAACAAGGCGTAAGCATTCAAGTAAATCCACATTAGAATAATAATTACTGTACCTACAGAACCGTAAAGCGCATTGTAATTCGCAAAATTTTGGATATAAAAAGAATACAGTAAAAATATTAAAATGATGAGTACGGTGGCAAGTGTAGCACCAGCAGAAAAGAACCTAAAATTACTTCGTTTTGCGGGTCCTAAATAATACAATACAGCAATTCCAAAGTAAATAATTGCGCCGATAAATAAAAAGGCAAATCCATAATTCATCCAATCATGATTATTTTCAATAAAGGCGAAATTTTCAGCTCCAATTAAAAGAAGTTTTCTTTGCCAAACCATAAATAAAAAGATGAGCAATATTGAAAATACAAATCCAAAAACTAAAGCAATGGATATTAGCTTATTGGATACCCATGACCGTTTTTCAAATTTAATTTTAGAGCTGTTAAATGCTCTGATCATAACTGAAAAGCCATTAGATATAAAGTAAAGTGCTATTATAAATCCAATTGAAATAATAGAATTTACCGTTGAGTTTTCGAATTCGTTAAGCCCCTCAATAAATTTGTCAACTAGCAATTCAGGAATAAAACCTGATAGAATTGGGATAATATCTTGCTTTAGATCAAAAAATGGTACGTACGCGCACGACACCACTAAAACTAAAGCAAAAGGAATTAGTGCTAAATAAAAATGAAAGGCAAGTGATGAGGCACGGGTTGAAATCAGTCCTTTTCTAATGGACCAAACAAAGAAAAATAGGATTTCCCACAACGAAATACCTTCAAAACCAGGAATGACAATTTTACGGCTCAAATGAATAACCTTCCGCACAATTATTACTCTCAAAATTCTATACAGTCTAATAATATATTGAATGAGATTTTTCATTTGTGGTAAAAATAATTCCAAGCGGTTCAGGCTTATCTATTGTCTGTAAAATTGTAATTTATAAATTTAGGTATTAACCCTTATTTATAACTTGTTATTTCTTGATAACAAGACCTACATAACGGAGTATATTTGTTTTTTTCACCCAATACAACTAATTCTGATTCACCACTTATTCTATGTGTAAAGCGAGCATGTCCAGAACAAAAAGTACAAACTGAATTCAGTTTAATTATTTCATCTGCCACAGCTAAGATCTCAGGCATTGAACCAAAGGGTTTAGCAGTATAGTCTAAATCTAAACCAGAAACAATACACGTTTTACCTTGCTCTGCAATTAACTCACATACTTTCACTATGGATTCATCAAAAAATTGAATTTCATCTATTGCTACGACGTCTGCAGAATGCATTAAATCAACGATTTGTTTTGGCTTAGAAACCTCAACAGCAGCAACTGAGTCTTTATCGTGTGATACCACTTTGTCGGTGGCATAACGGTTATCAATTTTTGGCTTAAAAACAATCACAGACTTATTAGCCGCTTTGTAATCGTTTATCACTCTAATTAGGGTCTTTGTTTTGCCCGAAAACATAGGTCCGCAGATTACTCGCAATTGCGCATTCTTTTCGCGATTGGTAAATTGACTTTCAAGCGAGATGCTAACAGCCTTTTCGTTGTAAATTTTCAAGGTTTTCAGGTTTTTTTATCAAATATAAACTTAATTTTATACCTTACTAGTAATTGTGAATAAGTCGTAAAAAATGGGTAAAACAAATTATCAATCGTTGAAAGAATTAACAAATGAGTTAGCTGAAAAGTTAGATCTTTTAGCCAATGGGGGGCTACAATTAAACGAAATTGAACTATTAACTGACCAAGCCAAAGAGCTATATGAACGATTAGTAGTGATAAGATATAAGGCTTATGAAGACAGAGAATTGCCGCCTACTCAAACTGCAGAACCTGTCCTGGAAGAGGAAGAATTAGAAACTATCGAATCAGAAACTCCAGAAGAAGACATGATGATGTTTGATTTTAGTGCAAATGATAAAGAAGTTATTGCTGAACCAGAAGAAGCAATAGTGGAAGACGAGTCTGAACATGTCGCTTCTGTAAATGACAGTCACAAAGAGAAAGATGATGAGGATGATAAGTCATTAAATGATAATTTTAAAAAAGAAGATGGTTCGTTTGCTAAGAAATTTGAAAAAGCAGCTATCGCAGATTTGAAAGAACACATAGGCATTAACAGAAAGTTCTTATATGTTAACGATTTGTTTAATGGCGACGGAAATGCATATAATGCCGCCATTGGTGAATTAAACTCATGTGCATCTCAAGAAGAAGCATTTAGTAAGATCAATAAACTGAAAACAGAACAAGGATGGCAAGCAGACAATGCTACTGCTGTTGGGTTTATAGAATTAGTTGAAAGAAGGTATTTAGGTTGAAAACACTAATTATCATACTGTTTTTTGGTTGGTCAGCCTTTTCATTTGGTCAGAAAGATTATGCTAAAGAAATTTTAGGTGCACTGTGTAGTGATTTTTTTGCCGGTAGAGGATATGTTGATGATGGTGCCGATAAAGCTGCGAGTTATCTTATTAATCAACTTAAAAATCATAATGTAGCGCCTTTTCCTGGCCGATCATATGCTCAAAATTACGCATTTGACGTCAATACTTTTCCCACTAAAATTTCGGTCGTACTGGGAGAAGATACTTTGGAGGCTGGTGTTGATTATTTAGTAAATCCAAATTCTGGGCAATGTATAGGAGAGTACATTCCGCTAGTAGTGAATCCAAAAAGTATAGAGAAAGAATTGAAGAATGCCCTGTCATCTGTCAGTCACAGAACTGTACTTGTATTTGATAGTAGGTCAATTTTAAGGAAAGATAGTATTCAATACTTTATGGGCTTGGCACACGAGGCCAATAAAATATTACCTGTGATTTGGATTACCAATCAAAAACTAATGTATAGTGTTGGAAGAAAGCAGAATAAAAAAGCATTTGTTGTAGTTTTAGGAAAGGCCTATAAAAAGTCGACCACCATTAGACTTAATATTAAACCTGAATTTAAAAAAAGGCACGAAAGTAAGAATGTGATTGGTTATATTCCAGGAAGGAAAATGAAAAAATTCATTGTTATTACTGGTCACTACGACCACTTAGGTAAAATGGGTCAAGCCATCTTCCCGGGAGCAAACGACAATGCAAGTGGCACTGCCATGTTATTGTCGCTTGCCAAACATTATAGTTTAAACCTCCCGAAATACTCACTAGTTTTTATCTTTTTCAGTGGAGAGGAGGCCGGATTGGAGGGTTCTAAATATTTTGTAAGACATCCATTTTTCGAATTGAGTCAGATTCGTTTTTTATTAAATATTGATATTTTAGGAAGCGCTAGTGAAGGTATCACGGCGGTAAATGGAACTATACATAAAAAGCATTTTAAATTATTGCAGAAGCTGAATAAAAAAGGAAATTATTTGCCAAAAATTAAGCCCAGGGGACCAACTCAAAATTCTGATCATTTCTTTTTTAGTCAAACTGGCGTGCCGTCGTTTTTTGTGTATTCAATGGGTGATTGTAAAAATTATCACGACGTGAATGACAAATCTGAAAATACAAGTTTGGAAAATTTTAATGAAACACAATTGCTCTTCACTAAGTTTATTGATAAACTGTAAGTTCGGTTTAATCAATGGTTGATACGACTCAATACCTATCATTGTCATTTTTCAGTATTCTTAAAATATTCGATTATTTTTGTAAAAAATTTGAAGTATGAAATACCTTTTTCTATTGCTAGCTATTCCGTTTTTTCTGTCTTGCAACACCAATAAGTCTAATGAAAGTGAAACCGAAGTAAAGGAAAATGTTGAGGCAGTAGATAGTTTGAAGTACTTGTCTGATAATATTAACAGAAATAGTCAAGATGCTTTCCATTGGGCTAAAAGAGCAAAGTATTTTTTCAGAATAGGAAATGTCAATGATGCTAAGCATGATTACGAAGAAGCAATTTTAAGAGACTCAACAAACGCAAATTACAGAGTAAAATATGCTGACGTATTAATTGCTTACCTAGACCTTGCTGGTGCTAAGTATAATTATGAGTATGCATTAAAGTACGATTCTTTAAATGCCAATGCTTATGTTGGAATGGGCCATATATATACGCTGTTAGACAATCCAGGTATGGCCACTGTCTATTTAAACAAGGCTTACAGTATTAATAAAAATTTGCCTTCAGCATATTTTCTAGAGGGCTTAATTTATCGGGCCGATTTTGATAAGACTAAAAGAGAGGAAAGTTGGACGAGGTCTAAAAGTTCTTTTCAAACCGCTACTGAGTTAAAGCCTGATTATTTTGAAGCTTATATTATGCTAGGTGACATGAACACTATGGAAGATAATGATTTGGCAATTGATTATTATAGTTCTGCCATTGATGCTGCACCACAAAGTAGCTTGGCTTGGTATTCAAAGGGAACCTATTATCAAAGCAAAAAAAAGTATGAGCAAGCGAAATACTGCTATCGAAAAATTGTTGGCTTCGATAGCCTATACTTTGATGCGCACTACAATCAAGGCTACATTCAATTAAGTATCGATAGAGAATACGATAGTGCCATTTACTTTTTTAAAGCCGCTCTCAACATTGATTCCCTCTCAGCCAGAGCATACAATAATTTAGGATTATCGCAAGAGTATAAAGGAGATAAAGAGGGTGCTATCAGGAATTATAAGAAGGCTATTGAAATTGATCCTGAATTTGAATTAGCTAGAAAAAATTTAAGGATAGTAACCAATTGATGAATTCGGCCTTGAAAAACCCAACCATACAGCAATACGGGTTAGAATTTCTTTTTCCGATAGTTGGATATTTATTATTTGATTGGTCATTTCTGTTAATTGTTTTGTTTTATTTGGTTGACCAACTCGGAAACCAAATCAATTTTTTTGCTCGATTAAAATTTGTAGAAAAATTATTTAGACCTAAAAAAAAGTGGTTATTTCCATTGGCAATAGGCATATTTATTGTTCTTTTTTCAGCCGAAATTGCTCTTATCTCCCACTTTTTTCTAAGGTATATTTATGATTGCCAAACCAGTTACTTTTACGAGGAAATAAATTCATTTTTAATAGGGGAATTCTGGCTGTTTTTGCCGCTCTTAATTCTGATTAATTATTTTAAGGATAAAATGACATTTTACAAAACAGAATTGCCTTATCAGGAATCTCCGGATAAAATGTTAATTATTAATTTATTATCTATTTTTAGTGTTTTTGTGCTTGTTGCACTTGTTTTTATAGGTTGGATGTTTTTAAAACCAGCGATAGTCATTATTGTTATTTTAATTGCGGTATTAAAATTATTAAATGATGCATTTATTCTACCGCAATTTAAAGTCAGGTATTTTAAGAAAATTTAGAACGTTTACTTCTTCATCAATTTCGATTTACGGGTATCTTGCAGTCTATTAAAATGGATGCAATTATGATAGAAAACGTGATTTTGGTTGATGAAAATGACCAAGAACTTGGAATAATGGAAAAAATGGAAGCCCATCAGAAAGGAGTCCTTCACCGTGCTTTTTCAGTTTTTGTTTTCAACTCAAAAGGCGAAATGCTTTTGCAAAAAAGAGCAAGTTCAAAATACCATTCACCAAACTTGTGGACCAATACATGTTGCAGTCATCCTCGCATTAATGAAAATACAATTGATGCCGCATATCGCAGACTGATGGAGGAAATGGGAATGACTTGCGAATTGGATTATGCATTTAATTTTATGTATAAAGTTGAGCTCGATCAAGGTTTGTACGAGCATGAATTAGATCATGTTTTTATAGGAAAATCAGACACTAAACCGGTCATCAATAAGTCAGAGGTTAACAGTTACAAGTACACAGCACCTTCAATAATTGCAGAGCAAATAAAAACCAATCCAACCGAATATACAGAGTGGTTTAAAATCTGTTTTACTGAAGTGCTTAAACATTATAAATTATGACAATATTAATAGCAGGTGGCACAGGACTTATTGGTAAGCGGTTAACCGCTTTACTTATTGCTAAAGGACATGATGTACATATATTAACCAGACAAGATAAATCAAATTCAAAAAGTATATTTTACTTTAAATGGATTGTTGGAAAAAGTATAGATACCAAGGCTTTTTTCAAACACAATTCAAATGAAGTTGTTGATGGAATAATTAATTTAACTGGTGCAGGAATCGCTGATAAACGCTGGAGTGATTCGAGGAAGCAAGAAATAATTTCGAGCCGAGTTGAACCCGCAAGATTTATTCAGAGAACCCTTTTAGATTTGAAGCTTAAAGTGCCCGTTTACATTTCTGCTTCAGGTTCGAATTATTACAATAATTCTGAGAAAAAGAAATTTGTGGAGTCAGATTCAGTGGGCGATAATTACGTGCAGCAAGTTTGTGATTTATGGGAGAAACAAGCATTTAAAATGAAAAATGTTGCGGATCGAATTGCAGTAATGAGAACTGGTGTTGTGCTTGCTAAAAAGGGAAGCTTTCTGCAAAAATTTACTGCTACAACAGTGATTGGAGTTGCTGGTATTTTTGGTTCTGGGCATCAATTTCTGTCATGGATTCATATTGACGATTTATGTAATTTTTATATCAAAACCATAGAAGATTCTAAAATTTCCGGAGCATATAATGTTGGTATTTCCGAAAATGAGTCCCATTTATCATTCATAAAATCGTTCAGAATAGCTACAGGTAAGAAGTTTTTGATTGCAAAAGCACCAGTTTTTATTGCCAAACTTGTATTTGGCGAAATGTCAACTTTATTAACAGATGGGGTAGCAATTTCTCACAATAAAATGCTTAAAACCGGGTTTGAATTAGAATATAATACGGTAGAAAAAGCAGTGAAAGATTTAGTTATCTAAACCCAAATTTTCGACCCTTCCGAGCAGTTTTTGCAAATGTCAATTTCAGATCGCTGCTTCAGTATTTTTTGTCTAAAATCAGTATACAATCCATCTTTCCAAATCGACTTAAACTCTGCTTTCGAAATGTCTCCCATTTTATATTTGGCGTCCTTATCAAAACAACAAGGCACAATACTGCCATCCCAAGTAAAAACGCAAGTAGTCCACATTCGCCAGCAGTAATTACTCATTTTGTTCTTCAGTCTAAACTTGCCCGTTGAGTCTTGTTTGTAGCGAGAATATTTTTCATTTTTGGGCAGCAGCCTGTTACCGTTTTCGTAATCATAAACCTGAATGGTTTTCAGGTTTAAATTGTCAGCTCCGTACTTTTTTACCCAACTTTTTACTTCAGGAATTTGATGTTCGTTTTGCGCAGTCACCAAAAATTGAATGGTAACAATAGGAAACTGGGCATTGACTTTTTCTTTTGCCTTTTTAATGGCATTTAATCCACTTAAAACTTTGTCTAATTTACCTTCAATTCTATAGTTTTCATATGTTTTTTGAGTGGTTCCATCAATTGAGACTATTAATTCACTTAAACCGGAAGCTACCACTTCATCAGCCGTTTTATCACTAATAAAGTGTGCGTTTGTTGAGGTTAAAACATAAATATTTTTCTGTCTTGCCGCTTTTACAAAATCTAAAAATTGGGGGTTTATAAATGGTTCTCCTTGAAAATAATAATTGATGTATTGTAAATGCTTTCCAAGGGAATTTAGAATTATATCGTTTACATCAGCTTTTAAGTTTCCAATCGGTCGAGTAAATTGTCTTAAACCACTGGGGCATTCGGGACATTTTAAATTGCATGCCGTAGTTGGCTCAATTGAAATGGCAATAGGATAGCCCCAATGGATTGGCTTTTTTGTTAAAATTGAAATTTGATATGACAGCTTGAGCAATAAAAAATTCCATAAGCGAAAAGGTGTAATGGTTTTTAAAAGTGCAATTTTTTTACTAGACAAAATCATTTTAATTTGACCACTAAAATAGTTCTTTTAGACTGAATATTGTTGGATTAATTTCACCAATTCATTTTCAGGCACAACGCCAGATTGTCGCCAGACTTGAGTTCCGTTTTGGTATAGAATCATTGTCGGTACTCCCCGCACGTTCATTTTAGTAGCAACGCCTTGGTTTTTGTCTACATCAATTTTAATAATTCTAACTTTTGATCCTACTTTTTTTGCAACCTCATCTAAGATTGGTGCTAATTGTTGGCAGGGGCCACACCAAGTCGCTGAAAAGTCAACTAAAACAAGAGGTGTGCTATTAATTATATCTCCAAATTTGCTCATTTATTAAATATTTCTTTTTTTCCGTATGCTGAAAATAGATTCATCCAAATTATTCTACTCATTCTAAAAGCAAGTGGCATAAACACAACTATACCAATAATGATAACAAAAATGTAAGCATAATATGGCGTTGCTGGAAATAAAACATAAGTAGCCATGAATAGTGAAACAGCTATGGCTATGGAAATACCGTAGCTAACATACATGGCGCCATAGAAAAATCCGTTTTCAATTTCAAATTTATGATTACAGTTACTGCAATATTCATTGGTTTTATCAAAAGTCTTTAAATGATAAGCATTTGCCGATTTGTAGTAATCTCCTTCTTGGCAAACAGGGCATTTTTTATTGAGTATGCTATATAATTTTGAGCCTTTTGTAGATTCCAGCATAAGGATTAATTTGCCACAAAAATAAGGGTTTTTTTAAAAGTAGAATGTACTGTTTGTTACATAAAAAAAGCCCAAGCAAATAAGACTTGGGCTTTTAAAATATTTGTAATTAACTCTTATTTCAACAAAGCTCTTGAAATGACAATCTTTTGAATTTCAGATGTGCCTTCATAAATCTGAGTAATCTTTGCATCTCTCATCATTCTTTCAACGTGATATTCTCTAACATATCCATATCCACCATGAATTTGTACTGCTTCGGTGGTTACTTCTTGTGCAATTTTTGAAGCGTATAGTTTTGCCATTGAGGCTGCCAATTCAAAATCTTCACCAGCATCTTTTAAGGCTGCTGCTTTCAAGCACATTACTCTTGCTGCTTCTACTTGTGTTGCCATATCCGCCAGCTTAAATGCAATGGCTTGGTGCTTATAAATTTCTTTTCCAAAAGTTTTTCTTTCCTTCGAGTACTTAATGGCCAGTTCTAAGGCTCCTGATGCTATACCTAGGGCTTGAGAGGCAATACCTATTCTTCCACCACCCAAAGTTTGCATGGCAAATTTGAATCCAAAGCCTTCTTCACCAATTCTGTTTGCCTTTGGTACTTTTACATCATTGAACAATAATGTATGCGTATCAGAACCTCTAATACCCATTTTATCTTCTTTTTCGCCAACTATAAACCCTTCCATTCCAGGTTCAATTATTAAAGCGTTAATTCCCCTATGTCCTTTTTCTCTATCAGTCTGAGCCATTACAATGTATACTCCAGCAGTTCCACCATTTGTTATCCAGTTTTTTGTTCCATTTAATAAATAATAGTCACCTTTATCTATTGCTGTTGTTGTCTGAGATGTAGCGTCTGAACCTGCTTCAGGCTCTGACAAGCAAAATGCTCCAGTAATCTGTCCGCCAGCTAATGGCTTTAAAAATTTCTCTTTTTGCTCTTCTGATCCAAATCGTTCAAGGCCCCAAGCTACCAATGAATTACAAACTGACATGATCACCGAAGTAGATGCATCAACTTTTGAAATTTCTTCTATCGCTAACACATACGATACGGTATCCATACCTCCACCATTATATTTCGGGTCAACCATCATTCCTAAAAATCCTAGTTCGCCTAACTGCTTTACTTCTTCCTTTGGAAACCTTGCATGCTTATCCCTGTCTGTTACTTCCGGCAATAAAACGTTGTTTGCAAAATCTCTTGCCGCGTCTCTTACTGCTAATTGTTCTTCTGTTAATTTAAAGTCCATGCTGTGTGTAATTTTGTACTTGCAAAAATAATGGTTTTATTTATTTAAAACTAAATTTCTGCATAATTATATTATGCATGCCTAGTAATATCACAGAAGGCTTTTTATTTTAAATATTGTATACCTTTGAGCTAGATGGAAAAAGCCACTATTTTGGGATTAATGTCAGGTACTTCGCTGGATGGACTTGACCTTTGTTTGGTGAATTTTGAGCAGGTTGACAATCAGTATCAATTTCAAATTCTTGAAACAAAATCTGTGCAGTATTCTGCTGAAATGCAACAGGAATTAAGAGATTCTGTGCAGTTAAAAGCAGAAGGTTTAAAAAAACTAGATATAAAAATTGGTATTTACTTTGCTCAAGAAGTGAATTCATTCATTAAGCAATTTGGCATTAAACCTCAATATATTGCAAGTCATGGTCATACCGTTTTTCATCAGCCCGAAAATGGATTTACAACACAGATAGGTAATGGTAACACCTTATTTTCTGAAACTAAAATTCCTGTAATTTGTGACTTTAGAAGTTTAGATGTGGCTTTGGGTGGTCAAGGAGCACCTTTGGTACCAATAGGAGACCTGTATTTGTTTAGCCAATACGCCGCCTGTATTAATTTTGGAGGAATTGCTAATTTTTCTTTTCAGCAAAGCAGTAGTCGATTTGCTCATGACATTTGCCCCGTAAATATGGCACTATCTGATTTGACTGTTGAGCTTAATTTACCCTATGATGACCAGGGCAAAATTGCTAGAACTGGAAAAGTAAATAAGAAATTGTTAGATGAATTAAATGGTCTAGAGTTTTATAAAGAATCAGGCCCAAAGTCCCTGGGGGTAGAGTGGTATAGGAATCATTTTAAAAAACTAATTAAAAATTCTAATATACAGTTAGAAGATAGATTAAGAACGGTGATAGAGCATATTGCTGTTCAAGTTAGTAATGCTCTTACTTCTTTAAAAAATGGTGAAGTTCTCGTAACGGGCGGTGGGGTGTTTAACACTTTTTTAATCGAAATTCTCCAATCTAAAGTGCATCAAAGATTGGTGGTCCCCAGTAGGGAGTTAGTCGAATTTAAAGAAGCACTAATTTTTGCTTTTTTAGGTTGGCTAAAAGTAAATAGTCAAATAAATGTGCTTAAAACTGTCACAGGAGCTTCCTCTAATTCATGCAGTGGAATTCTTATCAAATAAAAAACACCAACATTTCCTGCATGTATGACAGAAAATGTTGACGTTTTCGTAAACAATTTAGTACCCTTTAATTCTAATTGGTAATTGATAGTTCACAGCTACTGGTTTACCCATTACTTCTCCAGGTATCCATTTTGGCATTTTTTTAACAACTTCCAAGGCAGCACGATCATGATCTCTATCTAAACTTTTTGAAATTTTCACATCTGTAATTTCGCCCGTTTTACTCACAATAAAATTAACGTAAATAGTGCCTGAAGCAGGATAGGGAATACTTGATAAATTCATGTTTTTTCCAATCCATTGTCCCATATTTCCCGGAAATTTAGGCCATATTTGAGGGTTGTCTGTTGGGGTAAGCTCCACTGTGCGTGTGATACCTGTCCCACCAGTTTCGCCAAATAAATTCTCAATTTCACCTAAATTCATATTTACTGATTTTGATGAGTCAGTTACAACGGGAGTAGGAGTTACAGAAACCACAACATCAACTTCATCATATATTCTAGTATTTTTTTTCTGATTCTGTTGGGTGTTTGGCATTAATTCAATAGGAATAGCAGGCATGTCGTAAACAGTATCCTCTAACACTGCCTGTTCATTTGCAGAACTGTAAACTGGACTTACAAATTCGAACGCTGCTAAGCACAACGAGCCAGCTAAAATTAACCCAATTTGAAAAAAGGCAAATCTCTTCTTCTCCAGGTCCGCCTTGTGTGTCTTCTTTTTTTCAATCATAATATTTTTTTTAGTTAAACATGATTGGAAAAATGCAAAGCATATGCCAAAAAACTAGTTGCCATGTAAACAGTAGCTTATATTGAGTAAACTGTTATAGAAATGTTAAATTTTATAGTGAAAAACTATTTCTTTTTGTAGAAAATTAGGATACTATTTGCGAAAATAAGGGTTAAGGAAAGCAATAGCCATATTTGCCCATGATTGTGAAAATTTCGATTATCTAAGTCACTCATCACAATAAATGAAAAAATAAATAGAATACCATAGACAGTAAATAACGCTAAAATGACGTTTTTTTTTGTTTTAAAGTCTGCAATAATAAAGCTGTAAATTTGAAAAGCGAATGCCAAAACAACAAATATGCCTGTGCCAATTACGCCTTTTGCAGTTAAAACACGAATATCGTCTAGTCCGTATGCTGAGGAGTTTTCAAAATCGTTCAAATGACTGATGTGCTGATTATCGATTGCATTGTAGGTGCTCATTCCAAAATACAGAGAGATTAAAATCGTAATAAAACAAAGAATATTGATGATAATATGAACTTGAGTTGACTTCATAATCGTATTTTGAAAGTATAATTAATCGAGTCATAAAATTAACAATAATATTTATCAAAGTATTATATTTGCGGGCTTATGGAAAAGACGGATAGAGTAAATGCATCAAAAGCACCAAAGCCTGTAGGATTGTATCCACATGCCCGTAAAGTTGGCAACCTTTTATTTTTGTCAGGAGTAGGTCCAAGAGTTGCAAATTCTGATACAAATGATTCTCAGGTGCCAGGTTTAAAACTAGACCACAATGGTAATTTCATAGAATTTGATTTTGAAGCACAATGCCGTTCTGTTTTTGACAATGTTAATGCTGTGCTTGAAGCTTCGGGCTCTTCGTGGGATAAGTTAGTTGATGTTACTGTTTTTTTAGTGAATATGAAGCGCGACTTTGCTGTTTACAATAAGGTTTATGCCGAATATTTTAAAGACAATCAACCATGCAGAACAACATGTGAGATCAGCAGTTTACCAACACCAATCGCAATCGAATTAAAATGTATTGCAACAATAGATTAAAAAAATTATGATAGGATTAATAGTAAAAATAGTATTATCACTAGCCTCTTTTGGCTATACCATTTTCTTGTTTGCTTCAGGTTCATGGGGATGGGGGATTATGATGATTTTGGTGACCACAATTATTGTTTTGACAATATTTAGAAACGAATTTATATTGCTTGCCTTTAACCAAATGCGTCAGCAAAACCAAGAAAAGGCTTTGCATTATCTGCAAAAAATTAAACAACCACAGTATTTAGTGAAAGGGCAAAGGGCTTATTATTACTACCTAACTGGTTTAGCTGGAGGTAATAAAGCCAAAATGTCTGAGTCGGAAAGTAATTTTAAAAAGGCATTAAACATAGGTTTAAAACAAAAGCACGATCAAGCCATGGCAAAGCTTAATATAGCTGCTATTTGTATGGGTTCAGGAAGAAGAAAAGAAGCAGAACTTAATTTATCTGAAGCAAAAAAACTAGACGAAAAAGGAATGCTAACCGATTATATTAAAGATATGCGGAAGCAAATGGGTAAAACGACATCACGAAATCAAATGCGTCAAGCTCAAATGTCTCGTGGAAAACGTGGGAAAATGAGGTAGGCAAAATTATGGTTGACAATGCATTACTAAATCAACCATAAGTCAGCAAAAATGCCCTACTGCCTGATAATTAAAATTTTAGTTTCTTTATGCCGAATTAGGAATAATTAGCATTATTTCCCAAATTATATTTTTAAATTCGCAAGCACAATTGATTTATTATGAATTACAAAAAGCTGAATAACTATATTGGATGGGCTGTTTTTTTAATAGCAACTATCGTCTATGTTTTAACATTAGAGCAAACCACGTCTTTGTGGGATTGCGGTGAATATATTACAACTGCTTTCAAATTAGAGGTTGGTCACCCTCCAGGGGCACCACTTTTTATGATGTTAGGAAGGTTATTCACAGTATTTGTTGAACCAGACTCCGCAGCATATATGGTGAATCTAATGTCTGCTCTAAGTAGTTCATTTACCATTCTGTTTTTGTTTTGGTCTATTACTATGATCGGCCGAAAAATTGTTCTTTCACCAAATGATAACTTATTTTCAGATACTAACAATAAGGAGTCGTATAGAGCTGAATTAACAGCTGGCGAAAAATGGGCAGTTATTGGCAGTGGAATTATTGGAGCTTTGGCTTATACCTTCACAGATTCATTTTGGTTTTCAGCGGTTGAAGGGGAAGTATATGCCATGTCATCTTTCTTTACGGCTTTGGTTGTATGGGCTATATTGAAATGGGAAAGCGAATTAACAGAGCAAGCTGTTTTTCCGGATAACGAAGAAATTCAATCTAAAAATGCTGACCGTTGGATGGTTTTTATATTCTTTATGGTGGGATTGTCAATAGGAGTTCACTTACTTAACTTACTTTGTATTCCAGCAATTGCTTATATTATTTATTTTAAAAAGTATAAAGAAACGACCATTGCAGGATTTTTGTTGACAGGTGTAATTGGTGTGTTTACTTTAGGAATTATTCAAGCTGTTGTTATTCCTGTTACAGTTAATTTGGCGGGAACTTTCGAACGGGTTTTCAATACAGATTTTGGAATGCCGTTTAATGCCGGAGCAATTTTCTTTTTCTTGCTACTTACTACAGCAATTGTTGTAGCATTAATGCTTAGCAGAAAGAAAAGATTACAAGTTTTAAATACTGCCGTTTGGAGTGGTACTGCGCTTTTAATTGGTTATACATGCTTTGCTATGATTGTAATTCGTTCAAATGCGAATCCGCCTTTAGATGAAAATGATCCTGAAAACTTAGTAAGTTTAGAAGCTTATCTAAAGCGCGAGCAGTATGGCGATTGGCCAATTTTATATGGTCCATATTTTAATGCAGATAAACCAGCTCCTACCAGTGAATGGGGTGATAGATCAGATGTTTATTTAAGAAGATGGGTGGTTCAAGACCGAAGCGGAATTAAAGATATTCAAGGTTACGAAGACAAGGCACTAGCCGAAGAAAAAGCGAAAGCCATAGGTGGTAAGGTAGTGGAGAAATATTTTAAATCTTTTGACGGTGAAAATCAAAAACGGAAATATACTTCTGCACAGTCGACTTTCTTTCCTAGAATGTATAGTCCAGATCCAAGACATGTTAGAGGCTATACAAGCTGGACAACGGCAAAAACGACAAAAACACCAACGTTTGCTCAAAATCTAAGTTATTTTGCTAATTATCAAGTAGATTGGATGTATTGGCGCTATTTTATGTGGAATTTTTCTGGGAGACAAAGTGACGAACAAGGACACGGAAATGCAAGAGATGGAAACTGGATTTCAGGATTAAATTTTATTGATAAACACCACATTGGTGATCAGTCTTTAGTTCCTTCAATTATAGCTGAAAATCCTTCTCATAACAAGTTTTACATGCTACCGCTAGCATTGGGGTTAATTGGATTTGTATTTACGCTAGTGCGTGCTTCAAAATCGTGGTGGTTTATCACTCTGTTATTTTTACTAACTGGTTTGGCGGTAATTATTTACCTGAATCAAAAGCCATTTGAACCACGTGAAAGAGATTATGCATATGCAGCCTCCTTTTACGCTTTTTCTTTCTGGATTGGCCTGTCTGTTCTTGGCATGTTTAAAGCCTTTAAAGATATGGTTTGGCCGGAGTTGGGCAAAATTGCTATTGCACTAGGTGCATTTTCAGTTGTATTATTTGCAGGAGGATTAGCGACAGGACTTTCAATGCTGTATTTATCAGTGCTTGTAGTAGGTGCATTTGCCTTAATGATAGGACTGAGAAATAGTGTTAAAAGTGAAACGAGCATGGCGGCAATAGCGACATTAATATGCCTGCCGATTCCAATTTTAATGGGCATGCAAGGTTGGGATGATCACGACAGATCAAACCGCTACACCGCCAAAGCATTAGCAAATAACTATATGATAGGTTGTTCAGAAAACTCTGTCTTGTTCACCAACGGAGATAACGATACTTTCCCTTTGTGGTACTTACAAGAAGTAGAAGACCAGCAAACAGATTTAAGAGTTTGTAACTTAAGTTTATTTAGTACAGATTGGTATACCGCTCAAATGAAACGGAAAGCATATGAGTCGGAGCCACTACCAATTAGTTTTGAGGAGCACGAGTATCGACAAAATAGATATTTAGATGCAGTGTATTTACAAAATGCAATGAGCATGACTATTCAGTCTGAAAACATGGATGCCAAAGCAAAAGAGCTGATGAATGTTAAGATTTTAAATAATCCAACAGAATTTAAGACAGGATTTGTAAAAGCGTGTACGCAGTTACATGCCTTATTAGCACAAACACCATTAGCAAAAAACAAACCTGAATTACTTGAAACAGTAAAAAATTACTATAAATCAAGCAATTACTACGGGTTTAAAGACTTTGTATTTAAGCTTAGAAAAAATCAAAAGCAACTAGGTTTACAAAATGAAGAAATCAAAAGTGCAATTTCTATTCTGAGTCAATTCAATTCAAGCTTTGATTACCTTCCGTTGGATTACTTTATGGCGTATTTACACGACGAGAGTAATCTATATGATAACAGAGGCCAAAAGTTATTTTTAGCACCAACTTTAGGTTTTTCTTTACCAATTGATAAGCAACATATAATCGACAATAATTTAGTTGATGAGCAGTATATGGATCGAATTGCTGACACAATGAAGTGGAAAATTCCAGGTGGAAAAACTTATTTAGCTAAAGCGGAAATTATGATGCTAGACATAATTAATAATTTCAATTGGGATCGTGATTTATATTTTGCAGGTTCAGCTTCGCCAAGTACATATGTTGGACTTGATAAGTACTTTTTGTCAGAAGGTTTGATTTATAAATTAGCCCCAATTAACACTCAAAAAGGTAGAAATCCGAACACATTAGGGGAGGTAAATAAAGAAACGTCTTACAAAAACTTAATGGAAAAATATATCTGGGGTAACATGCAAGAAAAAGGCGTATTGGTGGATTACTATACTAGAAGAGGTGTATCGAACTACAGAATTCAATTTAATATTGCGGCTGATGCCTATGCAAGCGACTTTGAAGCTGCTAAACAGAAGATAGACTTTTTGAAAAATATTGATAAAGATACTACAGCGAGCGAAATTGATAGATTGCAGGCAGACATGGCTGAAGCAAAGTTGAAAGTGGAATCTCTTATTGATAAATCTCTAGAAGTTATGCCTCAGAGTCAAGTGCCATTTGGTAGAGTAATTCCTTACTATGTTGGCAATTACTTTGCTGTTGGGTCAAATGAGAAAGGTGAGGCGCTAGCAATTGCAGCTATGAGTGCTTACAAGGAAGAATTAGATTATTACTTAGCAGTTGATGCAAAATTCTCAGCTTCCATGTTAGAGAATGCCTTGGCTGCTTTTAGAAGTGTTCATACCATTTACACAATGGCTGGAATATATAAAGTAGAAAATCAAGACATGATGGACAACATAATGACTGACATTAATTATTATATTGATGCCTTTAGAAAGAAAAAGTCGGAGTATAAGTTAATAGAAAAAGTTGGAGTGTACAACGGTACTATTGGCGCATTTATTGACAGAATTAGCCAGCAGCAATAGAAACAGTTAAACTGTGAGAATTTATAGTTACCCCAAATGGTTAAAGGTTTTATACCCGGGTTCCATTTGGGGTTTTTTTCGTCCAAAACAAAAAGTACTATACTTAACTTTTGATGACGGTCCTTCTTTGGAATCAACAAACTGGATTTTAAATCAATTAGAGCAATACAATGCCAAAGCTACGTTTTTTTGCCTAGGTAACCAGGTAAAGCAACTGCCTGAATTGTACAGTAAACTAATTCAAAAAGGGAATAAAATTGGAAATCATTCTATGTCTCATCCACGCGGATTGAGAACGAAAACCAAGGCTTTTGTATATGATGTTTTGGAAGCACAAAAATTAATTAATTCAAAACTTTTTAGAGCGCCTTATGGCAGTCTAAAATTCTCGCAACATAAGGCTTTAAAAAAGTTGGGTTTTACAACAGTCTTTTGGTCATATGTTACTTACGATTTTGCAATTGATATTAATATCCCTTTAATTATAAGTAAAATGAAAAAGAAAGTAAAATCGGGGGATATTATTGTCTTTCATGATAGTGCTAAAGCACTGCCTCAATTAAAGCAAATTTTGCCGGTTGCGCTTAAGTATTATTCTGAAAAAGGATTTTCTTTTGATGTTTTAGATGAGAATAATTTCTAGACAAAAAAACCTGTCAGAAAAATCTGACAGGTTTAAAATTGAATATTCTGTATGGTTTAGAACGGTAAATCGTCATCACCTTCGGCTACAAAAGTTTCAGCGTTATCTGCACTAGCAGGTGCTCCAGCTGAAGAACCATCATTTGCAGCTTTATTCACTTTCCAAGCATCTAATGAGTTAAAATATTTTACATTTCCCTCAGGATTTGTCCATTCTCTTCCTCTTAAGAAAAATACTACTTCAACCATATCTCCTACTTTAACTTGGTCTAGCATGTCAACTCTGTCTTGAACAGCTTGAAACATGATAGTTTGTGGGTATTGGCCAGACGCATCTAATACGACAAACTCTCTCTTCTTGAATGAATCGGTAATGTTTTGCGTATCGTTTATTACCTTAATTTCACCTTTTAATGTATACATAATTTTGATTTGTTTAATTGTTGAAAGCCAGGAGGGTTTTCCACGCTTCTTCTACTTTATTTTCTTTTAATTTTTCTTGAGCCAACTTGTGCAAAGCTAGTTCTAACGCTGGTTGATCGTCTTCTAACTCTACAAATATATCACTCAAATCTAATAATTTATATTCGTTTACTTCTGTTTCGTCGGGTAATGATTTAATATTTCCTAATTGGCCTAAATCATTTTTTGTTAGAATATGAGATTGCTTTAAATCATCTGGAATTGCATCAAACCCTACTCCTATTGTTGTAATCGGCTTTGCAATTTCAAACATTGATTCGTCATTTGCTCGGCAATACCAATTCCCTCCCATTCTGGCTACTAAATCAATTTTCTTTTGATCAATTTTACCATTTTCATCTAGTACTTCTTCAGCTATGTGAATCTTTTTCACTTCACAAATGACTAAGTTCCCTGCTCCTCCATTTTGACCTAATTCAACCACATCATTCACCACACATTCAAATTGAACAGGTGCTTCTGCTACCCTGTATGGTTGAATGGTTTCAGACTTTAATTTTGTAAACCCTGTTTTTTCAAATTCATCAACATTTGGTGCGAAAGGCGAACTTGCTAACGACATTTGATGAACCATGTCATAATTTACCACATTAATCACCACTTCTTTCACTTCCTTAACGTTGTTAAAAGTGTCTTTTGTCGTATTTGTTCTTCCGCTACGTGCTGGTGAAAACACAAGAATTGGCGGATTGGCACTAAATACATTAAAAAAGCTAAATGGTGCCAAATTATGATGCCCGCTGGCGCTAACAGTGCTTGCAAATGCAATAGGACGTGGGCCAATAGCACCAAGCAAATAGCCGTGTAGCTGAGGAATTGGTATCGAAGTTGGATCAATTGTTAACATAAAAAACAAAGGTATTAAATTTTAGTTTCTCCTTCCAAAAAGTAATTCACAATAAAGAATACTTATCAATAGTTTCAACTATATATTATAGCTGTTTACTTATTTTATTATCTTGGTCTGAACGTAAAAAATTGAATAATGGCACTGATAAAACCTTGCAGAGGAAACTCTCCTCAAATCTCTAACTCTTGCTGGCTAGCTGAAAATTCAACAATAGTGGGTGACGTAAATATGGGTGAAAATTGTTCAGTTTGGTTTAACGCTGTAATTCGTGGTGATGTGAATACGATTACTTTAGGCAACAATGTCAATATTCAGGATGGTGCAGTGATTCATTGTACTTATGAAAAAACAAAAACTGTGCTAGGTAATAATGTTTCTGTGGGACATAATGCTTTGGTTCATGGTTGTACAGTGGAAGACAATGTTTTAATTGGAATGGGTTCAATTGTAATGGATAATTGTATCATAGAGTCAGAATGTATAATTGCAGCCGGAGCTGTTCTTTTAGAAGGAACTCATGTCAAATCTGGTTCAATTTGGGCAGGTGTGCCTGCTAAAAAGGTTAAAGATTTATCTCCAGAATTGTTTGAGAGCGAAGTAAAACGAATTGCAGCTAATTACAGAATGTATGCTGGATGGTTTGAGGACTAAAAAAATCGTCTTGAGTCTGAACTCAAGACGATAACCTATCTAAAACATGGTTTTTGGGTACTATTTTTCTTTACACGAAATGCTAAAGGTAAAACCTCCTTCAGAAAGGCCATCTTCACCAGCAATTCCAATGATTATTTTATATGGTCTATTAATCGCTCTAAATTGAATGCTTCTGTGATTGTTCGCAGCCTTTTTTGATTGGTTGTTGTCAGCTTCGCAACTTATGCAGCTACTTAAGTTAGGAACTAATGATTTGTTATTTACGCCAATTTGATAGCCATATAAACTTAATTTACTCGTTCTTTTAGTCGGTTTTAGAGTAATTGTCATTTCCGAATTTGCAGGAATTTCTGTCTGAAATAAAATATGTTTACCAGTAAAACTTTTTTTCTGTGTTTCTGGAAAACAAGCAACTGAACTATTCCATGCCCATGATAAATCATTAATCACAACACCATTTTTAATGTCATCTTTAAAACTGATACTTTTACCCAATTGTCCAGGGCCACAGTTTTTCAATACAATAGGCTCTTGGTTATTAGGTAGCATTAAACGCAGACAGGCAAACACAAATACGGATACAAATAATTTCATAGCAGTTCAAACTTATTGGTTTTATTGATAATACCATTCACCCCGACGGGTGAAATTATAGAATTACAGTTCCAATTCTTAAAATAATAGATTCGATAACAATTAGTAGTTGAAAGATTATGCAACAGATTAAAGGTATGAAACCAATATTTTATACTTTTGATTCTTAAACCTTATATTATTAGTATGGCAACAAAAAAGAAAATAGTGAAAGTAGGAGGTGACGCTGAGCCAACAAAAAGCGACTATCAGTTTAAACCGTCAGATGAAAATAAAAGTAAAGCAACAACATTTAGAGTGATTGCTTTTGTAGGATGGATTTTAGCAATAGGATTAGAAGTCTTTGCCATTTTTAAACTATTAAATCCACTTAACATGACCTGGCTAATTGTTGTGGTTGTTATAGCACTTGCTTTAGCAATAACAGGAAACTTATTGTGGAAAAAAGCCACCCGTTTAGATCCAGCCTCTGAAAAAAATAAGTTCAAATTTTTCATGAATAATCAACTTGGTGCTATCATGAGCGCTTTGGCGTTTTTACCACTACTAATAATGGTTTTGACAAACAAAGACATGACTGGAAAGCAGAAAGGTATTATTGGTGCCATAGTAGGTGTTGCATTATTAGCCGCTGTAGGTACAGGTGTTGATGCTAATGCGCCCTCTGTTGAGCAGTACACGGAAGAAACTAGAAGAATTGAAGATTTGACTGGTTCAAATGAGGTGTATTGGACAAAATATGGAAAAAAATATCACATATTTGACGGATGCCAACATATTAATGGAGATGATACAGAACAGATTAATTCAGGAACTGTAGCTCAAGCATACGAAGGAAAAAATATTTCAGAATTATGTAAAACTTGTGCCAATAAAGCTGAAAAGGAAAAAAGTGCTGTGATTGAAGATGCAACTGATGCCTTTGTTATCGAGGAGGAAGCGGTAGAGTAGTTTTCAGAAAGTTAGTAAAAGCCAGCACTACCTATTAGTTCAGGCTTTTTTTGTTGGAAGGTTACAAATTCAAATAACCTCAATAACTGTACGTCGGTTGTCTTAAATCAGTCTTCCCATACTAATTCTGGTTTTCCTGAATTTTCAGAAGGTTACCCTTAATAGCAGCTTGAGTCCTGTTTTTAACATCCAGTTTATTATACAAGCTTAAAATATGGGTTTTAATAGTATTAACTGATACGAACAATTTCTCTCCAATTTCTTTATTTGATAGGCCTAATGCAAGTAAATCTAAAATTTCTTGTTCTCTAGCGGTAAGTTTATCATGAAGAACTATATTTAGGTCTGACTTTTTTGTTGATGCTGAACTAGCACTTAATGTTTCAATCTCATCTTTCAAACTTAGCGTTTCATTTAATCGCAATTTTATCTCAGACCTTAATCCTTCCATTTTTGTGGCCGTGTTTTTTCTATAAAAATATAAAGCCCCAAGCAATATAATTATTCCTAGTGCACTAACAGCTAACCAAAGTCTTTGTACTGAATTTTCGCTTGCAACTAGGTTATTCTCGTCTTCTAACAATTTGTTTTCAATCAAAATTTTATCTTTTTCTAAACTGTCAATTAAGGCCTTCTTATTGTACTCAAATTGATATTGACTTCTTATGATCGCTTTTTGATTTTTAACGCTATTTAAACTATCATCTAAACTAGTGTATTGTTCAAAGTATTTCAATGCTATTTTGAAATTTCCTAATTCTTTTTCAATTTTATATAACACTCTTGCTGACGATTTTATTTGGTACAGATAATTACGGTTTTTTGCAACTTCTAAAGCTTCTAAAGAAAGTTGTTTGGCTTTTGAAATGTCATTTTTCTCAAAGTAAATATTAGCCGACTTATATAGAGTATTCGATAATCCTCTTTTGTAATTAGTTTTCCTGTTCAATGCAGTGCCTTTCGTAAAATAGAAAAGGGCTGAATCTAAATTGCCCATATTTTCATATGTAGATCCAATATTACTATAGCTGCTACTCAAGCCTTTTTCGTCATTAATTTTAGATCTGATTTCTATTGCCTGATAATGATATTTCAGCGCTTTTTCATAATCACCCAATTGCCTGTACGATCCGCCGCAGTTATTATAAATACTCCCTAAAAACTTGTCATTTTTTAATTCTTTAAATATGGTAGCACATTCGTCAAAATACTTAATCGAAAGTTCATGGTTTTCTAGTTGCTGATTCAAACCGCCAAGATTTGCAAGGGTAACAGCATGAGATTCCTTTTCACCCAGTTTTTCAAAAACCTTCATGCTTTTCAAACAATTGGCAATTGCTTCAGAAATATTACCCTTTACTGTATTTAAATTGCTTAAATTGCTGTAGCACTCGCCTATGCCAAATTTATAATCAATTTTTTGCGCCAGATTAAGAGCTTTATTTATCAGAAAGTAACAGGTGTCGGGATTTTGGTCAAAAAACATATTCGAGATATGCTGATAGGTATCGACTTTAATGCTGTCATGAATACTTGTGTTTTGAAGAACCTCATTTAGAGAGTCGAGCCTAGAGCTATTTTGTGTAAAGCAAAAGTTACTTGTCACACAAATAAGAATTAGAGTGAATAATTGTTTAGATATTTTGAGCATAATCGGAACTTAAAGATACTTCTTTTAATATTCAATGGGTGCTGTAGTGTATTTTAATTTTAAGACGGTGATGGTTCTTTTCGTTTTCTGTAATTTATGATAAATAATATATAATTGAATTTGAATTATTTATATAGATGATAGTAGTTTTTTGTCAGTTTTTTTATGGAAAAACCTACACCTTTTTTGGTAACTAAATCCAACATATCTAGGTATTTAAATCCACCGTTTACTGCTGGAGTTTGACAAAACCAAATGGGATCCATATTTGAGTTGTAAAATACTAATATTAATGAGTCACTGTTAGTTTTTACAACCTGTCGGGCTCTTAAATTAAATGCACTACAATAGCGGACTGCGATTGTAAATTTTAATAGCTTCATTGAGTGAGGACGATCGGTTATAAAACGCAGTGGTTTTACTGCTAAGATATAAAAAGAGCAGTAAATAAGTGGGTACACAGCAATTAATATTATATTTAATGTATAAAACTAAGAAAGTATGCGCTTGCAAAAAATCAATCTAGAAAAAGTTCTATTCCTCGATATTGAAACAGTTCCTGAGGTTTATAATTTCGCCGATTTAGATGAAAAAACTGCTGAATTATATTCAAGTAAAACAAAGTTTTTTCAAAAAGATGGGCTGACAGCAGCAGATGTATACGATCGGGCAGGTGTTTATGCAGAATTTGGAAAAATTGTAACTATTTCTTGTGGTATTGTCTCAGAAGGAAGAACAGGAAAGTCGATAAGATTAAAGTCTTTTTCGAACCATAATGAGCGCAAATTACTTTTAGATTTTGCTGAATTATTACTGGGGTATTATAATACACCAAATCATGCTTTGTGCGGCCATAACGCAAAAGAGTTTGATTTTCCGTTTATCGCAAGACGGATGCTCTTAAATGGAATAGATATTCCTGAAATATTGGACATTGCTGGTAAAAAGCCGTGGGAAGTGAACTTGTTAGACACCATGGAACTATGGAAGTTTGGTGATTACAAGCACTATACTTCAATTGCCCTTTTATGCCACATATTTCAAGTTCCAACGCCGAAAGACGATATATCTGGAGCAGATGTGGCTAGAGTATATTATGAAGATGACGATTTAGAAAGAATAACCACCTATTGCGAGAAAGACGTTATTGCATTGATTCAACTGTTTTTAAAGTTTAGGAATGAACCTTTGGTTGAAGAGGAAAATATTGGAGAATAATAAATGATAGAGTACATTCCAAATTCTTGGCAAACTGTGTTGAATGACGAAATTCAAAAACCTTATTTTAAAGTGCTTGAAGATTTTGTTGCAGAAGAATACAGGTTGGGCGTATGTTACCCTCCGCTACATCATATTTTTTCTGCTTTTGATTTTTGCTCATTTGAAGAGGTAAAAGTTGTAATTATTGGACAAGACCCTTATCATGGAAAAGGGCAGGCAAACGGCTTATGTTTTTCAGTGAATGATGGGGTAAAGCACCCACCTTCGCTAGTTAATATTTTTAAAGAATTGCAAAAGGATTTAAATTTACCATACCCTGAATCCGGAAATTTAACCGCTTGGGCCAAACAAGGTGTGTTAATGCTAAATGCAACACTTACTGTGCGACAAAGCGAGGCAGGAAGTCATCAAAAAAAAGGGTGGGAGAAATTTACAGACAGAGTTATTGAATTGATTTCAGAAAAACATGCAGATGTTGTTTTTTTATTGTGGGGCGGATTTGCGAAAAAGAAAGGCGCTAAAATAGATAGAGCTAAGCATTTGGTTTTAGAAACCGGTCATCCGTCGCCGCTAAGTGCAAACAGAGGGCTTTGGTTTGGGAATCAACATTTTTCAAAATGTAATTCTTATCAAGAATCTACAGGAAAGGAACCAATTAACTGGTCACTTGAGAAGTCTCAAGGCCTCCTTTTTGCTTAAATTTGATAAGTAATTTTCGTTGTCTGTCACAAAGTCAACTACAGCTTCTGGAAAGAGTCTAGAGTTTTCGCGTAGCATCCAGCCAATGGCTTTGTTAATAAAAAACTCTTTAGTAGGAGGAATGCTCAAAATGGTTTCAAATAGAAGTCCTAGATCGGTTTTCGTTTTATATTTTAATTGAAATAAAAGTGCACAACGCACTAACCATTTATCTCCAGTAGCTAACCACTTTGTAACATAAAAATCTCGGTTATTGGGGTAAGTTAAAAAATAGTGTGCCATTAATTTTGGTGCAATCACATCAATAGTGTCCCACCATTGATTTTTTTTTGCTAAACTTTCAAAAAATATAATGTCGCTCTCATCTGTATTTTTTTTAAAGTAAGGTATACATATTTCTAGCCCTAGGTGATGCATTTCTCGTTCCTTCAATTCATATAATTCTAATACTTTTGCTATTACTTCTGACTTTGGTAAAGATTGTGCCGCTTTAATAAACGGTTTTGAAAGCGCTCTTCTTTTGTCGCTTTTTATTCCATAATAGTGAAATAACCCTTTCATGTACGACTTCATATACTGGGCATCTTGATCATTCTGAGCAGTACTGAAAACTTTTATTATAGTTTTAATGTTCATAGTTTACAATTGGTTATTCTTGAAGCTAAAGTAAGCCTTTGTATATTTGTGAAGTTATAAGTGTTTTGACTTAAAATACTTATTTTTGTTTAAAATAAACCTATGAAATTTTCTTTTTTGTCAATCTTGCTAGGTACCATAATTGGCATGACATCATCTAGCTGTAGAAAGTTATCCAAGTATTCTGACCCCTCTTTAATAGCACCAAGCTCATGGGATCCTCAATTGGCTGCTCCCATTGCGCATGCCACTTTTGGTGTTTACGATATTTTAGCAGCTACAGATAGTTCTGATATTGTTGTGATAGACCCGAACTCGGGTGAAATTGCTTTGGTTTACAAAGGTGAAGTTGTATCTGTAGTAGCTGAAGATATTTTTTCTTTACCAGTAATTTCAGAACAAATATCATTTTCAATGGCAGATATTAATCTGCCTGCAGCACCGTCTTTTAACGGATCATTATCGCAACAGGCTACTTTTAATAATAATTTTGCAGTTGCAAATGGCGTTGAATTTCATACAGTTAATTTTAAAGGAGGTTCTGTAGAAGTTAATTTTACTTCTGACTTAAAACACGACATAAATATTACGGTTTCCTTTCCGTACATGATAAAAAATGGCAATCCACTTACCGCAACATTACAAGGTGTTTATTCTACAGGCCCTGTGGTTGCTAGTGCTACAATCGATTTAACAGATGTAACTGGGAATTTTACAGATGCGGGTTCAACGGTAAATACAGTGGTCATGTCGGTTCGAACAGAAGTGAACGGGACTGGAGAAGAAGTGAATGGCAGTGAAAGTATTGTGCTAGATGCAGTTGTAATAAACCCAGCATACCGAAATGCTACAGGTTATTTCGGACAACAATCGTTGGGGAGTTATTCTGATTCAGTTCTAATCAAAATATTTAGTACAGCTACCAATGGATATTTCGAATTAACGAATCCGAAAGTGAGGTTAGAACTCATCAATTCTTTTGGGTTTCCTGTTGAGGTTGCATTAAATAACTTAAAATCTATCAATTTAAATACAGGCACAACCTTGCCTTTATCAGGTTATCCGAGTCCAGTAAACATATTGGCGCCAACAATTTTGGGTGATAGCAAAACAACTGTTATTGAATTAAACAACACAAACACAACTAATATTTCATCAATTATTTCCCCTTCGCCGAAATACTTTTATTTTGAAGCAGAAGGAACCGCAAACCCAAGTGGACCAGGAGCAAATTTGAATTTTATACAGGACACTAGTCGATTTAAAATAAATGCGGAGCTTGAGTTGCCAATGGAAGGTTTTGCCTACGGATTTTATGTTCAAGATACTGTAGAATTTGGCTTTCAAGAAGACATCAGTCAAATTGAATCGGTATCATTTAGATTGAAAGTAGACAATGGCTTTCCTATAGACATTGATGCAGATATTGTTTTTGTAGATGAGAACTATCAACCATTATTTAGTCTGACAGATGGATTTAAATTAGTTGTTGCCTCTGGTACAACAAATACCAATGGTGAGGTAGTATCAATCACGGAGAAAATCACTGACTTTTCAGCAAATAGTTCGCAATTGCCTTTGTTAGAGCAGGCAAAGCATGTTATTATTAAGGCCAATATGGAAACCTTAAATGGAACAGAAAATGAGGTAATTAAAATTCTTGATAGTTATACAATCGCTGTAAGACTTGGAATGAATGTGAAACTGAACATTAACCTTCAATAAAAGATTTATGAAAAAACTTATTTTTGTTGCATGTCTTTTTGCAGGTAGTATTGGCTTTTCACAGTCGAACTTTTCACTATATCAGCTAAACAATTCAGCTCAGGCTCAATATCTAAATCCTGCATTCAGATCTTCGGCAAAAATAGGAGTGAGTATTGCGCCATTTAGTAATTTGTTTAACCTTCAAGTGTTACATACTGGATTTACTTTGGATGATGCACTTGCCACTAGACCAGACAGTGACAGCTTAGACTTAACCCCTGCAAAATTAATGGAAAGTTTAAATGATGTGAATTATTTAGATTTTAACCTTCGGAATGAAATCCTTGCGGTAACAGTTACAACAAAAAAAACTACCATTAATTTTACTGTTAATTCTGTGGTAAATACAGGATTTTCATACCCAAAGGATTTATTGCGTTTGGCATTTTACGGTAACGGTGGTCCAGAATTTTTAGGGAAAAGAGCGGCAATTGACAATTTAGGTTTTGATGCTCAGGCATATATTGAAACAGGAATAGGATTTAATAGAAAATTTGGAGACAAATTAACGGTAGGAGCAAAACTTAAATACTTAGTTGGAATCGGTAATATTCAAACTGAATATATGAGAGCTGGTATTACGACTGATGCCAATACATATGCCATAGCACTCGACGGAGCGGCTAGAGTAAACACTTCAAATACTGAAGGATTAAATGCTATTGTTAATAACTTCACCAACCCTTTTGCGGCGGTATCTAATATTGCAGGCATTCGGAATAATGGAGTTGGGATTGATTTGGGCGCTACTTATAAACTAGGTAAAAAAGTGAGACTGTCTGCATCTGTGATTGATCTAGGGGCTATCACATGGCGTGAAAGCGTTACAAATTATCAAATTGATGAATTTAAATTTGAATATGATGGGGTAGATTTAGTTAAATATTTAGCAGATAGCAATGCCGTTTTTGACGAAATTACTGACTCCCTTCAAAATCTTTCTAATATCCAAGAAACAAATAATACTTACTCAACCAATTTATATTCGAAAATATACTTAGGAGGAAATTTCAACGTCACTAAATTTTTTAATTTGGGTTTAGTATGGTATAATTCTTTTAATCCCAGTAGGTATGTCACTGGTCTAAATTTTTCAGCTAATGTAAAATTAAAACACCGCTTAGCTGTAACCGCAAATTACAGCGTATACAATTATCGCGATTCTAATGTTGGTATAGGATTAAGTAGCCGAGGAGGTCCGGTCCAATTTTACATTATGTCAGACAATGTTTTTGCCATTTTAAAACCAGAGTCTACAAAAAATTTGCATTTAAGCTTCGGGCTCAGCTTTCAAATTGGAAAATCTTTCGAATTTGATAAGCCGGATGGAGACATGACAATATTTTAATTTTTGGTCTAGTTTGTGTAATTGGTACCCCTGAGAATTTATCAAATGAAATTTATTGTCTTTTTAATTTTTTTAGTTCCATTTAAAGAAGCTTTTGGACAAATGCTGGACAATTCAAATGCTGAGCTCTTTTCCGAAGATCCTAAATTTAACACTAGTTTTATTTTAAAGAATAAAATCAAGTCAATAAAAGGACATTATTCCACAAAAGCAGATTACGATCGAATTCGGCCAACAAATAATATTTACTACTATCAATTTAACGAAAAAGGAGAGTTGTCAAAAGACTATAAAACAACTAAGAGAGATACAGTGGTTAGGTCATATGAATACAATAGTAATGGTTATATATCTGTCAAAAGACAATCAGATCAATTCGGGTTTCATTCATATCACTTTAAGTACGATTCGTTGAACCGATTGATAGAAAAAGAATATAGACGAGATGAGAATGCCACAGGAAGTAAAATTGACTTTAAATTAAATAAGTCGTTTAGTATTTCAACTGAAGTATATGTTTACGAAAGTCACGATAGGCAGCTAAAGAAAAGTTATTTTAATAGCCTAGGAAGATTGTATAAAATTGCATTTTACTACACGGACGAAAATAATTATTTATACAAAGATGAGTCGAAATCAATTAACGGTAATTCTAGATCTCAAACCACATATACGTATAACGAAAATGGGTTTATAAAGGAAAAGACATCTGAAAAGGAACTTGGAAGAAAAATTACAACCCGTATTAAATTTGAATACGACAAACAAAATAATATTCTAGCTCAACACTATTACAGAAATGGTGTTTATAAAACTGAATTTCAAATTGTTTATAACAGCTCAAATTTGTTAATGAGCGCTTTGCTTGCTAGAGACATTGAAACAAATGTGATTACAATTTTGAAATTCTCTGAATATAGTTTCTTCAATTAAGCACCATTACATTCTACAACATTTCTTTCTGTTTCGTATAATCTAACTCTCAATTTTAAGTGTTCCGGAATCGAGTTCCTTAACAATTTCCAGATAACAACTGAAATATTTTCGGCTGTAGGGTTAAGGTTTTGAAATTCTTCAGTATCAATATTAAGGTTCTTGTGATCGAATCGATCCTCCACTTCCGTTTTGATAATTTTTTTTAAATCACCTAAATCAATAACATAACCTGTTTCTGGGTTAATTTGGCCTGTCAGCCATACTTCTAATTTATAATTGTGCCCATGAAAATTTGGGTTATTACACTTTCCAAATACGGTTTGGTTTTTTTCAAACGACCAATTCTTATTATACAGCCTATGTGCGGCATTAAAATGAGCTACTCTACAAACACTAATTTCCATTCGCTTGGTATTTATACAAAAATACCACTTTTAGAGCTTGATTTGTCAATTGAGAATTATTTTTTAGATCCAAATTAAATTGCATTTTGCAATCTTTTATTCTGGAGTACAAAAAATTCATTCTAGATATACAAAATATCTAAAAAATACTTAATTTGGTAGCAGGCGGACACGCTTTAAGATTATACTTGTAAGGAAAGCAATCATGAAAAATGTAGGATTCATTACTTTTTTGGTAATGCTTTTTCTGTGGTCGTGCAAAAGCGGCACAGTTGAAGATGTAAATATAAATACAACTGATATTACCGTAGAAGCTGATTTTTCGGAATTAGACACGTCTGATATGCAATCAATTTCTCTTCTGGATTATGATTTAAATTTAAGCATAAAAGTGCCAATTGTTGCAACAGCTGCGGGAGCGGAAATACAGCCGGAAATAATGCATGATGATGGTGATTATTTATGGTACATTAAAATTGGAGAGTATTTCAATTTAGTAATAGAGGATTATGCAAATGAATTTGGTAAAGTGCTCAAACACCAAAGAGATTTAGAAGGTCAGAGCAATGTGTTTAAAATTACCTATATTGAAAAGTCCTCTAACTTGATTTTCTATAAGAGGGAATTAATTAATGAAAATGGAGGCTTGCCAACCTATCATTGCTACAGTGAAATAGAGATTGACGGGTACAATTATGTGCTTCGAACAGAGTCTTTTGGAGGGTATGAACTAGTTGTGAAAGACATGGTTTTATCAATCAAAACCGCAAAGCCAGTTATGCAGTCATAAAAAAAGCCCTGACATTTACCGTCAAGGCTTTCAAATGGAATATTGTATTTAATATAACTCGTTTTTCAACCAAGTTCTCATTTCTTTAATTTCTTCTCTATTAAAGTCGTTTTCTGATTGGCGAATTAACTGCAACAAGTAAGTAAAGTTTTCTGTGTCTGTTCCAGGCTCAAGAAGAAACTCCTCTCCTTCCTCGTCCTCTTCTTTTTCAACAGTATGATCAAAACAATCATTTTCTGCTATGTATTCATAGCTTAAACGACATACTTTTGCCAACAAAGGATCAGTTTCTTTTAAAGCGTGCTCTCTGATGTCTTTTAGTGCTGCAATGATTACTTCTGCATTGAATTCTTTGCCAACCGTTTCAATTAATGCGTCTACTTTTTTATTAGCCTCTGCCGTTTTCATACCTTCAAATATTTAGGGGTCAAAAATAGTAAACTTTTACGAATTCATATCTTTTATTCTTGTTTTGCCCCAAAATTCTTAAGTTTACCTAAAATACGGTTTTGAAGAAAGTTGAAATATTAACGGCTAATACGATTCCCATTCAGTACGAAACTGCTACACTGGTTCAGCGTGGAGCCGCATTGTTAATTGATTCAGTTGTTAAAGGAGTATATTTTTTAGTCATCATGTTTATGTTCGCTGCATTTTTTAGCGGAGCAAATCTTTTCGATAATGACACTTTGGCGATAATTACTTTGTATATTTTGGTATGGCTTCCTTTTACATTTTACACATTAATTTTAGAATATATTTTAAAAGGCCAAACGGTAGGAAAACTAGCTCTGGGTATCAGAGTAGTAAGTTTAAACGGGCAAAACGCAAAATTTAACGATTATGCTATGCGGTGGATTTTTAGAATTGTTGATGTTTGGTTCAGTTTTGGAGGAATAGGAGCAATATTGATCTCTACTTCCGAGAATGCCCAAAGAATAGGTGATGTTTTAGCTCAAACGATAGTTGTTAAAACTCGGACAGAGCAAGCTTATACAATAAAGGATATATTAAACATTAAAACAAAAAAAAACCATCAACCAGTATATTTGGGCGTTACTCAATTTACTGATGAGGACATGATTATTGTTAAAAATACAGTTTCTCGTTATAAGAAACATCCAAATTCTGCGCATAAAGAAGCTGTGATAATGCTTGTAGAAAAGTTGACTGAGTCCTTAAAACTTGAAGAAATTCCCCAGAAGAAAATTACTTTTTTAAAAGAAGTATTACAGGACTATGTTGTGCTGACAAGGTAGATTTTGCAATAATTGCAAATCATAAGTTTGCTTGCGCAAATCAATTTTTTGTTGGCCATATTTCCTTGTAATATTGTAGTAGAATTTTATGCAAAATTTTAATTTTTTATATCAATCTACACTGAATGTTCATCACATGGCAATTGTGGCGGTAATTCTGGTCAGTGCATTTGCCTTCCTCTACTTTTTTATGGCAACATGTTTTTATGTTTCAGTAAAACTGTTAATTAAAAACAAATATTTAAAGGTGATAGTAGACAAACCTCTCTTTAAGCATCAATTAAAATTTGAAATGTTAAATAGCGCATGGTCTATCATCATTTTCGGGCTATACGGCACTTTAATTGTCTTTCTTTTTCGCCAAAACATCTTAACGCTGAGCTTTAGCGGTGGTGTAATGATACTGATTGACTTAGTAATTTTAGCTATCTGGAATGAAATTCACTTTTTTGTAGGACATAAATTAATGCATTCAAAACAACTACTGAAATTTCATAGAACCCATCATAAATCGGTTGTTGTAACGCCATTTTCAACCTATAGTTTCCATCCTGTAGAATCACTAATTATGGGGTCTGTAATGATAATTCCAATGCTATTTTACACTTTTGAAATATGGAGTTTGATTGTATTTCCTATCTATCATTTATTTTTTAATACCGTTGGTCACACAAATACTCAATTAATCAATAGAGGAAAACTGTCAAGTACAATTAGTGGTCGCCATAATAGTCATCATACAAAATATTCCATTAATTATGGTTTTGTATCAACATTGACTGATCGTGTTTTCAATTTTTTTAATTCAAAATAAAAATTATGACAAAAATAAAAACATATATAAATGGAATAGGGGTGCACTTACCAGGTAAGCCAGTTTTGAATCATGAAGTAGAGGATTATTTGGGAAGAATTAATGGGAATGATTCGCGATTAAAGGAAAGGATTTTAAAGAATAATGGAATAAAATCGAGACATTACGCTTTAGATAAGCATCAAAATTCATTGACTTCCAATGCTAAAATGGTAGCATCAGCCATATCAAGTTTGACCAAAAAATTAGGAAAAAGTGTAGAGCAAGCTGATTTTTTAACGGCGGCAACCACTCAAGGCGATTTACCGGTTCCAGGTTTTGCAAATATGGTTCATGCTGAATTGAAAAGCAAACCAATAGAGGTAGCGAGTTTTTCAGGAGTATGTGTTAGTGGAATGCAGGCTTTAAAAGGACTAGTTTCTCAAATTAAAACTGGGGATAAATTCAGTGGAATTGCTGCGGCCGGTGAATATCCGTCGCGCTTATTCAAGGCTTCAAGGTATGAGAACCAATCTGCAGAAAATTTAAGTTTTGATACCGAGTTTTTACGCTGGATGCTTTCTGACGGCGCAGGAGCCATGTGGGTATCTGATCAACCAAATTCTGAGGGGGTATCATTAGAAATTGATTGGATTAGCATTCAGTCTTATAGTGGCTCCTATCCTTTATGCATGTACGCTGGCAAAAATCCGGAGGATGATAGAACTTGGTTAGACTATCCCAATTTTGAGATAGCTGCAAAGGAAGGTGCTGTAAATTTAAAGCAAGACGTCAGGTTATTAGACCAAATGGTGAAGCTCGGAGTAGATAGATTTTTTGAACTAATTGATGAAGGAGAAATTGACCCGAAAGCAATCGACTGGTTGGTTTGTCATTATTCATCTGAGTTTTTTAAGGGGCAAATTAAGGATCTCTTAATAAAAGGTGGGCTGGAAATTCCAGAGGAAAAATGGTTTTCAAACCTGACAACAAAAGGAAATACAGGGTCGGCTTCAATTTATATCATGCTTGAGGAGTTATTGTATTCAGGTCAGTTAAAATCAGGTCAGAAGATATTGTGCATGGTGCCTGAAAGCGGAAGATTTTCAACTGCTTTTATGATGCTAACTGTAGTTGGAGAAATTGATGACGCCAAAAGCCCTGAGCCTATCAGAACTCCAGAATCTCCGAAAATTGAAATAGAGAAAAGGGACTATTCAGAATGGCTGGTGCGTCAACTTACTAGAGTTTGGATTGATTTTGAAAACCAATTGAATCAAATTCCAATGATTCAAAAAATATACAACCAAACTTTGAGTAAAACAGATTACTTGTTATTGCTAAAAGATTTAAGACAGCAAGTAATTGATGGATCTCAATGGATTTCTCGGGCTGGTTCAAATATATCCATTGATATTTTTGAGCTGAGATCTGCCTTTTTAAAGCATGCAGGTACTGAGCACAAAGATTATCAGATTTTAGAAAAAAATTATAAAAACATGGGTGGAGATATGGATGACCTCCTCTCTGGTCAAAAAAATATTGGTTCCGAAGCTTTATCAGCCTGGATGTTTAATCAAGCAAACCAAGCAAATCCAGTAGACTTGCTTGGAGCAATGTTTATTATTGAAGGACTCGGTAATAGAATGGCTGGGTACTGGGGAGAACTCATTCAAAAGCAATTAAAACTAGAACGGAATCAAGTTGATTTTTTCTTGTATCATGGTGTGGCGGATTTAGATCATTTTAAAGGGCTAGAAACAGCTTTAAATCATCCAAAAATGAATATGGAAATCGCAAAAAGGATTGTTAAAACGGCCCGGATTACGGCTAGATTATACGCCATGCAATTGCAAGAACTTGGAAATTATTAAAGATGTTTTTAGGTGTCACATATTGCCTTTTTGTCTACCTTTTGGCCGGTATCGGAACATCTATGGGATATCATAGAGTTCTGACACATAAAAGTGCAGATTTACCAAAATGGTTCGAATACACTGTTGTAATAATTGGATTACCTGCAGGAACACCTATTCAATGGGTCGGTAATCACCGAGCTCATCATGGCAACACAGATGTGACAGGTGACCCACATTCGCCCGTAACATGTGGTTTTTGGTATGCGCACTGCGGGTGGTATATCAATTCTAAGAATGTAATTTTGTGTTTTCTTTATGCAAGCGCAGGTCCAGTTCGTATGATTTTTGATGCCTTTTGGCGGCCAAGAACTAATCAACAGCACAATCAATTTGCTACTGAAATTGAAGCAGACCCATTTTATAAAGCGATCAGTAAACCCATAGTATATCAATTTATTTTATTGATCTATATTACTCTGCTTAGTACTGTTTCTATTTTAATTTTTGGCTCCACAGGAATTGTAATTTTATGGATTTTATTAGTGATTATTTATAATTTAGGTGATTCCGTAGATTCTATTGGCCATTTATACGGAGAAAAAATCGGACAATCTGAAGCAAGAAATAATGTAATTTTAGGATGGTTAAGTTTTGGAGATGGTTGGCACGCAAATCATCATATTAACCCTACTTTGGCAAATCATGGATTAAAAAGAAGACAATTTGATTTGACTTTTTTGATTCTAAAAGGAATGAAAATGGTTGGATTAGTAAAAAATATAGAACAGAATGAAAGCAAGTAAAAAAGAACAGGTTTACAATCCAGACACACACAATATGCGCGATCCAAATCCTTGGCTTGCTATGTATCTAGATTCGAGCATTCCAATGGATTTTGAAGCTAAAAGAGCACTTGTGCTCGACAATGATTCAAAATCACGTCAGTACTTGATGCCATTTATTATTGTCATGTCGAAAATTACCATGTTTTTTGTGCACATTTTTAAATACTTTTTTCCAAAAATTTTAAATTCATCTAAAATACTTCACCGATTGTTATCATGGGGATTGAGACGCTGGGTCAGCCCTGAAGCAAACCTTTTAATATTTCGTCATTTTCACTGCGGAAGTGAAATTGTAGAGTTTGTAGCTGCAAATATTGATGGCTCTGAAGTACAATCAACCCCCCTTAAGCCTTATGATTTTGAAGATGTGAAAGATGATTTATTCTTAAATCACGATTTGAATCTCTATAATTTTATCATCAATTTAAACAGGGAATTGAATGAAAAAGAAATTCAAATTAAAGAAAAAACAGAGTTAGACTTAAGCATGATTACAAAAGGGAAGTTCAATATGATTGAATTTCCGAACAAGTGGACCAATATTTTAGACCTTAGGTCTGCCATTGAAATATTTACTCCTATTTATCAATTATTCCTAACAAAAAATGATTTTTATAGGGCTAGCAATTCACTTCAACTCGACGAAACAATTGGTATTTACTCGGCAAAAATTTTAGGAAGTCCAGCTCACTTAGGGCTGCTTAACAATAAACACCCATTAGTTCCGAGTTCTACATATGGTGCTTCTTATCGACTTGTACTGCACGGTCTAGCAAGTGAAAATTTACATGAGATACTGGTTCAGATTAGAGATAAAAGTGGAAAAGACGGAGTTATAGTTACAAAGTAAATTCAAAAGCTCGTTTTTTTGTAAGCTTTCTATTCAAGTTTGGGCTTAAAATTATACCTTTAAAAAAAATTATAGAAATGAAAAATTTAAGCGTCAGTTTAGGAGTTGTTTTACTTCTCGCAGCTTGCGGGTCAAACAATGAGGAGCAAGTTACAAAAATAGTTGATTCAACCGCAGTTGTTCAAGAAGTGAGTGAGACAGAAACCTTACCTGAAAAGAAAAAGCCTAAAAGTCCAAGGATGCAATCTACAAGCCAAGTGAATGGTTCTGATGTGACCATTGATTATGGGTCTCCGTTTGTTAAGGGGAGAACTATTTGGGGTGAATTAGTGCCGTTCAACAAAGTTTGGAGAGCAGGAGCAAATGAAACCACAAAGTTAGTATTATCAGATGATATGAAAATTGCAGGGAAAGAAGTTAAGGCCGGAACTTATGGTTTGCTAATTGAGCCAAAAACTGAAGGAAGTTGGACCGTTATATTAAATACTGCATGGGATTACGATAAGCATGGAATATGGGGGAGCAATGGCTACAAAGAGGAAAATGATGTGGTTAGACTTGAAATTGCACCAACTTTTGTTGATGAATTACAAGAGTCATTAACGTTTTCATTAGATGAAGGGAATTTGTCATTCGCATGGGAATATGCGCGATTCGAGTTGAACATTGCAAAATAATTAATGGTTTTAGAATTTTAAGCTATGAGTTCATATCAAAGAACAGAGAGTTTTGCAAAAAATAAAGATCAAAACGATCCTTTAAAAAATTGTCGTTCTAAATTTTATATTCCTGTCATCAACGAAACTGAAACCGTTTATTTTACAGGTAACTCTCTAGGTCTGCAACCTAAGGCAACGGCGTCATATATTCAAGCAGAATTGGATGCTTGGAAAGATTGGGGTGTAGAAGGACATTTCTTAGCTGAAAAACCGTGGTTTAAATATCACGAATTTTTGACTGAAAAAACAGCTCGAATTGTTGGAGCTCTGCCTGTTGAAGTAGTTGTAACGCATAGTTTAACAACAAATCTGCACCTTTTAATGGTGTCTTTCTACCAGCCAAAAGCAAAGAGATATAAAATTCTGTGCGAAAAGAAGGCTTTTCCATCTGATCAGTATGCTTTAGAAAGTCAAGTTAAATTTCACGGTTACAAACCGGAAGATGCCATAATTGAAATTGGCCCAAGAGATGGTGAGCATACCATTAATGAAGATGATATTTTGGCTGCTATCGAACAGTATGGTAGTGAGTTAGCTATGATAATGATTGGAGGTGTTAATTATTATACTGGACAATTGTTTGATATGAAAACGATTACAAAAGCTGGTCATAAGGTTGGTGCAATGGTAGGCTTTGACCTTGCTCATGCTGCAGGTAATATTAAGCTACAATTACATGATTGGGGTGTAGATTTTGCCGCTTGGTGCTCTTATAAATATTTAAATTCTAGTCCAGGTGGTGTGTCAGGCATGTTTGTTCATGAGCGCCATGAGTACAATCCAGAATTACCGAGATTTGCAGGATGGTGGGGTTACGATAAAGAAACTAGGTTTTTAATGGAGCCAGGTTTTAATCCTATGAAAGGAGCAGAAGGTTGGCAACTTAGTAATGCTCCAATTTTGGGTATGGCAGCTAATTTAGCTTCGCTTGATATTTTTGATGAGGTGGGAATGGATGCACTCGTAGCGAAAAGAGATGATTTGACAGGGTATTTAGAGTTCATTGTTAATTCGGTGAGCGAAAGCCAAAAAGCGATTTGTAATTTAGAAATTATTACGCCAAAAGATAAAAGTAAAAGGGGGGCTCAAATATCAATATTAGCGCACGGCATGGGTAAACCATTGTTCGATTTTATAACCAAGAAAGGAGTGGTTGCTGATTGGAGAGAACCAAATGTGATTAGAATTGCTCCAGTGCCATTATACAATTCTTTTACAGATGTTTTTAGGTTTGGAGAAATATTAGAAGAAGGAATTAAAGCAAATGGTTGAAACGTTTTCTCAAGAATTAGTTATAGATGTGCTGAATGGTAAAGCGGGAGATTTGTTTGCGGTCACTCAATTAATGGTTCGAGCTTTTTTTATTCTAGTAGCCGGAATTGTGATCTGGAGAATAAGTGCTGCCTATAATAAGCCAAAACCTGTAAGAGAAAGGCGGCGATTCATGGAGTCGAAGTATCAGGAAAGCTGGAAAAAAAATCAGTAATTGTGAATGAATATCGTCTATCTTATGAAAAATAGTTTTCTTTTTATACTCGTCTGCCTATTATCATTCAACGTCCAAGGACAAGATCCTTTAGGTGGACTTAACAAAAGGCAGAAGGAACGAAATAGCAATAAAAAAAAAGGCACTAATAGAGATGCTGGAAAAGCAATTTATAGTCATTCACGAAGTCATTATAGACCGTTTGGATGGCATGCCTCAGCTGGGATAACATATTTAATTGGAAATAGTACAGCTGATAATGCATTCTACGATTTTACACCGGCTAATGCGTTACCGGGCTATTATTTAGAAGGCGGATTGGCACACTTGTTTAAACAGTACCATAAATTTTTTCATTATATCGATTATGGAATTGGAATAAAACAGTATTCCGGAGCAGAAAAGTTTACAAATAATGCCAATGAAACACAACGGGGAAATTTTAATTTTGGGTCAGCGTTTGGGCGTTTTGGAATACATTCTGCATGGCAATTAAGCGAGTGGAATTGGATAGATCAATCCATTGGTGTTAATATTGATTATAGAATTTATGGAGGAAATATTGATGCGGATTACCCTGTATTTGTTCCCAATCAAGATTTTCAAGAAAAATTAGTTGGACAATTACATTATTCCATAGGATGGGGATATAAGCCGCGTGAAGGACTCTACTTCGTTCCAGCAATACAAACACCTATTTTAACGGCACTTTCATGGAGAGGCATTAATCCAGGTACGCATTGGTTCAGTACAAAGTATCAGCCCATTATTTTCACATTAAAAATTGGTATTTTGTTTCCAAAAAAAGGATGTCCAAAAGTGTTTAGTAAAGATGCAAAACGCCAGGCAGATGCTTATCAGAATAGATAAAGCATACTATTTTTGCTGAATTCGCCTTAATTTCTAGTCATTATTCTAGCGCTGTAAGGCGTCCGTGTAATGTCTTATAGCGGTGCTCGCGCCTTTAAATCCTTTGTCAAAAGTATACTGGGTTAACCAAAGGCAGATATGCCACAGAATATCGATTTAATCTGAAAATTCTTTTTAATTTAGCCCAATCAAAATTTGATTGGAAAATGATTGAACTATTAAAGAAATTCGAGAATAAAAGACCTGAAATCGTATTTGAATGGCAAGATTCAGAAACTGAAGCTGAAGGTTGGGTAGTCATCAATTCATTAAGAGGAGGTGCCGCTGGAGGTGGAACTAGAATGAGAGTTGGACTCGATAAAAGAGAAGTTGAATCATTGGCTAAAACAATGGAAGTCAAATTTACAGTTGCAGGACCTCAAATCGGAGGTGCAAAGTCTGGTATCAACTTCGATCCAAAAGATCCAAGAAAAAAAGGAGTTTTGCAAAGATGGTATGCGGCAGTAACGCCACTTTTAAAGCATTATTACGGAACAGGTGGTGATTTAAATGTTGATGAAATTCACGAAGTAATTCCAATGACCGAAGATTGTGGTGTTTGGCATCCTCAAGAAGGAGTGTTCAACGGACATTTTCAGCCGCGTGAAGCGCAAAAAATCAATAGAATTGGCCAATTGCGCCAAGGTGTATTGAAAGTGATAGAAGATGAAAGTTTTACACCAAGCGTTTTAAGAAAATATGTTGTAGCTGATATGATTACCGGCTATGGTGTAGCACAATCAATTGTTCATTATTACAAAATTTGGGGGGGAGATATTGAAGGTAAGCGAGTGGTAGTGCAAGGTTGGGGTAACGTAGGTTCAGCAGCAGCATATTACTTAGCACAATATGGCGCCAAAGTAGTAGGAATTATTGATAGAGTAGGCGGTTTAATCAATAAAAATGGTTATTCTTTGGAAGAAATAAGAACATTGTTTTTAAACAAAGACGGTAACGAGTTGAGTGACCCAAATATGATGTCGTTTGATGATGTGAATGATAAAATATGGGATATTGAAGCTGAAATATTTTTACCATGCGCGGCGTCTAGGCTTATTACCCAAAATCAAATTGATCGCATGATCAAATCTGGACTAGAAGTGGTTTCTGCTGGGGCAAATGTGCCGTTTGCGGATAAAGAGATATTCTTTGGACCTATTGCTAACTTTACTGACGAAAAGATTTCTGTCATCCCCGATTTTATATCTAACTGCGGAATGGCAAGAGTTTTTGCATATCTAATGAGCTACGACTTGGAAGCGTTGACTGATGAAGGAATTTTTTCTGATACCTCGGATATTATAAAAGAAGCAATGGTAAAAGCTCACGAAAAAAATAGTAGTAAAACAAACATTGCTAAAACGGCATTCGAAATTGCTTTAAACAAATTAATCTAAACCTATAAAAAATGAACTTTGAATTAGTAATTGTTGTTGTATTCATTCTTGGCTATGTAGCCATTGCAATCGAACACACCTTAAAAGTAGATAAATTAATTCCTGCACTGCTAATGATGGCCTTTGCATGGGCGCTTGTAGCATTCGGACTTGATACATTTACAATGTGGTTCGATTCTGGCGCACATCAAATGGTAGATGGCTTTAAGGATCTGAAATTGCACTCGGAAGACCATCATATTGTAACTAAGCAGACATGGCTTGATGGCACTCTTTTGCATCATTTTGGTAAGACATGTGAAATTTTGTTTTTTCTTGTAGGTGCTATGACTATAGTTGAAATCATTGATAATTTTGATGGTTTCAGTACTATCAAAAACTTTATTAAAACCAATAAGAAAAAAACCTTATTGTGGATTGTAGGAGTTTTGGCATTTATATTATCTGCTATTATTGATAATTTAACGGCAACTATAGTATTAATAACAATTCTAAGAAAATTAGTAGATGATAATCAAGCTCGTATATGGTATGCAGGTCTAATTATTATTTCAGCAAATGCTGGAGGAGCATGGTCTCCGATAGGTGATGTTACTACAACAATGTTGTGGATGGGCGGAAAAGTAACTACAATTAATTTAATCAAGTATCTTATTTTACCGTCAATTGTTTGTATGGTTGTTCCAGTCCTAATCGCTAGTTTTATGCCAGCATTTAAAGGTAATTTTGATGCACCAGCCCAAGAAGAAGAAGCAAATAAAATGGGACCAACAATGTTGTATTTGGGTTTAATAATGATCGTTTTTGTACCAGTGTTTAAAACAATTACACATTTACCTCCATATGTCGGTATGATGTTGTCTCTTGGAGTTGTCGCATTAGTTGCAGAAATGGTCAGTAGTCGTCAGTTCAGCTTAACAAGTATTTCTGATGAGGCAGGTAAAACAAATGAAAGTTCACATCATAGTAGCCCTACTTTTAAGGCTTTAGCATCTATCGAGATGCCTTCAATATTGTTCTTTTTAGGAATTTTAATGACAGTCGCTGCTTTAGAATCTTTAGGACTTATTTTCAATTTCGGACAAACTGTTCAAAACTCAATGGATAATGATCTATTTGTTATCTTAATGGGCTTTGGTTCTGCAATTATCGACAATGTTCCTTTAGTTGCTGCAAGTATGGGAATGTTCGATATGGCTACTTTTCCAGTTGATGATCACATCTGGCACTTTATTGCTTATACTGCAGGTACAGGTGGTTCAATGCTAATAATTGGTTCTGCTGCGGGAGTTGTGGCAATGGGAATGGAAAAAATCTCGTTTTTCTGGTACCTAAAAAATATTGCTTGGCTGGCTTTAGTCGGTTATGCGGCTGGTATTGTCGTTTTCCTTTTAATGCATTAAGTTGTAACCATATTTTATTAATACCGTTAATACAAACAAATAAATTTCTTTATGAGTGCATCTTCACTTTTCCTTTCGGCTGCAGGAGCAGTCTCAGATACAGCAAGTAACAACCTCAATACACTGACTGATGAAATAAGTGTGTTTGATTTAATTATTGGTATCGATTCTACTACTGGTGACCTCAGTGTAACCAATTTAATAGTAATGATAGCCCTTTTTGTGTTGTCTATATTTACAGTATACACTTTTGTAGAAAGGTATCTTTCCATTAATAAAGCCCTAAAGGATGAAAAAGACTTTATGGGAAGAGTAAAGGAGTACTTGCTTGATGGTAAAGTGGATGCTGCGAAAGATTTATGTCGTCAAACCAATAATCCTGCTGCAAGAATGGTAGAAAAAGGTATTTCAAGAATTGGAAAACCAGTTAGAGATATTACATCTTCAATTGAAAATGTGGGAAAATTAGAAATTTACCAATTAGAAAAAAGATTGAGTTTATTGGCGACAGCTTCAGGTGTAGCGCCTATGATTGGTTTCTTAGGTACAACTTTAGGGATGGTAAGAGTATTTAATGCCATGAAGTTTGAAGCGCAAATTCAATTACCAACAATCTCAGGCGGTATAATGGAGGCAATGATTACAACTGTTGCAGGTTTAGTCGTTGGTATTATGGCTTATGTATCTTACAACTATTTAGTAGCTAAGGTCGATAAAGTGGTGCATACAATGGAAGGCGCTTCTATAGAATTTCTAGACTTATTGAACGAACCAGGAAAGTAATTGTATATAAAGTTGAGGTATGAACTTAGGAAATAGAAATAAACCGAAAATTGAAGGAGGAATGTCATCAATGACTGACCTTATTTTTCTGATGCTTATATTTTTTATCATTATGAGTACAATGGTTAATCCTACGCTTCCGGTTGATTTGCCAACTGGCGAAAATGCTGGTCCTTCCTCTGAAAACACACCTGTTGAAGTTGGAATTGATAAGGATGACCAATATTTTATTGACAATGAAAAAACTAAGTTTTACTCTTTGGATGATTTAATTCCTGTTTTAACTAGCAAAATAGCTGAACAGCCCAATATGAACTTGAAAATATCTGGAGACAGAGAAGCCTCTTATGAGCCAATTTTTCAGCTGATTGCGATCTCAAAAAAGAATGGATGGACACCAGTGTTGTCCTATAAAAACTAAAAAGTTAAACCAATGCGAGCATTTATCGAAAATTTACAGCACGAAGATCACAAGAAGGCACTTGTTGCCACTCTGGTGTTCATCATGTTAATGATTTTGTTTTTTCTGCTGGTTAGTTTAGAATACCCTAATCCCCCAATAGAGGAAAAAGTGGTGGAAGTGCAAATTGAATTTGGATCAGATTTTGCGGGAGGTGGCCAGCAGTCTAATGTTTCTGAAGTTGTGCCTCAAGAGCAACCTGAATCTGCAGACGAGAAAGCGACGCAAGATGAATCACCAGTTACTGTGCCTTCATCACAGGGAACCAGTAGCACATCAAATAATACAGTAACTACTCCTACAACAAAACCAATTCCCACGCCAAAACCTGACCCAAAACCAACAGTTGATCAAGGTTTAGGTTTTCCAGGTGGAGGCAGTTCAGGAAATGGTGGAGGTACTGGTACAGGATTTGGAGATGGTGGAGGAGTTGGCGAAGGTGGTGACGGTCCAAGCGAAGGATCAGGTAATTACAAAACAACTCGAAAAATTGTTTCTGAGCCGAAAGTAGAAGCTAATTCTCAAGAAGAGGGTAAAGTGGCAGTTGATATTTATGTTAATGAGTTTGGAAAAGTGGTGAGAGTAGAGTTTAATGAAAGTCAAACTAATACTGGTAGTGATTACTTAAGAAAACTAGCCAAAAAGAGTGCCTTTTTAATTAAATTCGATAAAGACCCCGGTGCACCTGTATTAAAGGTAAAAACAAAAGTCTATAATTTTAGAAAAGTATAATGAACTACCGGCAGGTAGTTGAATGGCTTTTTAATCAATTAGCCAATTATCATAAGCAAGGCTCAGCCGCTTATAAGCCTGGTTTAGAAAACATCACTAATTTACTAAAGGAAATTGGTAATCCGCAAGAAGGACTAAAATGTGTTCATATTGCTGGAACCAATGGTAAAGGTTCAACGGCCCATATGGTAGCTGCAATGGCCATTGAAAACGGTTATAAAGTTGGTTTGTTCACTAGTCCCCACATAAAAGATTTTAGAGAACGAATTAGAATAAATGGACAGATGATTGACGAATCATTTGTTGTTAATTTCGTCAATTCGAACAAAGAAATATTCGAAAAATTAAATCCTAGTTTTTTTGAAATAACAACAGCCATGGCTTTTAAGGCTTTTGCCTCATGCAATTGCGACTATGCCATCATTGAAACTGGATTGGGCGGAAGATTAGATGCCACAAATGTCATTAATCCATTAATTTCCGTAATTACTAATATAGGAATCGATCACACTGAATTTTTAGGCGACACACTAGAGCAAATAGCTGCTGAAAAAGCAGGCATTATAAAAAAGGATACCCCAACACTTATTGGAGAAATATTGCCTGAAACCGAATACGTTTTTAGGAAGAGGACTGAGCAAATGAACAGTGCGATCTATAGACCAGCAGCCCTCCGTTTCAAGTTAGATTTGCTTGGTTCATATCAGCAACGAAATGCAAACACGGCATGGAAAACTTTACAGGTCTTAAAAGAGAAAGGGTATTATTTTGATGATAAAAAAAGTGTAAATGCCCTAAAGCGTGTGCACAAATTAACTGGATTCTCAGGAAGATTAATGCAAATTTCATCAAATCCTGCTATTATAGTTGATGCTTCTCATAATCCAGATGGTATTCAAATGTTAATGAGAGAAATAGAATCAGTTAGTTTTGAAAATTTGCATTGCGTTTTTGGTGCAGCTGCCGATAAAGATTATGAGCTAAGTATGTCTTACTTTCCAAAAAATGCAACTTATTATTTAACGACATTTAATTCTAAACGTGCTGCAAAATTGACAGACCTAAGTGCTATTGCTAAAAATTTATCATTGAATTACAGTCTTTATCCTGAAGTACAATTAGCGCTTGAAACCGCTAAGTCACATGTCAATCCGGATGACCTTATATTAGTTTTTGGAAGTTTTTATATACTTGAAAAAATAATCTAAAAAGTATTGTGGTATAAAATAATCTATTTATATTTGCACCCGCAATAAACGCATTGCAAAATACTTTTATCGGGCAATTAGCTCAGTTGGTTCAGAGCACCTCGTTTACACCGAGGGGGTCGGGGGTTCGAGTCCCTCATTGCCCACAAAGCACTTCAGGAAACTGAGGTGCTTTTTTTGCTCAAAATTTTGAATGAATGAAGACGAGAAGCGCTGCACTGAGCTTGTCGAACTGCATTGCCCACAAAGCACTTTAGTTTCCTGAAGTGCTTTTTTTGTGTAATGAGCAAATCATTTCATTCTTTGCGCTTATCAATTATTTTGTACCTTAGAAATGCTGTTACTTTGTAATGATTAACTAAAACAGATACCATGAAATATTTGATTTATCTTTTTATGCTCGGTTCAATTTCTAGTTCATGTGAAAAAAAATACACTTATCACTGCAAAACAGTTCATGATGCAGGGGGCTTTTTAGGAGTGCAATCCTATACAACCGAAAAAACATTCAAAGGGACTCCAAGCCAGAAAACACAGTATGAGATAAATAATAGTAACGAGAAGAATACGACAACATGCAATTAAGCTTCTGTGATTTTTCGTCAAAGTACTAATTAGTCAAATCTTTTTATATCTTAGGCCGTATGGAAAAACTTAGCTGCTGTCCAGTGTGTGATAGTGATACTATTGATTCATTTGTTACAACATCAGCAATGATGCATTCAAGTCAAGAATTTTTTAATTTTGATCAGTGTGCCAAGTGTAATTTGGCGTTTATTAATCCTAGAGTACCAGTAGGTAATTTAAAAAATTATTACACAAAATACTACTTGCCTTACAGGGGGGCAAAAGCATGGGGTAAGTTTGAAAATTTAGTAGAAAACAGTCAAAAAAAATTAGATTTAAGACGAGTCAAGCGAGTAACTGAGACGCTGACTTTGAAGAATAAATCATTAATTCTGGATATTGGCTGCGGAAACCCAACTTTTTTAAAAGCATGCAGCGAAAAGCTAAAGTGCAAAACAATGGGTATTGATTTTAGTGATGAGGGCTGGAAAGATAATCCCGACTATTTTAAAAATATCAACCTAAAAGTGTCTGAAATCAAAAACTTGGAAATGGGGCTACAGCCTGATGTTATAACAATGTGGCATTATTTGGAGCATGACTACCAACCTCTCGAAAATTTACAGTACCTAAAAAAGATTGCAAAAGCAAACACTAAACTAGTGATTGAAATACCAAATTTTGACTCTGAAAGTAGAAAGAAATTTGGAAAGGATTGGGCGGGCTGGCATACGCCCCGACATATTTCTTTGTTTTCACCCAGTAATGTTGAACTTTTACTGAAAAAAAGTGGTTGGAAGGTGACAAAAATATTATCATACGGTACTATGGATCCCTATTTATTATACTGGATGAGCAGAATGGAACAAAAGGGCATTCAGTGGGATAAAAATATGGCCGAAGAGTTTTGGGCATTTGTTGCCAGAATGATACTTTTTGCACCAAAAAAATGGCTTCAAAAGCGATTGTCACTTGGTGTTATGACTGTTATTGCCGAACCAGCTTAAGATCATCATTTCAGAAGGTCCGTTTTCTCCCATAATCCAGTTGATTTGTATGGGTGAAACCTTGTAAAAAGTTCTTCGCTATACCACTCATTTTTACGGGTTCTTTTTATAGCCTCTTTATGCTCTTTACTGCTGTATGCAAATTTTTTCACTGATTCAAAGTCTTTCCATAAACTAAATGTAGCCATTTGTACAATAGGCACCTCGCCAATTCCCTTGGTATAAATAAGACCTTCGTTACGAACTAAGCCCTTGTGGGAAGTTGGCACATATTTCCAAAAGCGTAAGAGCCAATTCCATTTTATAGTTGCCCTAGTGATTACAGCAATAGGAGTTTTTGGATCTAGAGTTGTGCCCACTTCAAATGGTTTTTTACCAATCCATGTGCCATGCGAAGCAATATTCTTCATGTAGAGCGTATAAACTTCGGTTGAGTTACTTTTATAATTAGTGAACAGCTCCGAAGAATCAAAGAAGGCTTCCGCGTCGCTTTCGGTATTCCAAACCTGAAGTAAAGCATACACTGACCAGTCGGGTAATGGGTTGAACCCTTTCCCTTTTCCACTTCCCATCAACCTGTAAAAGCTAGATCCTTTTACTTTTGAAAGGTGCTGGTGGCCATCCCTCATCATTTTGAATGCCCATAATTTACTCTTAAATGAAGTGAATTTAAAAAATGAAATGGTGGTGATTTGAGTGCTCATAATTTGTGTCATGAATTGTAAAGTAGTTTTTTTAGAGCTTTTTAGTATGCTGGTATATTTGAAAAATGTGAACGAAATTTTAACAAAGATACGGAATCGATATAAGTATCAACTACCTACTTATGCTTTATCAAACCTTAAACAATATGCTTGAATTATCTCTTTTTTCTATCTTTACTCATCATTGACTGTTTGTTTATAATAGCACTAAAATCAATTTTATGTGGTTGCACAATATTGTTACTTATCTCCATCTTTTGAGCATTATAGGTTTGTTTGTTGTTTTGTTTGTAGAAGCGCTGCTAATTAAGCGAAAAATGACAAAAGTAGGCGTTGTTTTGATGGGGAAAGTGGATGCTTTTTATGGTTTATTGTCCGTGGCGGTGCTGATAACAGGGACCTTAAGACTATTATATTTTGGCAAAGGACTAGATTACTATTTCTGCAACTCATTGTTTTATATTAAGTTAGGGTTGTTTCTTTTGATAGGATTGCTGTCTATATATCCATCCGTTATTTTTTTTAAATTAAAGAAGTGCACAGAGGATACGCTGGTTCTGACAAATTACATTATTTTGAGAAATTTGATTTATACAGAGATTATACTGCTGCTCTGTATTCCCTTTTTAGCCGTTTTATTGGCAAATGGATACAATTTTTTCTGAAAACAACTTATTGCGTACTCAAGTTTTTTAACTATTATTACGTCAATGAAAAAACTATTATTATTTCTTTCTGTGGTGTCAAGTTTGGCTGCCATTTGTCAGGTCTCGGAAAATGATATCTTGGGAGTTTGGATGACAGAATTAAAGGATGGCAAGATTGAAATCTACAAGAAAAACAATCTTTATTTTGGTAAAATTGTTTGGATTGCAAAACCAAATGATGAAAGTGGTAATCCAATTTTAGATAGTAAAAACCCTGATAATTCATTGAATAATAGGCCGCTGATGGGAATAGATATTATATCTAAAATGACATTTACAGGCAAAGAATGGTCGGGAGGAGAAATTTATGATCCTAAATCAGGTGATACATATACATGTAAACTTTGGTTTGAAAATGGTCTACTAAAGGTACGAGGCTATTTAGGTTGGTTGTTCGATACAAAAACTTGGACTAAAGTATCATAATCTTTAATTTGTTTAACAAAAAGTAGCATTTGTTAAACAAAAAATCATTAGTTTTGCTCATAGTTGTTGATTTACACTCTTTATGAAATTTTTGTACGATAATCTATCACATTCTTTTAGTAAGCAATTGACTAAAAAATATTCAACATCTTTTTCCTTGGGTATAAGATTGCTAGATAAAAACTTGCGTAAAGACATATATTCCCTTTATGGTTATGTAAGAATTGCAGATGAGATTGTTGATACATTTGAGGGGTACAATCAAGCAGAAATGCTTCAAGATTTTAAAAAAGATACTTACAAGTGCTTAACAGAAGGGATTTCATATAATCCAATATTGAATGCCTTTCAGGATACTGTAAAAAGAAATAATATCTCTCTCGACTTGATTGAACAGTTCTTGCACAGTATGGAAATGGATTTGAATCCAAACTATATATACGATAAAGAGCTGTACAGTGAATATATTGACGGAAGTGCCGAAGTTGTTGGATTGATGTGTCTAAAGGTCTTTTTAGAAGGTGATGAACAAAAATATAACGAACTGGAGCCATATGCTAGAGCGCTTGGATCAGCGTTTCAGAAAATTAATTTTTTGAGAGATTTTAAGCAAGACTTTGAACAATTAGGTAGAGTGTATTTCCCTGGAGTAGATTTTAATGCTTTTGATAATGCTCAGAAAAAGAAGATTGAAGAAGATATTGCTAAAGATTTTGCGTTAGCTTATGAAGGGATTTTGCTCTTGCCAAAAAAGGCCAGATTTGGAGTTTATATGGCATATGTATATTATTTTGGTTTGTTCAAAAAAATTAGAAGTTTAGACGCAAGCGCCATTCTGAAAGAGAGAATCCGAATTCCAGATAATAAAAAATATGGCTTGTTAGTGAAAAGCTACGTTCGTCATTCATTAAATTTAATATGAAGCTAGCCACAATTATAGCCTTTTGTCTATCTGTTACTTTTGCTCACTCAGCTAATTTTGACATTAAGCGAATGCGAGAACTTTTCCAATTGGTAGACAAAGATGAAAAGTACTATAACGAGTTAGATGAATTAACTAAAGAAAGTACCCACCATCAGCCAATTGCTTTTGGATACCGTGCTTTGTATTATTTCATGAAAGCGAAATATGTGATGTGGCCGAATCAAAAAATGGCAGCATTTAATATGGGGAAAAAGATGATCGAAGCGCTAGTCACCTTAAATCCGAAAGAGCCAGAATTAAGAATTATAAGATACAGTGTTCAGTATAATGTACCCAGTATTTTGGGGTACAGTAGTAATTTAGTAGAAGATAAAAAGGTAATGCAATCAGCACTAAAAGTGTCCAAGTTTAAACCTATTCACTATCTAATTACTGGAGTTCTAAATCTCTATAAATGAAATCATACTTTTGGCACAGACGAGACTTAAGACTAGACGACAATCATGGTCTTTCTGAACTCACAAAAAAACATAAAAATGTTGTCCCAATATTTATATTTGATGTCAATATATTAAATGAGTTATCCGAAAATGACAAAAGAGTTTCTTTCATTTATCTTTCGTTAAAAAAACTAAAGAAAAAGTATCAAGCACTAGGAAGCGACTTGCACATTTTTCATGGGAAACCATTTAACGTGCTTAAAAAATTAGCAGAAGAATCAAAAATTGAAGCAATATATACGAATAGGGATTACGAAACATATGGTATTGATAGAGATAAAAAAGTGAAAGAGTGGGCGAACTCAAAAAATATTGAATTTCAAAGTTTTAAAGATCATGTGATTTTTGAAAAAGATGAGATTAATGTTGAAGGAAGACCATATAAAGTCTACACACCATTTTCAAAAAAATGGAAGGCAGCTTTGACAGATTTACCCGACTATAGTTTGAATGTAGAAGGCTTATCAACTTCTGAAAAACAAGAATTACCAACCTTAAAATCTATCGGCTTCAACGAAGTATCTGGCGTTGCGCCGCCAGTTAATTTAGATGACAATACACTCTATAAATATCATGTAAATAGGGATATTCCTGCAAAGGAGGCCACAAGTAATCTTGGAATTTATTTGAGGTTTGGAAATACCTCAATCCGAAAGATGGTGAAATTGGCAAAATCAAAGTCAGAAGTATTTTTAAATGAACTAATTTGGAGAGAGTTTTTCATGACTATATTGTGGTTTTATCCAAATTCTGCAACAGAAGAGTTAAAGGAAAAATACAGAGGATTGCCATGGGAAAAGAATGAAAATTATTTGAAGGCATGGTGCGAAGGTAAAACTGGTTTTCCTATTGTGGATGCGGGAATGCGACAGTTAAATAAAACCGGTATGATGCACAACCGAGTTAGAATGATTACGGCATCTTTTCTAGTAAAAGATTTGGCAATAGATTGGAGAATGGGAGAAGCTTATTTTGCCGAAAAATTACTCGACTTTGAATTGAGTTCAAATGTTGGCAATTGGCAATGGGCAGCAGGAACTGGAACAGATGCTGCACCTTATTTCAGGGTTTTCAACCCAACATCTCAGCAGGAAAAGTTTGATCCTGATTTTAAATATATTAAGAAATGGGTGCCTGAATATGGTACTGAAAAATATCCGGAACCTATTGTAAATCACAAGGAAGCACGCAAAAAAATTTTAGATTTATATAAAACCCATTTAAACGCATGAAAAAGGCGATTATTATTGGTGGAGGAGTTGGTGGATTAGCGACAGCTATTCGATTGGCTGCCAAAAATGTTAATTCTGGTGCAGATCAACAGTACAGTGTTACCTTATTCGAAAAAAACAATGAAGTTGGTGGAAAACTCGCAGAATTTTCTCAAAATGGATTTCGTTTTGATATGGGCCCAAGTTTGTTTACAATGCCTGAGTATTTTGAAGATTTATTCCAGTCGGCAGAAAGAAATTTAGAAGACTATTTGTCATACAAAAAACTTGATAAATCCTGTACTTACTTTTTTGCTGATGGCAAATCTTTTGTGTTTTACAATGATAAAGAAAAACTAATTAGAGAAGCAAAAGAAAAATTAGGATTATCAGCTGAACCAATCATAAAGTACTTACAAGAGTCTGAAAAAATGTATAATGGTGCAGGGAAGTTGTTTATTGAAAACAGCTTACATAAATTAGGTACTTTTTTTTCTGTGCAAGCCTTAAGGTCCCTGCCTACTTTGATGAACCCAGCTAATTTAAAATCACTGCACGAAAAAAACCTTAAAAATTTAAAGGCAGAGAAATGGGTGCAATTGTTTGATAGATACGCAACTTATAATGGCTCTTCACCATATAAAACACCCGCAATGATGGCAATTATCCCTCATTTAGAGCACAATATCGGTACTTTTTTTCCTAAGGGTGGTATGTTTGGTATCATTAAAGCCATGGAAAAATTGGCAACTGAGCTAGGAGTAAAAATTGAAAAAGGAGTACAAGTAGAAAATCTAAATTTGAAAGGAAAAATAATAGAGTCTGTAGTTGTTGGAGAAAAAACTGTAAAAGCAGATTTGATTGTTTCTAATATGGACATTGCCTTGGTTTATAAAAACCTACTAAATGATCCTATCAAATTTAAGAAAGAAATCAAAAAAGAACGAAGCTCATCAGGTCTTGTTTTTTACTGGGGAGTTAAGAACACTTTTCCAGAATTAAGTCTTCATAATATATTATTTTCAGGAGATTATAAAAAAGAGTTTGACCAAATTTTCAATCAAAAAGAATGGCCAACTGAGCCTACCGTTTACATCAATATTTCGTCAAAGGAGGAATTATCAGATGCTCCCAATGGCTGCGAAAACTGGTTTGTAATGATCAATACACCTGCTGGTATTAATTTAGGTAAAGAAGCGATAAAAGTAATTAGAACAATCATAATTAAAATTGTTTCACAAAGAATTCCTAGGTTCGAAAAGAGTGACATCATTGCAGAACGTGTCTTAACTCCAAGTGATATTAATGAGCGAACTCTTTCAATGCAAGGCGCTTTATATGGAACAGCTTCTAACTCAACAATGAGTAGTTTTACACGTCATCCAAACTTTAAAAAGCACTATAAAAATTTATTTTTTGTTGGCGGAACAGTTCACCCTGGTGGCGGAATTCCTTTATGCTTAAATAGCGCAAAAATAGTAGTAGATAGCTTATGATTAAAAATATAGTAAACCACCAGAAGGCTTCATTGATAGCTATCTCTATTATAATTATTCTGCATGTAGTTGGGCTAGTTGGAATTGGTGTGTTACATAGTGAAAGTATTGTCTCTTTAACCTGGATAAATTTAACAGTAACTTTTGCTATTGGGTTACTATTTTTTGAAACGAAGTTTAAACACATATTAGTGCCATTGTTACTGGCCTCGCTTATTGGTTTGTTAACTGAAGGGATAGGGGTTAATAGTGGCTATCTATTCGGAGAGTACAAATATGGTAGTGTTCTAGGATTTAAGATTTATGAAGTACCTTTTACAATTGGATTGCTTTGGGCTGGCTTAAACGTTGCTGCAAAAAATTTTGCTGAAAGAATAACCAAAAATCCTTGGTTAATTGCCATAGTTGCCGCTTCAATTATGGTATTGCTTGATATAGTAATGGAACCTGTTGCTATCAAACTGGAATTTTGGTCTTGGGATGAAAATGTCATACCAATTTTTAACTACGTCACATGGTTTTTTGTATCTTTATTCATTCAAATTTTATGGCGAAATGTAACAACAAAAAACACAGTTTTTAATAGTGTTTTTATCATTCAAGCCATATTTTTTATTGCATTAAATATCTTATTATGAGTTTGTTTTGGATCTTAGTTGTTTTACTTATGACGTTCTTCATTATGGAATTTGTGGCCTTTTTTATGCATAAATATGTGATGCATACATTCATGTGGTCGTTTCATAAGGATCACCATCAGCCTACCGGGAACAAATTCGAAAAAAATGACATATTCTTCTTAATTTTTGCTGTGCCAAGCTGGTTAGGAATTATGTTAGGGATGATTTATGAGGTGCCTCTTTCAGTAGCAATTGGAGCTGGAATAGCGCTATATGGTTTTGTGTATGTTATTGTTCATGAAATTTTTATTCATCAACGCATCAAAATATTCAAACGAACAAATTCTCGTTATTTCAAAGCGTTAAGAAAAGCCCACAAAGTACATCATAAAAACCAAGGTAAAGAGCACGGAACTTGTTTTGGGATGTTAATTGTTCCGTATAAATATTACAAACAAGCGGTTTAAATAATATATAATGAAGCTATATATACTCTTAATCATAGTCTCTATTTTTTTTCCATTAATCCTTAGTTTCGACAAAAAGGTTCACTTTTACAAACAATTTAAATCGCTTTTTCTTGCCATTGCAATCATTGGGGGCTTTTTTATAATTTGGGATATTTGGTTTACAAGCATAGGAGTATGGGGCTTCAATAAAGAGCATTTACTGGGCATAAATATTTCAAATTTACCACTGGAAGAAGTTTTGTTTTTTATCGTGGTTCCATATGCTTGCATTTTTATTCATAACACTTTTACGTCATATTGGCCTATCAAAACGGATGCATCTACAATGAAAAATCTAACATATGTTTGGATTGGGATAGCATTCTTATTAGGAGCAACACATATTAGTCATTTATATACTTCAATCACAATGTTTCTCTGTGTTATAACGGGAATTATTTTATTACAAAGGTCCAGTGAATACATAACAAATATTTGGCGCTCATATGCTATTGTAGTCATTCCATTTTTAATTATTAATGGCGCTTTAACTGGTGCCTTTACAGATACTCCTGTAGTTTGGTATAATCACTCTGAAAACCTTAATTTTAGATTATTTACCATTCCTTTAGACGACCTTTTTTATAATTTCACATTAATAGTTGGCATTATTATGCTAAGAGACTTCTTTCAAACAAAATTCAAAACACCCACATCATGACAAAAACTATTGGCGTAATAGGAGGCGGATTTGCAGGCTTATCTTCAGCTGCTTATTTAAAAAAGGCAGGATACAACGTAATTTTGTTCGAAAAAAACAATAAGATTGGAGGCCGAAATCGACAGTATGATGCTGAGGGATTTACGTTTGATATGGGACCATCATGGTATTGGATGCCAGAAGTGTTTGAATACTTTTTCAATGACTTTAATCATTCAGCAAAAGACTATTATACTTTGGAGAAGTTGAATCCATCATTTTCTATTTTTTACGATAAAATAAAGATGGATATTCCTGCCGATCCAGAGGAGTTGCCAGCGCTTTTTGAATCATATGAAAAGGGTGCAGGTGAACAGTTTAAGAAATTCATGGAACGCGCAGAATATAAGTACGACGTTGGTATGAATGATTTTGTTCAAAAACCATCAAAGAGCATACTGGAATTTGCGAGCTTAAAAGTCCTAAAAGGTGCTATGAAATTAACTTTGCTAACGAAGTATGATAAGTATGTACGACAGTATTTTAAGCATCCATATTTAGTGCAATTAATGGAATTTCCTGTTTTGTTTTTGGGTTCAGCACCCCAAAATACGCCGGCATTATATTCTTTGATGAACTATGCAGGTCTAATGCTTGGTACTTGGTATCCAAAGGGAGGAATGCACCAAGTTGTGTTAGGTATGGAAAAAATGATTACTGAAGTAGGAGTAGATGTTAGGAAATCGACAGAAATTCAAAATATCATAGTTGAAAACAAACAAGCCACAGGTGTAAAGCTAATGGATGGTGAAACGGTTAAGCTTGATGGTATTGTTGCTGCAGGAGATTATGCACACATGGAAACACTATTGCCTAAATCCTACAGGAATTACGAAACGTCATATTGGGAGTCGCGCGTTTTTGCGCCGTCTTCACTTCTATTTTATTTAGGTGTAGACAATAAAATTGACGGGCTAGAGCATCATAATTTATTCTTTGATGAGAGTTTAGATGACCATGCTCACGAAATTTACAATGAACCAAAGTGGCCATCTAAGCCATTGTTTTACGCATGTGTTCCGTCAAAAACAGATGAGTTGGTAGCGCCAGAAGGAAAAGAAAATATATTTTTATTAATGCCCTTGGCAGCAGGCTTAGAAGATACAGAGGAATTACGAGAGCATTACTTTGAAGTTATAATGGATAGATTAGAGGCAAGAGTTAAGACTGATATTCGCTCTTCAATCTTATACAAAAGAAGTTATTGTATTAAAGACTTTGAAGCTGATTATCATTCCTATAAAGGGAATGCATATGGTTTAGCGAACACTTTAAATCAAACAGCTTTCCTAAAGCCTAAGTTAAATAATAAAAAGATAAAAAATATGGTGTACTCTGGGCAATTAACTGTACCAGGGCCAGGCATGCCACCAGCAATTATTAGTGGAAAATTAGCTGCACAGGAAATTAGTAAGATTGTAAACTAATTACAAACCAATAGTTTCTAACCATTTCTTTGCCATTGTGGCATTCTTGAAAACTTCACTAGGGTAAGACGGCTTAAAATGATTGATAAAAAACTTAATAATTAACCGAGAAGGCAAATTATTTAAAACCATAGCTACTCCTTTAATTCTCGGAAGAAGAGGAGAGTCTTGGCCTAAAAATTTTTGAGCCTCTTGAGATACTTGTAAAAACCTCCGTTGTAAATTAATTATGGCAAAAATGTCTCCTTCAGGTATCAATGTTTCAAAGGTTTCTTTGATTTCAATTGCATCAACCAAATTGACATAATAATCATCTTTGTATGAGACTAGAATTAGTTTGTCTTTTATTTTCTCAATGGTGCAGGAAGCTAAATTAATCTTTGTCATCACACAAATTTGACTGCAAAGATACAATAAATTATTGTGCACGCATAGTTCTTGTCAATTTTTCTTAATCCAAAGCAATACTGAAATTATAATTTTTTGACATACTGAGTTAAAATCACCACCTGTTGTCCTTCAACTCGCCCCTCAATATGTTCAGCATTATCATGAACCAAAGAAATTCGTCTCACAGCCGTTCCACGTTTAGCAGTGAATCCACCGCCTTTTACGTTCAAGTCTTTAATCAATACAACTGAATCTCCAGATTCAAGAATTACGCCATTGCTATCTTTATGAAT
>JBGCGA010000059.1:0-4039 GCA_045110285.1 Crocinitomicaceae bacterium | reverse complement strand
ACTTCTTCTTCAAATTCAATAGCCGAATACATTCGTTCACTGAGTCCTTTTTTTAAAACTTTAATTTTGCCGTTTTCTAAAGAATATACCTTTACACCGTTATTATTACATGATATAATATCATTATTACTACGCTCATAAAAAAACTTACTATTAGTGACTTTACCTTCTAGCACTTGCTTAGAAGTTAATCCCAACAGAGCTCCATTACTAATATGCATCACTTCATTCATTAAAGTGTTGTAATGGATGGAATGCACACTTCCGTTCTCACTTCGATATAAGCGATTTTGCGATAAATTGTCAATCTTACTTATATTACCGTTGTAGTAAGAAATAAAAAGATTGTTATCAGGTGTTTTTACCATGTTATACACATAATTATCTTCCTTATATGTTGGTTTTAGTTTTTTAATGAAATAATTGTCTTCTCTAAATAATCCCTTATTTAAGGTACAATACCAAATTACGCCAGAAGGATCTACATAAACATCAGTAACAGTATACCCTTTTAACTTACCCCCTAAATACTTTCCTGATGTATCAAATATTGAGATGCCATTGTAAACTGAGGAAATCCAGAATTGACCAGAATGAAATTCTCCTCCTAACAAATTATTTTTTATGTGAATTTTCTTTATTTTATCCGCTTGTCGAATTTCAACTGAATCATTAGCTGAGTTGGAAACCCGAACCGTTTCGTTTTTTAAATAAAACCCGAAACTCCTATAAATAAACTCACTCCAGTCAATTTCGGATGAACCTTCTTTGTTATCCATAGTTAGAAAATGGATGTCTCTCTTTACACTTAAATAGTACTTTCTTAAAGGTAGGTTTGTTTTAGGTAATTTTAGAACCTCACCTGTCCTTGAAATTTCTAAATAATCAGTACTATTGAGATACTTAATTAATATATGTTCATCTTCAAGTGCAATTTTTTGAGGTATTTCAATTCGATTATTTTGCAGAATTTGGTTGTACTCATACTTAGTAAATAAAGAACTAACTGGATCTAAAATAGAAATAGTTCCGTTTTTAGCCAGAAACCAAATTTTATCCGAATCGGAAATACACGCATTAAAGAAAACATTATCGGATAAACCATCTGCTTCAGAAAAGTTTTCAAACGAATACCCGTCATATTTACTAATTCCTTTGTCTGTTAAAAACCACAAATTACCCAATGGACCTTTAATTACACGGTAAATTTGAGAGCTTGGTAAACCCTCGTTCACTGAAAAATTTGTAAAGCCCTGTTCTTGAGAAAAAGTATATTTGACAGACGAAAACAAGAATGACACTAAAACAATGTGCTGCAATGCAACTTTTATGCGCATAGGGGATGACTTTAAAACCGAAAGACGAATTTAACGAAAGCAAGGGTTACTTCGAAAAAAATTAACTCTTATTTATTCACCTGCTCCGACAAACAATTTTAGATGCCAACTATGAAATTAAACTGACCTTCAGACTATAAAAATCTTCTTCACAAGCAGAACTACATTTGAATTTTTTCGAATGATTGAAAGGTTTATTTGTAAATAGAAAGAGGACAGTCTTTCGAAGCCTCTTTTTTAAAATACAAACAGACTAGAGATAATTCTAAAACCCATCTGTAAAAATCATACTTAAAAGTGACTAATCAACCACATAAACATTTAAATGTGACGAACAACTAACGAGGCTGCAATAGGTACTATTTCAGACCGAAAATTAAATAGCGAATAGTGTTAGAAGTTTCCGGCTAAAAACCAGACAATATCCTTTGATATCTGTAATCTAACCTTAATATTTTTTTATCTTTACCTCTCAAATATTTCAAACCATGATCGGAAAACTAGAACAAGACTTACAAAAAGAATTAGCAACAATTAAAGCTGATGGACTGTATAAAAGCGAACGAATTATTACATCTCCTCAAGGACCAGTAGTCACTGTTGAAGGTGGCGAAGAAGTCATTATTATGTGCGCTAATAATTATCTGGGCTTGTCAAGCCATCCGAAAGTAATTGAAGGCGCGAAAAAGGCCCTAGATACGCACGGATTTGGTATGTCATCCGTGCGATTTATTTGTGGAACACAAGATATTCACAAAGATTTAGAGGCTAAAATTTCCGACTTTTTAGGAATGGAAGATACCATTTTATACGCCGCAGCTTTTGACGCAAATGGCGGTGTTTTTGAACCATTATTTTCGAAAGAAGATGCCATTATTTCAGATTCTTTAAATCACGCGTCAATTATAGATGGAGTGAGATTATGTAAAGCTGCACGATACAGGTATGCCAATTCTGACATGGAGGATTTAGAGAAACAATTAATTGCTGCGCAAGAACAACGCAATAGAATTATAGTAACTGATGGCGTTTTTTCTATGGATGGATACGTAGCTAAATTAGATCAGATTTGTGATTTGGCAGAAAAATATGATGCCATGGTGATGGTAGATGATTGCCATGCCACTGGGTTTATTGGTAAAACAGGACGTGGAACCCATGAATACAATAATGTAATGGGAAGAGTTGACATAATTACAGGGACCTTAGGAAAAGCACTTGGCGGAGCCATGGGAGGATTTACCTCCGGTAAAAAAGAAGTGATTGATATGTTACGTCAACGTTCTCGTCCGTATTTATTTTCAAATTCACTAGCGCCATCTATCGTTGGAGCGTCAATAGCTGTATTTGATTTATTAAGTGGTTCGACTGAACTTAGAGATAAAGTAGAAGCGAATACAAATTACTTTAAAGCAGGTATTAGAAAGGCCGGTCTTGAAATTAAAGATGGAGATTCTGCCATTGTACCGGTGATGTTATATGATGCAGCATTATCGCAAAAATTTGCCAATCGCTTATTAGAAGAAGGTGTTTACGCCATTGGTTTCTTTTATCCTGTTGTACCGAAAGAGCAAGCAAGAATTAGAGTTCAGTTATCAGCTGCTCACACCACTGATCAGCTAGATAAAGCCATTGCTGCTTTTGAAAAAGTAGGGAAAGAATTAGGGGTGATTTAAGCGCCAGTTAATACTAAGTATAAAAAGGACAATTTAATATTGTCCTTTTTTTTCAGCTTCAATTTTTAGTTTGGCATTCATTTCCTTAAATCCACTTTCAGTGTTTTTAAACATACTGCTTGGTAATATCTTCACCAATAAGCCAGTAAATTTTTCATTTTGTTCAAAACTCACAGTACCATCTCCATTATCTGATATTAAAAACTGATGCTCGCCGTCGAATAAGCCTTTGAACAACAATTTCCCTTTCCACTTGAGCTCTTCATTCTCGTCGCTCACGTGAACTCTTGGTTTAAAGGTCATTTCTTTAGATTCAGGTGGTTGAATTTTTGCAATTAATATGCTGCCCACTTTCGCTTGCCCTGTAATTGATTTAATAAATGGATTCCAATTTGGATACTTATCAAATTCCGTTAGAATTGCCCATACTTCTGAAGGACTAGCTTTAATAGTAATTGTTGTTTGAATAATCTTTGTCATAATTTTTGTTTTGACAAAGATGAGGGTGATTTAAAGTCGTCGCCTTGACATATATCAAGAAATTCGTTTATTACGAATTCTGCTGAATGTTTCTGGTGTCATTCCTAGCATAGATGCAATATACTGAAGCGGTACCTGATTAAATAAATCCTTGTTTTGCGCAAACAAATAATCATATCGTTCTTCTGCACTCATTGATAAATGACTAAAAACCCGATCCTCCAGTGATACAAAACAAGCCGACAAAAATTGCTTTTCTACAGTGGGCCACTGAGGAATTAGAACCGATAATTGCAAGTAATTCTTATGTGAAATAGTATACAATTTACAGTCTGCTAAGGCTTGAATTTGAAACCTAGCCCTTTGTCCAAAAATAAAACTTGACAACTCTGTAATAAAATGCCCTTCAGAATTAATCCATTGTGTGACTTCTTTATCTCCAACTTTTTTAAAAACCCTTAGCAAACCCGAAACTTGAAAACTCATTTTTTGACAGTGAACATTTTCTCGCAAATAGAATTCTCCCTTTTTCAAATTTTCTTCTTC
>JBGCGA010000058.1:0-17770 GCA_045110285.1 Crocinitomicaceae bacterium | reverse complement strand
CCCCATTCTTCGTATTCACCTGTTGTCAATGGAATTGTATCATCCATCATAGTGGTTACCACATCTACAAACGGCACATTTGACACAATTCCTGCCCATAAGCTAGGATTGATATTTGCTACTGCACCCATTAGTAATCCTCCTGCACTTCCTCCCATCCCATAAACCTTATTTTCTGAAGCGTAGTTTTGATAAATAAGCGTTTGAGCACAAGCAATAAAATCAGTAAAAGTGTTTTTCTTTTTTAAGAATTTACCGTTTTCATACCAATCAGTCCCTAAATATTCGCTACCCCGAATATGGGCAATTGCAAATACAAACCCACGATCAAGCAAGCTTAATCTGATAGAGCTAAAATAAGGATCGATAGTTGACCCGTAAGACCCGTAACCATATAATAAGACTGGGTTTGTACCATCCTTTTTAAAAGTGGATTTTTTATAGACAAGCGACATTGGCACTTTTGTACCATCATCTCCGGTTGCCCAAATTCGCTCGCTATTATAGTCGGAAGAATTGAAAGTTCCTAAAACAGGCTGAACCTTTAAAACTGTTTCAGAAAAATCATTTAAATCAATATCAATAACTGACGTAGGTGTTGTAAGAGAACTGTACTTTATTCTTAGTTTATCAGAATTCAAAATTGGATTTTGGTCTAAAAACAAAGTAAATGTTTCTTCTTTTGGAGGAATAATTTTATTTGCCATATCTGACAAATTATAAACCCTTAATTGGGCTAAGCCATCTGTTTTTTCTTGAACCACCAGATGCGCTTTAAACAATTCAAAATCTTCCAATAATACTGTGGAATCATGCGCTTGGATTGTTTCCCAAGAATCAATATTTGTGTCATTAAATAGACAATAACTAAGCTTGAAATTTTTAGCTTCTAAATTGTGTTTAATATAAAAGCCGTTTGGTCCAGACTCAGGGTAATACTCCAATTTTAATGTTCTTGGATGAAAAACCTGGAATCCCTTTTCTTCGTTTTCAAAGTCTAAATATTGGTATTCGGTTGTTAAGGTACTCCAAGAACCAATAAAAATAAAGCGTCCATTTTTTTCTTTGGAAACGCCAGAAATATATGCTTCATCTTTTTCAGTAAAAATAATTTCATCATTGTCGGAAGGCGTGCCAATATGATGTTTTTTTACTTGATGTGGTCGTAAAGTTTTTGGGTCTTTAAGGGTATAAAAAAACTGTTTATTATTTTTATGCCAAGCTAAATCGCTACTGGTATCAGTAATAATATCTCGTAAGTTTTCTCCAGTTTCTAAATCTTTAATTTTAATCTGATATTGTCTTCGCCCAGTAATATCCTCTGCGTATGCTAAATACTGATTATTTGGACTAATAGAAAAAGATACAATCTCATAATAGTCATGGCCTTCAGCCAGTTCATTTTCGTTTAACAAAACCTCCTCATCAGCTTCCAAGGTCAAATGTTTCCGGGCGTAAATAGCATATTCTTGCCCTTCGTTATATCGCGAATAATACCAATAATCATTTTTAAAATAAGGAACTGAAGAATCGTCTTCTTTAATTCGGCCTTTCATTTCATCAAACAGATTTTTTTGAAAGGTATCGGTATGTTTTAGGCAATTTTTAGTGTACTCATTTTCGGCATTCAAATAGTCAATTACCTCCGGGTTTTCTTTCTCGCGAAGCCAATAGTAAGGGTCGTTTCTTTTAAAACCATGTTCAATAAATTGATGGTTTTTTTTAGTTGTTGTTGGAAAAGGCATTTGATTACTTTAAATTTTCTTTAAAGATAGAAATGTATTTTTCATCACGGTTGTACATATCAGGATAAAAAGTGATTTTGCCAAGGCTATCGCCTGTGGTTGTGTAATATTCTATGTAAACATCAATTTCAGTGTTTAACTCTAGTATTCGTTTTGCCCCTCGATTGATCATTGGCACCAAAGAATCTGATTCCACTTTATGATTATCTAACTTTAAAATTGCTTTTGCCAATTCATATGGCTCATGCAAACGTACACATCCGTGAGAATAAGCACGAATATCATTCATAAACAAAGATTTACTAGGTGTATCATGAATATAAACGGCATGTTTGTTAGGAAACAGGAATTTAATCTTTCCTAAGCTATTTCCTCCTCCTCCATTTTGGCGTACATTATATCTAAAGTTTGTTTCACCAACTTCGGTCCAATCCACAGTTTTCGAATTCACTTCGGCTCCATCTCTGAATATTTTATAACCCCTCCGTTGTAAATAAGTCGTGTCTTTTTTAATTCCATTTAATATTTCGGTTGACGCTATTGAATAGGGTACATACCAAAACGGATTAGTTACCATTCTTTTTAATTTTGAATGAAATTCTGGAGTCTGTGTTCCATATGCCCCTACCACGACCCTATGCTGACGAACCAATTCGTTTTTATCAAATAATTTTAATGTATACGAAGGAAGATTTACCCAAATGTACCGATCAGGAATTGTATCTTTTGCTTTCCAACGCCATTTTTCAAGGCTAACAGCAGCAGCTAAAAAACGATCATTATTTGATTTTTCCAACATTCTTCCTGTCCACCTCCCTACAACAGCATCATCTTTTAATCCATTGGCTAATTGAAAGGCTTTTAATCCTTCTAAAAACAATGAATCATCTTTGGCTGTTTCTTCACTTATGAAATCAATTGCAACGAGTGCTTTTCTTGCCGCATCATAACATTTTGCGGAATCATCTTTTATTCTTGGTACCTCAACAGTAACAGTATCGAGCTTATACTGGCTAACAAACTTAGCAAGTCCTTTTTGTAATTGCTGATATTCCCACAATTTTGGCTGAACACTTAACACAACTTCAGAAACTGATTTACCATCAGCTATTTGACGTAACAAATCGTTATGATTAAAATCAATATTTTGTTTAAAATTATTAAAGTGAATAGCAGTATCTTTCTCTAGAACACCAGCTTGAAGGTGGGTCGTAAATAAAATCAGTGCATTTGTTAGCAAAACTTCGGCATCTAATACTGAAACATCTTTTAGGTCATTTATAACATCAACATTGTAAAAACTGGGCCACAATCCATAACGTTCTGAATTTGAAAGAAGTAAAAATAATTCTGAACCTTGACGATTCAAAGACGTATCATTTACCCAGATAGGTTTAAAATTGGTGGAATTGTAAAAATTGATAGTTCTGTCAAAAACAACTGAATCTACAGTTTGAAATTCAAAATTTTGTCCCGAAAACTTGCTTTGCAGTAATGTTGAGAGTTCCTGTTTGATTTCTTCAGGAGACTTTTCGGTTGGTTTACATCCCAAAAATGTAACGAAAACAAGGCTAAATAGTATAACTACTTTATAATTCAAATTATTTTTAAACATGGGTTTACCTCATTGGTAGCACAATATTAGTTTGAATTATTTGATTACACAACTATAATTTATTAAATGTACATTACTTACCTCATCATTGGCATCACCATAATTATATCATTAATGGCTTTTGACCGGCCAGAACTGAAAGGAAGAATGTTGTTTAACGCCTATGACATTGTGCATCATAAAAAGTGGTACAGAATATTCTCGCATGGCTTTATACATGCCAATTTCATTCACTTATTTTTTAATATGTACGTACTATATATGTTTGGTGTACAGGGGGCACAAGAAAGTGTTGGCAGCAATTTTTCGAGTGTAGAACCTACGTTTATTTCTGCATTTGGTGCCAAGGGTTATTACTTCTATCTTTTATTATTCGTCGGTGGATTGGCTTTTAGCAGTCTATATGCGCTATATAAACATCAGGACAATCCGTATTACAATGCTCTAGGTGCTTCAGGGGCTGTATCTTCAATTGTATTTGTATTTATAATCCTTAACCCTCAAGCAGAACTAATCATTATTTTTTTACCAATTCTTCCATTACCTGCTTATATATTTGGACCCCTTTTATTAATTGGAGAGTACTTTTTAGCCAAAAGAGGCGGATCTCCTGTGGCACATGATGCACACATCTCTGGCGCTATCTTCGGGCTTGTGTTTATAGGATTGATGGATTATAATTACTATATTTCATTCTTTGAAGCTATTTTTGGATGAGTAAGCAATACGTAAATAACAATGGAGTTCTTATTCCAATCGAATCCTATGCTATAAAGGCAGGCAACAGAAGTCACTTATATGGAGATGGTTTTTTTGAAAGCATTAGAGTTATTAACGGGAAAATGATCAATTTTTCAAATCACTTTAAAAGACTTACTGAGACGTTTAAAGTGCTGCATATGAATCCTCCTGCATCTTTAACAGAAGACTACCTTCAAAAAGAAATCAATTTTTTGATAGAACAAAACAACATCAGTTCAGGAGGGAAAATTAGGTTATCTATTGATAGAAAGTCTGGCGGAACCTATTTACCGCGCACTAACGATATCGATTATTTTATTGAAGCCTACAGTCTTCCTAAAAATTCGTTTACATTGAATGAAGCAGGCCATAGAGTGGACATTTACAATGATATAAAAAAACACATCAATCCGCTGTCCAACTATAAGACTAAAAACGGACTCATTTACATTATGGCAAAAATGTATGCAAAAGAGCATCAATTGGATGATGTTTTGCTACAAAATGATAAGCTTGGCATTATAGAATCGTCCAGTGCAAATATTTTTATTGTTAGTAACGGAGTTTTATATACACCCGCTTTAGACGCAGGCTGTTTAGGTGGTACAATGCGAATGATGATTATTAACTTAGCAATTGCGAACAATATGAAGGTTTATGAATGCGTTATAACTCCTCAGAATTTGCTTGCAGCAGACGAACTTTTTTTAACAAATGCAATTAAAGGAATTACATGGGTAGGTAATTTCAGAACAAAAATATACCAGAACAAAGTTGTGGAAAGAATTCACAGACTTTTAACTAGCCAATGGAACAAATTATGACAAAATTACTAGCAATAATAATCCTTTTTATATCGGTAACAACCGCTGTTGCACAAACTCAAAAACAAGTTAACAAGTCCATTAAAATTTATAATAAAAACTCAGCCAAAGGAATTGCCAAACTAGAAAAGTACATTGCCAAAGCACCAAACTTTGGTAACGATAATGGCTGGGGAACTTTGATAAATATGGAATATCGGCAATATTCATTTATGAAAGAGATGTTTGATGGGATGAAAATTTCGGTTGAAAATGAGGGAAACGATACAACAAATACGATCAGCGGTGAAAGTATTATGTCTAGCTTATCTGAATCGAATGATGACAGATTTATTGCAGTTTGTAGAAAGGCATCTGTCATGTCAACCACTCCCCTTGCCGATTTATACATACGAAAAATAAAATTAGACTACGAACCAGATAGTCTTATCTCAGACACGGCAAAGGCATTTTTTGAAGAGGGAGAATCGTTTTTTGTAAAGGAAGATTTTGAAATGGCAAAGTTAAACTACAGAAAAGCAATAAACGTGAGCGAAACCTATTATAAAGCTGTATTATATTTGGGAGATGCGTATTGGAGGGAAGACAATTATGACAGCGCTATCTTCTATTTTTCAATAGCTAAGGAGTTGCAACCTGACTTAATTGAACCACGAAAATATTTAATTGATGCATTAATGGGTAAACAATTATGGGAAAGAGCGAAAGAAGAGTGTTTAGATGCATTTTGCGTCTACCCTAGTTATGGCTTGAAGTACCGATATATGGATATATTGAAACAAGAAAACAAATGGATGTATACAAAAAATATAAAACGTGATTTTTTTGCTAACAACATGTCCGACTCTGCTCAAGAACCACTAATTGCACCATATAATGCCTACCGAAATGCAAAAAACGAAAGAGAAGGTATTTACAATATAGATGGAATCATTTTAAGTGAGAAACAATCAACTGATAGATATTTGGAAGTAAATTCATGGCGCGCCTTTTTAGAGAAAAACGAAAATAACCTACCTCCTATTTTTAGATTCGCTGCAAAAATGAATAAAGCTGATTATTTAGATTGCTATATCTTTTTTACGTTTTTTCATTACGACATTTATCCGCAATTTCAAGACTTTATGAGCACTGAAAAAAACAGAGAAAAAATGAAAACATTCATAAAAAAATATTTGATTGACGAATACTAATTAAGTTTATGGTCGATTGGAAAGTTTGCAAAAGCTTTATACTTTCCACCTTGACTTCTCATAAAATCTTCCCATAGCGTTTCACTCGTGTCGTCCATTATTTTTGTCATATCATCCACCTCAGAAACTAACCATGCATTTTTTTTTAGTTCATCATCTAACTGTCCTTTAGTCCATCCTGAATAGCCAATAAAAAAACGAATTTGACCTGGCTTAATTTGCCCTAAATTTGCCAAATTTCTGATGGCTTCAAAATCGCCTCCCATAAAAAGGCCAGGGCTTATTTCAATACTTTCACTTATGCTATCGCCAAGCGTGTGGATGTAATATAGGTGTTGAGCATCTACAGGACCACCGATAGATATTTGAGTTTCAAGTGGTGGGAAATTACTGATATCTTGAAGTTTTATAGAGCTATAATTTGTGAGTACAAAACCAAAAGACCCTTCGGCATTGTGTTCGCACAAAATAACAACAGATCTTTCAAAATAATCATCTTCTAGAAAAGGCTCAGTGATTAAAACCCTCCCTTTTGCAGCTGGTATTTTATTGTAAACTTTTAAATCTAACATTCATTTAATTTCACCCCGCAAAGTTAATCAAATAGGAAGTGCATATCCGCAGTTGTTTATAAAAAACAAAGCCTAAATGGTAAATTGTTCAATATAATTTTTACTTTGTGTGCTGATAACTATTAATTAAACCCAAAAAAAGTGAATCATGGAAAAAAATTTATCGATTGAATCAATCATCAGAAATGGAATGACCATTGGTCTGAAAAACTTTGTAGCACTACTTTTATCTGCTATTTTATATGTTCTAACCATTTGGATTCCGTATTTAAATGTAGGAACAACTATTGCCATGGCAACGTTGCCTATGAAAATGAGTAAAGGCGACACGATCTCTCCTGGTGAGATTTTTAATGAAAAATACCGTAAAAACATGGGAGAATTCTTATTGTTGATGGGGCTTTTATACCTTATTATTCTAATGGGCTTCATGTTTATGATTATCCCAGGAATTGTAATGAGTATTGCTTACGGATACAGTATTTATTTTTTAATAGATAAAGAAATGACGCCAACAGATGCATTGAACTTAAGTAATAAAAGAACTTATGGTCATAAATGGAGTATTTTCTTGGCAAAATTTGCGTTTATTATCGTTGCACAAATCGTTGGATATATACTTGCCATGATTTGGGGACCATTAATGCTTATTCCATTATTGCTAGTAATGCCAATAGTATTGGGAATGGAAGCTCACATTTACAGTCAAATTTCTGATGGGGAAGCAACAAGTTCTTCATCTGAAGAGGTCCTAGATGATTTTGAATAAATAAAAACTAAAATTGAATTGAAAAAAACCATTCGTTTTCACGGATGGTTTTTTTTTAAATAGGGGTAAACGATTTTTCAATTGTCTAATAAGTAAACACTATTATTATGAAAAATAAAAAAATCTTATTTAGCCTTATATTGATATCATTTCTAGGAGCTTGTCAAAAGAAATTCAAGTGCAAATCGTATAATTCAGAAATCATTTCACAAACCGTAAACGTATCTGAGTTTAGCAAAATTAATTTGGAAATGCATGCTGACATATACTATACACAGGGAGACAACCAATCGGTAACTATAGAAGCCCCAACAAAGTTAATGGAGCATATTTCTTCAACTGTTTTTCAAAACACTTTAAAACTAGACCTAGAAAATGACTTTTGTTTCAGCAATAAAAAAGCGATTAAAATATTTATTGTCACTCCTGAATTAAATGAAATAGATATTGAAGGTAGTGGTGATTTCAAGATCGAAAACCTATTGACCACCGAAAATTTAAAATTGAAGATTTCTGGCTCAGGAGATTTTTATGCTGACAGTCTTTCCGTAAACATTTTCAACACCTCAATATCGGGTTCAGGAGATATTTTTGCATCAGGAATTGATACCATGAGCCAACAGACAATAAAAATCAGTGGATCAGGAGATATAGATTTAATGGGCTTACCTTGTTCTGAAACAAGTATTTCAATATCAGGTTCGGGAGACTGTAAAGTTAATAGCATTGATAATCTAGACGTAAAAATAAGTGGAAGTGGTGAAGTAAGATACGTAGGAAATCCAACAGTTAATAGCGACATTACAGGATCGGGTTCTGTAAAGCAATTTTAATTTATTTCAAAAGCATAAATTAATTACCTTAGTCATAGGTTTGGAGATTAAAAAGACTTTAAATATTGGCACATTTGAAACGCTATTTAAGCGCTATTATTCAGAACTTTGTGGATTTGCAAATAAATATTTACAAGATCTTGAAGCTGCTGAAGAAATCGTGCAAGCTTTTTTTGTAAAGTACTGGGAGAAAAGAGAGCAGTATTCAGAAGTGCAATTTAAGAAGGCCTATTTCTACAGCTCTATTAAAAATGCATGCTTAAATCAATTAAAACATATTGAAGTAAGGGAAGCTTATAAAATTCATAATCAGAGAGAGATGGAAGCGAAGGAATTTAAGATAGATGACGAACTAGAAGCAAATGAATTATCTGAAAAAATTAGACAATCTATAGATAGTTTACCAGAAGGGCGAAGGAAGATATTTATCATGAGCAGGTATGATGGTTTGAAATACAAAGAAATAGCTAATCAATTAAAAATCAGTATTAAAACTGTAGAAAATCAAATGGGCAGCGCGTTAAAACATCTTAAAGTTGATTTAGCTGAGTACCTCACTATTCTCATTATCATTCTATTTAGACAATTGCCATGAATAATAATTACCAAAATATTGAAGTCAATGAAGCGGTATTAATGGCTTATATTAACGGAGAATTACTACCAAAAGAAAATAAAACTGTTGAACATTGGCTAGCTAAATCGGAGGACAATCAAAATACATTTAAGAACCTTAAAAAAACTTGGGAAGCGACTGAACACTTAAAGCCTAAACCAGTTGCAGTAAACACAGGCGCAGCTTGGGAAAAAATACTGACCAAAATTGACAAAAGTTCTGAAATTCCAATTCAGAGAAAAAATAGTTTTTTAAAGATAGCGCTTGGAGTAGCGGCATCAATTGCTGTGCTATTTACAGTATTCAACTTTTGGAACCAACCAATTGAAAAAGTGCAATTAACAGCAACAAATTCTGTCATTGAAAAAACGCTTCTCGACGGTACTGCCATCACAATAAATAAAAATTCAAAAATTTCCTATTCTAAAAACTTTGGAAAAACTGAAAGAAAAATAAAGCTAGAAGGTCATGCATTTTTTGATGTTGAAAGAGATGAAAGTAAGCCTTTTACTATTGATTTGCCCAAAAACACGTATGTAAAGGTGCTCGGGACCTCATTTAATATCAATACAAATGACCAAAACAATACTACTACTGTATTTGTTAAGTCAGGAAAGGTTGAATTTGGAAACGGAGCACATAAATTAATTCTTTTAGCAAATGAAAAAGGCATTTTTAGTAAAAACAATGGCTTGCTTGAAAAAGAAGATGCGCTAAAAAGTGAAGTGTCGGAATTATATTGGATTGATGAAAAACTGAATTTCGAAGGAGAAAAGCTAGGTGACATTATTAATACTTTAAGTGGCATTTTTAAAACTGATATTAATCTAGATTGTATGGAGGCTGCAAACTACCCAATTGTATCCGATCATCATCATGAAAGCTTAGACGATATTTTAGCGGTTATTAGTTTAGTCCATGACTTAAAAATTATTAAAGAAACAATCAGCAGTAAAATAGTTTACAGTATTAAGTGTAATGACTAGAAAATTACTTGGGATATTTGCGATTATTTTCTTTAGTTTTATTTCTATTGCTAAGGACGATATTCTTGACCAGGTAATCAGTATTCAATTTGAAAATACTCCCATAAAAGCAATACTTCATGAAATCGAAAAGTCAGGAAAAATCAACTTTTCTTACAACCCCGAAATAATTGATACTGACAAAAAAATTAACATATCTCTGTATCAAAAAACGATTCGCTATGGCCTCAACGTAATTTTTAACAAAAAAGTAGAATTAAAGGCCATAAGCAATCATATTTTAATTTTAAAAAAAGACTTAGTTGATGAGCCAAGTCGTGCGCCAAATCAAAAAATTGAAATCCTAATAACAGGTACAGTAACTGACAATGAAACAAATCAACCTATTCCTTTTGCTAGTGTGTATGACATTGATTCAAAGCACTCGGTACTTGCCAATAAGAATGGGGTTTTTAACCTCAACATTTCAAATAACCAATCAACCATAAAATTATACTACGCAAAGAGCGAATACAGAACGGCAGTTAGACTTATTGAATTTAAAGAACTAAACAAAATAGATGGCTCGCAAGGTTTGTATCAACAAATTGAAGAAATTAATAAACTTCCGTCACCAGCTGTCCCAAAAAAAGTGTGGATAGAATTTGAAGATAAAACAATTTCTGGTGAATTATTTTCAATGAATGCTTCAAAACATCACGAAAACCTAAAACATATAAATGAAAATAGGTGGGCACAAATTTCATTGATTCCGCGAGTCAGTTTAAATACGGGCAATCCTTACAGTGGCATTCTTTATAATCACTTTTCGCTAAATATCTTAGGAGGATACTCTAAAGGATTAAAAGGTATAGAAATTGGAGGATTAGCAAATATTCTAAAAAAAGAAGCTGTTGGTGCTCAGTTTGGAGGGATTACTAACTTAGTAGGAGGTCATTTTACAGGGCTTCAATTGAGTGGTGTTTCAAACGTTGTGAAAAAAGACTTTTTAGGACTGCAAATTGGAGGCATTTCAAACGCCGTTCGGCAAAACTTTTTAGGCATTCAAACTGCAATAATTTATAATGCTACAAACCAAAAATTTAGTGGAATTCAGCTATCATTAATTGGCAATAAAGTAGATGGCAAATTATTTGGTTTACAAATTGGTGGGATTGTCAACAAGGTTCAAAAAAAAATGAATGGCATTCAAATAGCGGGGTTCACGTCTCTTGCAAAAGATGGATTTAATGGGTTACAATTTAGCGGCCTAGTTAATCATACCTCCAATACATCAAATGGTTTGCAGTTGTCGCTAGTGCAAAATGTGGCGCTAAAAAAGTATGTTGGTGCGCAAATTACAGGGTTCATGAATTCAGCAATTGACGGTGCTAATTTTTTTCAAATGGCAGGATTAGTAAATATTGCACACAAAAATAACGGGCTCCAAATTTCAGGATTGGTTAATTTTTCGAAGCAAAACAATGGACTTCAGCTAGGAATTATCAATTTGAGTAAAACTAATAAAGGGTTAAGTATTGGGCTGGTAAATTTTGTTTGGGACGGATACCACAAAATTGAAGTTGTAACAAATGAAACGAGCATAGCTAATATTAGACTAAAAACTGGTACAAAAAGACTGTATAACATCTACAGTTTGGGAAAACAATTTAATGGTATACAGAACTTAACAAGCTTAGGTTTTGGTTTCGGAGCCGTCTATAATGTATCAGAAAAAATAGCTATTTCTACTGACATTGAAGGAATTATTGCATTCAATCAGCAAAATGACTTTACTGAATTAGGAAAATTTTCACCTAGTTTTGACTTTAAGCTGTCCGATCATTTTGCCATTTTTGCTGGACCTACTTTTAACATCAATACAAAAATGCTTAGTCAATCAGCATTAGTGCTCAATGAATACTCAATTTATGAGGACAATCTAAACGGAGAATACGTTAACATTTGGGTTGGTGGGCAATTTGGAATAAGATTTTAACATTGAGTAGGGGTAAAAAGTGTTTGACTTGTTATATAATAAACAAGTTAAATTTTATACCATGAAAACAATTAGCCTACTATTATTTTACATCACTTTTACAGGCTCACTTGCTGCCCAAAATGATAGCGACACCATTTCAACAAAACCAATTCAAGTTTCTTTTATCCACCCTATTGGATTGTATGGCACCACCTCTCAAACTCAAAAAAACTTTTTATCTTTTAATATTTTTTACGGAGTAAACGGTGGACTATTAGGGTTCGAATTCGGAGGAATTGCGAATAAAAATCTAGGAGATGTAAACGGATGTCAAATTGCTGGAATTGCCAACAATAATTTAGCTTCTGCCAATGGCGTACTAATTGCTGGAATTAGTAATTTCGTGGCTGATTCAGCGTATTGTATCGCAATCGCAGGCTTGAGTAATCGATTTGGAAAAATCAGTGGTGGAATGCAAATTGCAGGATTAGCCAATACTGTTGACGGTGGGTATACAGGCATGCAAATTGCGGGACTTAGGAACAAAACAAATGGACCATTTTTAGGACTGCAAATAGCAGGTTTGTCGAACTTTAATTCAGGTCATTTTAATGGCTTACAGATTAGTGCTATTTCAAATATTAATACAGGAAATCTCCAAGGAATTCAAGTCGGATTAATTAATAGAGCTCAAAAAGTTGGGGGGCTTCAAGTAGGGCTTATAAACTTTGCAAACGAATATGAATTTGGGACACCAATTGGTCTACTTAGTATTGTGAAGGACGGATTCAACACTTTAGATCTGTCGTACAATGAATCTGTGAATTATAATGCAAACCTTAAACTTGGTGTAGATCACTTTTACAATATTTTTAAATTTGGATACATGCCAAAACCTAAAGGTGAATACTTCTCATATGGTCTTGGAGTTGGGTCAATGGTTAATTTAACCAATCGTTTCAAAATTTCAGTAGACTTGTCGGCAAGTTATATTAGTGAAAAAAAATTCACTCCAACCATTGACTTTTTAACCGAAGGTCAGTTAAGTTTAAGATACAATATATTAGAAAATATAGGTCTATTTGCTGGCCCTTCTTTTAATGCTTACTTTGGAGAATATGATTCGGAAGGAAATACATTATTATATGTGCCAAAGCCAATTTATGATGAAAAATGGTGGGGCAACCAGGGGATTACAAAACTTTGGTTGGGTTATAATTTAGGTGTAAGTGTTATGTTTTAATTTAAGCAGATAGTAATCAATCATCAAAAGGGGTAACTTTCATTAGCTATCATTTTTTTATATTAGATTAGAATAATTAGTAGTCTTCGAATTTATAACCTATTCCTTTTACAGTAGTAATAATTGATTGTCCAAATTTTTCCCTTAATTTTCTGATATGAACATCAATGGTTCTATCACCCACAAAAGTTTTTACACCCCATACTTTCTCAAATATTTCTTCTCTTCTTAAAACTTTGTCGTGGTTGGACATTAGAAGAGATAATAATTCAAATTCTTTTTTTGGAATAACACTTTCTTTTCCATCTTTTGTCACAGTGTATTTGTTTCGATCAATTACCAAATGTTTACTGGCTATATTTTCATCATTAACAGTATTCTTTCTATTTAATAAAGTTCTAATTTTTTCAGACAGAATTTTTAATTTAATTGGCTTAACAATATAATCGTCAGCACCAACTTTGTATCCCGCAATTTGAGAATAATCCTCCCCACGAGCAGACAAGAAAAGCACTAAAGAATTCTGCAAAGCTTTATCCTTTCTTATTTCTTCGCATACTTCCATCCCATCAATATCTGGCAGCATCACGTCTAACAAAACAACGTCAGGAATATTTTCTTTCGCTGATTTTATTGCTTCTCTCCCATTGGTAGCAGTATAAACCAGCATATTGTGTTTCTTAAAGTTGTAAGCTAAAAGTTCAACGATATCTTCTTCGTCATCAACAATAAGAATTTTCTGTCCAACCATTAAATTTAATTTCTTGTAAAGTTAAGCCTGATGCCGTCAATATGATGTTAAGTCACATTTACGATTACATTAATTCAATGTTAAGTAATATTAACCTATTGGTAAATAACTTTTCAATGATTCTGAGGAGTCTTAAATGTAGATTTGCAAAAAAATAATGTAAATGAAACACTTATTTGTACTTATACTAGCATTTTTGCCAGCACTCAATTTAACAGCTCAAACCGGAACGTTAAAAGGGAGTGTTACTACCCTTGAATCAAATGAACAAGCGGCTGTTGCTTTTGCTGTCATCAGGGTAATAAATACGCCAGTAGGTTCACGAACCGGATTAGATGGTAACTTTTCAATAGCGCTACCTGCTGGAAAACACAGCATTGCAATTTCATCTGCTTTATTAAAAAATGATACAATTGACATCATGATAGTTGCTAATGAAACGAAAACATTAAATGTAGAACTGTTTCCGCTTTCATTAGAAACAATAACAGTATTTGCTAGCGCCAACACAAATGAAGCTGGGGAAGTGAAATCGGCAAAAGACACTCAAGAATCGGAAAAAGTAATTACGACAGTCACTTCTAAACAACTAAAAGGTAAAGGAGTATCGAATATTGCAGACGGCGCAAAAAAAATGACAGGCATGTCTACTGTTGGAAATACTTTATACGTCAGAGGTTTAGGCGATAGATATAATGTGGCTTATCTTAACGGCTTACCAATCCCTTCTCCAAACCCTGATTTCAGAGTTGTTCCATTAAATGTGTTTCCAGTTGATGTGGTAAGTTCTATATCTGTGAGTAAGGTAATGTCGTCAGAATTATATGGTGATTTTTCGGGTGGTGCTTTTAACATCATTACTAAAAGTTATTTAGAAAAGCCAACTTTATCGATATCCTTAGGTTCTGGAATGAATACGCAAACTACCGGACAAGATTTTAAAACCTATAGAGGAGGGAAAACTGACTATTTTGGAGTTGATGACGGTACAAGAGCCGTACCTGAATTTGTAAAAAACAATTCTAAGAATAGTCCTTTTTCTGCTATTAATACCATTTATCCAAATTCGTTTTATAATTCAGTAGAAGGAAGAGGAACTGGCTTTGCAGATAATTTTGGAACAGTGATTAATAAAGCAGTGCCAAATTCTAGCCTCTCAATTGTAGGAGGTAATTTTATCAATTTTCCTAAGTCAAAAAATAAATCTTCAGGAATAGGATTCTTAGCACTACTAAAGCACGATAATAGCTTAAGAACATCCTACGGACAAATTAAATTAATCAATGCGCAAAGCGAAGAAAGACTAAATTACGATATTGAAAAATACAATAAAACAACAGCCACAACTGGACTATTTAGTGCACATTTAAGAATGAGTCCTGACCATAATATCACTTTTAACACATTATTAATTAATACTTCTGATGATGAAACAAGAGACACTTGGGGGCAACATTTTGATTACGCTAGGAACGTTTATTCAAATCGATTAACCTACAGACAAAATTATGTTTCAAGCAATCAAATTTTAGGATCTCACAAATTACTAAAGCCAAATAAAGATAAAGATTTTAGTGCTTTGTTAATTGATTGGAGGGGATCATATAATTTAACAGGTAGTAAAGAACCAGACAGAAGACAAGTAGTCATGTTTTATGATGACAGAGATGCAACAGATAGCTATGCTTTCAATTATATCGACAAAAATGAAAATCACAGATTTTTCAGTCAACTACAGGAAACAGAACTAGCGGGTAAAGTAAATGCAAAATTTGTAGCAAAGTTCAATGAAGATATTTCAAGCAATAATAACGAAGTTGAAGAAATTGTTGTCATTAATGCAGGTTTTGATTATAAATCGAAACAAAGAGATTTTGACTACAAACAATACAACTACATTTTAAATGAACTATCATCAACTATAGGAAATAACGCTGATATTGAAAACCTAAATAATTACTTGAATTCTGAGCAACACAACGAAGGCCAATTTTATATTCAAGAAGTAACAAATTTTGGTTCGTCATACAAAGCAAATCTAGATGTTTATGGTGCTTATACAGATGTAAAATTAAAGCTAAATAAATTGGAATTAATTCCTGGAATACGTTACGAAATGGCGAATCAATCAGTTGTAAATAGAAATCAGCAATCACCTTCAATTATAGAAAAAACAACAAACCCTGCTACTAACTTACTACCTAGTTTTATTGCTAAATATAGTGCCTCTAAAAAAGACGTGGTGAGACTAGCTGCCAGCAAAACTATAACAAGACCAAAATTTAATGAACTAGCACCTTTTCAATACACTCTATTTTTTGCTGGAATGAAAGCGGAAGGTAACCCACTATTAAAAAATGGAGAAAACTACAATCTTGACATTCGTTATGAGCATTACCCTAAACCAGGTGAAATGATTACCGCAGGTGTTTTTTACAAGTATTTAGACACACCAATAGAACAAACTATGAAAGCGACCGCAAGTGGACAATTAATGTCATTTTCAAATGCTTTTTCAGCCACTGTTGGAGGAATAGAAATTGAGTTTGTTCGAAATTTAGGGTCATTAGTTAAAAATGAGGACGAAGATCAAAATGCTCTGTTAAACAATCTATCATTAGGTTTCAATACAACGTATATGTTTACAAGAGTTAACATTGATACTACTGATTTAAGCACTATTAATACCAACGCCGTAAGACCTTTAGAAGGTGCATCACCTTTTTTACTAAATATTGATTTACGATACAATAAGACATTTGAAAACAAAAATAAACTATTACTAGCTGTAGCATATAATGTATTTGGAAAACGTTTGGTTACTGTTGGATCAAATGGGATTGGTGACAGTTATGCACAGCCGGTAAATTCTGTTAATTTAGTTTCTAATTTAAGTATGAACAACAATTTAACAATTGGCTTTAAAGTAAGTAATTTACTAAATCCAAATATTGACATTATTCAAGAAGACAAAGTGAATGTAGGAGAATACATAACTGTTAACAGTGTTAAACAGGGAATCGATTTAAGTTTTTCATTGGGCTATTCCATTGATTATAGCAAGAAATCGAAAAAGAAAAAAGAACTGTAGTATAGAATTAAATTTAATCTAAAAAGACGACTGTAATAGTCGTCTTTTTTTGTTTTCGACTACCTCTGTCTTGCATGACACCCGAAGACGTTTGTCAGTACTTATTTTTACTTTAACAAAACACAAACGAAATTTAACATAAGGATAACAGACATATAAAACCATCATAACACAGAGCCTTAATATACTACCGATATTTGTAAAAAAAAAGAACAAAAAAATGAAATTAAAAAAAACAACTTTAGGAATAATGATTTTAGCTGGAAGTATACTAGGAACGGTAACTTCTTGTAAAAAAGGATGTACTGATGTAGCTGCTACAAATTACGATCCAGATGCAAAAAGAGATGACAAAAATAATCCTTGCGTTTTTGATACTAGTGATGATTGGTACTCATCAGTTGAAGTTGGAAACAAAACTTACAGACAAATAACTGGAACTATTTCGAGTAATCAAACCATAAATGCAGCCGATAACTGGTTAATTTCAGGAGGTGTTTTTGTAGCTAATGGCGCAACACTAACTATTGAAGCCGGATCAACAATTTATACTGCTAATGACGGAACAACGCCATTTCTTTCCGTAAAACAAGGGGGAAAATTAATGGCCAATGGTACAGCCACTTTACCAATTGTTTTTACACCTGTAAAAGATAATCCTCAAGCTGGAGAATGGGGCGGAATTATCATTAACGGAAAGGCACCTATAAATGCAGGAGAAACTGCAGAAGGCGAAGGTGGTACGGGAGTTTATGGAGGCACTGATGCTAACGATAACTCCGGTACTTTAAGATACGTGAGAGTTGAATACGCAGGTAAAATTTTAGGAAC
>JBGCGA010000057.1:0-78314 GCA_045110285.1 Crocinitomicaceae bacterium | reverse complement strand
ATCTAAACCATCTTTAAAGGCTTTAATCATATTATCCTCCTTGGCTAAAGCGGCAATAATTCTTAACTCAATTTGAGAATAATCTGCTGCCATTAGCTGATAGGTTTCATCACGAGGAATAAATGTTTTACGCATTTCTCTGCCACGCTCTGTTCTAATTGGGATGTTCTGTAAATTAGGATTTGTAGAACTCAAACGACCCGTTGCGGCAATGGTTTGCATGTAATGGGTATGAATTCTTCCTGTAGTTTCATTCACTAATTCTGGAAAAGCATCCACATAAGTGCTTTTTAATTTTTTGAGTGATCGATAATCTAAAATATGAGGAATAATTTCGTGTTTAGCTGCTAATTTTTGCAAGGTGTCTTCACTGGTGGAATACTGACCTGTTTTGGTCTTCTTAGCTTTCGCATCAATTTGCATGACGTCAAATAGAACCTCTCCTAATTGTTTTGGCGAATCTAAATTGAAATCTGAAACACCTGCTAATTCTTTAATATCTGTTTCTAATCTGGTTAAATCCTTTTCTAAATCTGCTGAAAATTGATTCAACATGGGCACATCTAGATTAATGCCTTCCAGCTCCATATCTTTTAAGATAGGTACCAAGGGCATTTCCATGTCATAGAATAAATCCTTTAAGTGAGGCTTATCAATTTCCTTTTGGAAAATTTCTTTTAATTGAAAAGTGATATCGGCATCTTCGCAAGCATAATCAGCAATTTTCTCAGGTTCTAAATCGCCCATATTCAACTGATTTTTTCCTTTCTTACCAATTAACGTTTCAATAGAAACTGGTTGGTAATTCAAAAACAATTCTGCTAAATAATCCATGCTGTGCTTCCCTTCAGGATTGAACAGGTAATGGGCAATCATTGTATCGAAAATTGGTCCCTTAACCTCAATGCCATACTTGGCAATTACCTTTAAATCGAACTTTAAATTATGTGCAATTTTCTCAATGGTTTCACTTTCAAAATAAGGATTGAACTCCTCTAAAATTGCTTTTTCTTCTCCTTTTGGAATAGCAATGTAAAAACCACTTCCTTTTTTGAATGAAATGGCTAAACCAACAATATCAGAAGTAATGGCATCTAAACCGGTTGTTTCGGTATCAAAACAAACTGATTTTTCTTTTAAAATCAAATCCAATACTTGCTTTCGCTTTTCTTTTGACACCACTAATTGATAGTCAACTGTAACGTCAGCCATTGTTTTTACAGGACCTTGATTATCTTCCTGCACTTCGACATCCATTGCCATTTGCGGCGTGCCAAACAAATCCAATTGTCCTTCGCTAGACTTTGCAGGAGATGGAATGATGATCTCTTCTCCTAAAACCCTTCTCGCCATATTTTTGAACTCGAGTTCAGTAAATATTGCCCTTACTTTTTCTGGATCTGGTTCCGTGCGAACCAATGCTTCTTCGTTAAACTCCACCGGCACATCTAAAATAATAGTGGCCAATAATTTTGACATAATGCCTTGCTCTGCAAAGTTGATGACATTTTCTTTTTGCTTCCCCTTTAGTTCATGCGCATTCGCTATCAAACCTTCTACGGAACCATACTGCTTCACCAATTTTTTACTCGTCTTCTCTCCTATCCCCGGTATACCAGGGATATTATCAACGGCATCTCCCCATAAGCCCAATATATCAATCACTTGAATTGGGTCTTCCACTTCAAATTTCTCTTTGACTTCTGGGATGCCCCAAACTTCAGCAGGCTTGCCACCACGCCCCGGTTTATACATAAAAATATTGTCAGACACTAACTGAGCAAAATCCTTATCAGGTGTCATCATATACGTTACAAAACCCTCCTTTTCTGCGCGTTTTGCTATGGTTCCAATAATATCATCCGCTTCAAAACCTTCTAGCATTAACATAGGAATATCAAAGGCAGCCACAATCTCTTTAATGGGCTCTAACATATTTCGAATGTCCTCAGGCATGGCTTCACGGTTTGCTTTATAGTCTGCAAAATCACTTACTCTATTCGTATCGCCCGGCGCATCAAAAACAACTGCCATGTGTGTTGGCTTTTCTTTTTTAATAATATCGAGCATGGCATTTGTAAACCCAAATGCAGCTGATGTATTCTGACCTTTGCTATTTAACCTTGGGTTTTTGATGAATGCATAATATGCACGGTAAATAAGTGCAAACGCATCTAGTAAGAATAGTTTTTTTGGATGGTCAGGCGTCATAATTTTCAAAAATAATTGAATGACGAATGTACTTAATTTTGTTTAGATTTTGATACTGTCACCGCTGTAAATGTGTCACCTCCCAACTTATGCTATCTTTGCCTTTCACAATAAAAAGTAACATGTCAGAAAACCACGAATTCATCCGATTACCAAAGCAACATCACCACTCTTTAAAAGCTTGGAATGCGGCTGATGAATTAATCATTAAAGAAATCAGTGAGCTTAAGGGCCGTTTTTTGATTTGCAATGATGCCTTTGGGTATTTGACTTGTAATGCATCTGCACATTCACCAATGGTAGTGACCGATTTAAAAAGTCAGCATGAAGCCATTGTGACCAATGCTAAAAACAACAGTATTAAACTCTTAAAAGACAGCTTCTTCAACCTCACTGATAAATTACCTGAATTGGCTGATACCGCGCTTTTGAAAATCCCAAAATCGAATAGTTTATTTGAAACGTATTTGCAATATATTCATGAGAACTTAGCAGATAATGGCCAAGTATATTGTGGATTTATGACAAAGTACTTTAGCAAAGGCATGATTAAAATTGCGGAAAAATATTTTACAACCATTACTCAAACCAAAGCTGAAAAGAAGGCCAGGGTAATGATCTTATCCGACAAAAAAGAATTAGATGCTTTTGAACGCATAGAATCATTCGAATATGAAGGTAAAACCATTCAGCAGTACAAAGGAATATTTTCTGGCGGAAAGGTAGATGATGCCACTGACTATTTATTGAAAAACATAGCAATTCCTTACGTGGCTGAATCAGCTTTAGATATGGCTTCAGGTAATGGCATTATAGGGAAATGGATTTTAGAAAATTCTGATGTAAAAGCTGTTCACTTTTTAGACGATTCGTATTTGGCTATTGAATCTTCTAAACTAAACGTAAAATCTAAAAAAGTGACTTTTAGTCAAGACTATCAATTAAACGATATTGAAGATAATTCTATCGATTGGATTGTGAGTAATCCTCCCTTCCACTTTGAACATACTATTGACATTAGCATTCCATTGAATTTGTTTGAACAAGCCTACCAAAAACTAAAAGTTGGCGGTACATTTACCATTGTGGTGAATTCAAACTTAGGTTATGAGGGGGCTTTAAAGAAAGGCTATAAATCGGTTAAGGTCTTGGCAAGCGATAAGCAGTATAAAATATATGAGTGCCGAAAGTAGCATTTGGTTAAAATATCGGCCTTCAAAAAAAGTGCTTTTATTATTGAAAGCTGCAGTAGGAGGACTATTAATTTGGTTTTTGTACAGTAAAATTTCTGCAGCACTTGCTGAAACGGATGTTTTAAAACTTAATTTTTCTTCTGATGCGCTTTTCTATTTTTCAATGGCAATTGGTTTAACTTTTTTCAATTGGTTTTTTGAGGCTCGAAAATGGCAAATATTAGCCAGTCCGTTTGAAAACCTGTCACTAAAAACGGCATATCAATCGGTTCTTTCTGGCCTTGCCACCGGATTGATCACACCAAATAGATTGGGCAATTTTATAGGGAGATTGATTTACATCAAACCGGAAAACAGAGTGCAAGGAACGGTTAATACACAACTCGGCAATTTAGCACAGTTCATTGTTTCTATTTCTCTCGGGATAATTGGCTTAGCAGTGTCTCTATTTTATGTGAAATCTGATTTGAATCCTTGGCTTTATGGCATGTTACCCATTGGCATGCTAATGTTGGCTATTGCTTTATATTTTAATCCAAAACTGTTGCTAAAACTACCTTTTGGAAAGAAAATCTACGATTTTAACACCAAAACCATTGATGACTTATTAGCTTTTCCAGCGAATTTAAAAGTTCGTGCGCTAGGGAATAGCGCCTTACGTTATGTCGTGTTTTTGATTCAATACTACTGCCTATTTCAGATGTTTGGAATAGACAATGGCACACTGTTAATAATTGCATTGAGCGCGACAACATTTTTAATCACCACTGTTGTTCCAGGGGTTTTTATGGGGAAATTACTGGTAAGAGAATCCGCTGCTGTATTTGTGTTTAGTTGGATTGCGTTGCCAGTTCAAATCATTTTAGCGGTTTCGTTTTTATTATGGTTAATTAATCTGGCCATTCCTTCTGTTTTGGGATGGCTATTTTGGCTTAAAAAATCAGCTAAATGATAGTAGTGATTGTCATATATCTTTCACTTTTGATTGCGGCTATTTTTCTATTAGCTTTATCAAAATCAACTAGCAAAACTAAATTAGGAGCAGCAAAAAGTGTCACAGTCATCATTCCATTTAAAAATGAAGCCAAGAGAATTCAGCCATTAATTGCTTCGCTAAATCAATCAGATTTTAGCGATCAGATTGAGCTCATTTTTGTTGATGACCATTCAACAGATGATACCGTTAATCTCATCTTACAATCGCTCGACTTGCCTTTTAGACTTTTGAAATTAAAAGAAACCAGTGGTAAAAAAAGTGCGATTGCTTATGGCATTCAAAATGCGACTCATGAGCCTATTCATACAATAGATGCTGATGTCTCATTTGCTTCGGATTACCTCTCAAACATCAGTAAATTACCTTTATCAGACTTAACAATTCTCCCTGTAAAATTGTCTGGTTCATCCCTATTCCAACAATTGAATGCCATTGAATTTCAGTGGCTTCAAACCTTTACTTTTTCGTTAGCTAAATTGAAAAATCCAACACTCTGCAATGGTGCCAATCTATCGTTTAGTAAATCGGCATTTATTAAATCTTTAAAAACAAGGACAGATTTTGCAGAGCCAAGTGGAGATGACATTTATTTGCTTGAAGCTGTTAAGAAAAGTGCAGGAAACATTATTGCTTTCAATGATGTAAGGCTTGAAGTGCAAACTCCAGCACCAGCCAGTTTTTCATCACTCATCTCACAACGGAAGCGGTGGATTCAAAAAGTACTCAATGGCTCTGCTGTTGTATTGATATTGTTATACCTACTTTACAATGCTGTTCCTTTTTTGGCTTTGTTCAAAACGGACGAAAGTCTTTTTTGGTTTTTGCCGCTGATACTAAAAATTACGGTTGAATTTGTACTTTCAAACCGGTTGACCATTAAGCAGTTTTTGTTGACCATCCTGCATCAAGTTTACTACCCTATCTATGGTTTGACCTTGTTGCTTTCGTTGCCGTTTAAGGGGAAGTGGAAATAAAGAGGTTATTAGTTTGGAGTTATTGGTTATTGGTTATTGGCATTTGATCAACACTGAACCAAATCGTTTTTGTACAAACCATTTGTCATGAGTACAGTTTTTTTCTCTTAGCTAACTGCTAAAGGCTTATTGCTAAAAGCTAACTGCTAACAGCTCACTCCTCATAACTAATACCACCTAACCAATAACAACTCCAGAAAAACCCCTATCTTCATACCCATGAAATTTACGGAATTAAACCTGAAACCAGAATTACTTGAAGCGCTTGACTATATGGGCTTCGAAACTGCAACCCCTATTCAAGAAAAAGCCATTCCATTGGTTTTGAATGGTACTGATTTAATTGGTTGCGCGCAAACGGGTACAGGAAAGACAGCTGCATTCATCCTTCCTATATTAAATAAATTGATTGGTAAAAAAGATACGACTATTGACACTGTAATTATAGTTCCAACCAGAGAATTAGCCATTCAAATTGAGCAACAAATTCAAGGATTGTCATATTTTATTTCAGTAGGATCTAAAGCCATTTATGGTGGCGGAGGCGGTAAATCTTTTGGCGAAGAAAAAGAAGCATTAACTGTTGGAACAGATATTATTGTAGCGACACCTGGGAAACTAATTTCGCATCTGAAGCTTGGTTATGTGAAGTTTGATAATGTAAAACACTTAATTTTAGATGAAGCTGATAGAATGCTAGACATGGGCTTTATTGACGATTTAAATAAAATTATTTCACATTTACCAGAAAAGCACCAAACCTTATTATTCAGTGCCACCATGGCACCAAGTATTAATAAACTAGCGCAAAAAATACTCCAAAATCCTGAAGAAATTCGCTTGTCAATTTCGAAACCAGCAGCTGGTGTTCATCAACAAGTTTACTTAACTTTTGACAACCAAAAAAACAAAGTATTGCAGCATATTTTAAGTGAGAAAAAAGATTTTGACAGCATTATCGTTTTTACCTCAACTAAAAGTAAGGTTAATGATATTGTGAAAGATTTGCGAAGAGGAGGTTTTCCGGCAAGTGGCATCTCTTCTAATTTAGAGCAGGACAAACGTGAAGAAGTATTGCGAGGTTTCCGATCTAAGCGAATCAGAATATTAGTTGCAACAGATGTGATGAGTCGTGGGATTGATATAAAGGAAATAAACATGGTGGTAAATTATGATGTTCCGCATGATGCTGAAGATTACGTTCACCGTGTTGGTAGAACAGCTCGTGCTAATACTACTGGTGAAGCTTATACCATGGTAAATCAAAAGGACATGTACCGTTTCAGAAAAATTGAGAAATTGATTGAAATGACCATCCCAAAACTATCTCCACCAGAATCGATTGGTGAAGGACCAGTTTGGGAAGAAGGTAAGCCAAAGGGAAAAGGGGGCAATTTTAGGAAAAAGAAGCCGTTTCAGAATAGAAATAAGAACAAGAATAGGAATTTTAAGAAGAAGGAAGGGTAATCCCATCTGTCCTCCGGACATCTTCACTTCGATATATACTCAGTGCAGCACCCAAAGGGAAGTGTTCTCAAGTGTGATTTTGCAACTTAAAACAAAATCTGTAAACTTGCTAAAAATAAAAGTATTGAGATTAGAATAGCAAGTATTAGTCCAGTTGCTATACGGATGTGCTTTTTTGAATCAAGAATATTCCAAACTAATGGAATTGTTACAAAGGGTGTAACTGAGATCAGAATCCAAAGTATTACTGCGGGAGTACTCAAATTACTTTCTTACTTTTATTATTTCCAAATATAATAATTTAATAATAAGTCTCTCAAGCACTTATATATTTGGGTAGGATTAGTAATCAACAACTAGCACCACTATCACGCGGAAAATTGTATATCTGATAAGATTCTGCTTAGTATGATGTTATGAAAATAATTGGCACAAAAAAACTAAATAAATGCCTATTAATCATAAATTAAATATCTACCAACACAACTTATGGTGCAATGTAATAGTCAATATATCTTGCACCTACATAAGATTCACATTTCTTGAGTGAATGCCAAAATCCTGTTGTTTCTTTTACTGTCCTAATACCTTCAGCATAGCAAACACTAATTGTATAAGAGCTATCACCACAATTTGTTATTATCCCTCCGGAAGGATTGTAATGATGCCTTCGCACTTCAATTGTACCAAAAGAACCAACTGTGCAGTCACTGGCTGATTATTGTGCATTTTAATATACAATTGTATTTGGCTCAAATTTTTGAGAAGGTGCAGGTGGATTTTGAGTCAGAAAGCTACATTGACCAAAGTCTCCACAGCTCATTTCAACAGTTTCCTTTTACATGATTAAAATTATTTTGATCAAACACTGTTATTATTTTTACTCAGCATTTTTCTTTATATTTGACTAAAACCATTAATTATCGACCACTATGAAAACTGCTCTACTATCCATTCTATTTTTACTTTTTTATTCGAGTTTAAGTGCCCAAAATCAGCAAGGTTACATGACTTTAGTTGATAAGACAGCAGACGGCTTAGTGTATTATATAAGCCCTCTTTTTGAATGCAAATTTCCTGGTGACCATGATGGCATTGATGCTCAAAGAATCGAATTTGATAAGCAATTTAAGGCTTACATTTTGAAAAATTATGCGATTGTGGAATTTCAACATCAGAATAACAATTGGCTTGAGCCAGGGAGAGGTGTGGTTCCGGCTAAAACGTATTCTAAATTTCTTGAGTTTTTTCCGCAAACCCATAAAGGCGCTAAAATGATAATGGTGGAAGGATTTTCATTGGATTGTGATAAGTAAAGTTTTGTACTTTTCACTTTGAATCTACCTACTCGAAAATTTCGGCTTGCTTTGTAAAAGACTTGAATTCTATAGGATTCCCACTAAAATCTAATAAAAACATGGTACTTTGCTCACCTTTTTCACCCTCGTAGCGCACTTGTGGTTGAATCAAAAACTCAATTTCATTTGATAACAAACTTTGTTTCACTGTTTCAAATTGGCTTGGTAACAATAAACAACCAAAATGAGGAATAGGCACTTTCAAGCCATCCACTATTCCACAATAATCAAGCTCTACTATATTATCACTAACATGTGCAGATAATTGATGACCAAAAAAATCAAAATCAACCCAAGTGTTGGCACTTCTGCCCTCTTTACAACCTAAAATTTTACAATAAAACCGTCGAGTCGATTCTAGGTCTTTTACTTTAAATGCATAGTGAAAAGGATTCATAGGACAGTATAGTATTTAAGAGTCTAAATTTAGTCTTCTGATTTATTTTATGCAAACATCAGCCGCTCATTAAGCTTGCTTCTTGAATCTAAATTTATAAATTTGTGTAGCACAAAAAACATCAATTAATGGGAAGAGCATTTGAATTTAGGAAAGGTAGAAAACTGAAGCGTTGGTCGGCCATGTCGAAGGCCTTTACAAGGATTGGAAAAGATATTGTAATGGCTGTAAAAGAAGGCGGTCCTGATCCTGATGCCAATTCAAGATTAAGAGCAGTCATTCAGAATGCGAAGGCTGTAAATATGCCTAAAGACAACGTTGAGCGTGCCATTAAAAAAGCAAGTGATAAGGATACTTCGGACTATAAAGAGGTATTATTTGAAGGCTATGCACCGCATGGAATTGCCATTTTAGTTGAAACTGCTACAGATAATAATAATAGAACAGTAGCCAATGTGCGGTCGCATTTTAATAAATGTGATGGCAATATGGGCACGCAGGGCTCAGTTGAATTTATGTTTGACCATACTTGTAATTTTACCATTAATAAGGAGGGAATTGATCCTGAAGAGTTAGAACTTGAGTTAATTGATTTTGGAGCTGAAGAGGTTTTTGATGATGAGGAAGGAATTGTAATTTATGCGCCATTCAATAGTTTTGGAGACATTCAAAAAGAAATAGAAAGTAGAAAAATAGAGATTATTTCTTCTGGTTTTGAGAGAATTCCTCAAGTAATGAAAGAACTATCTGAAGATCAAAAAGCAGATGTAGAAAAATTATTGGAACGGCTTGAAGAAGACGAAGATGTAAATAATGTGTTCCACAATATGGTTGAATAATGGCAAAAACAGTTTTTATTACAGGAGCAACAAGCGGATTTGGAGAAGCTTGTGCTGAGTTATTTGCAAAAAATAATTACAGAGTTATCATTACAGGCCGAAGGCAAGAACGTTTAGATAGTCTTTGTAACAAATTAAAAGCAAAAGGGATTGATGTACTTCCTCTCTGTTTTGATGTTAGAGGAAAATTAGCTGTTAGTAATGCCTTTAAATCATTGCCAGAAAACTGGCAAATTATTGATGTGTTAATTAACAATGCAGGGTTAGCCAGTGGAATGGGGCATATACAGGATGGTGATATTGAAGATTGGGATAAGATGATTGACACCAATGTAAAAGGCTTACTTTATGTATCAAAAGCTGCTCTTCCTTTTATAAAAAACAGTACTAGCGGCCACATTATAAACATAGGCTCAACTGCAGGTAAAGAAGTATACGAAAATGGAAATGTATATTGTGCCAGTAAGCATGCGGTTGACGCTATTTCACAAGCCATGCGAATTGATTTACTGAAAGAAGGCATAAAAGTCACACAAATTTGCCCTGGAATGGCAGAAACAGAATTTTCAGAAGTTCGTTTTCACGGGGATAAAGAAAAGGCAAAGCAAGTATACAAAGGGTTTGATGTGATGAGCGCCAAAGATGTAGCAGAGATAATTTATTACACTACTACTCTACCAGCTCACTTATGCATCAACGATTTAACATTAACCTCAACTGCGCAAGCCAATAGTTTTTATACCAATCGTGACTTGTAAATTACAATTATTATAAGCATGTTAAAACATTGGATTTCAGCATTCAGACTTCGTACTCTACCACTAGCTTTAAGTACAATATTGATGGGTAATGCCATGGCCGTTAAAAATGAAAACTTTTCTTTTTCAATTTTTACTCTGAGCATCATAGTTACCATGCTACTTCAAATTCTTTCAAATTTAGCAAACGATTATGGTGATGGAATAAAAGGGACCGACAACAACAATCGAATAGGACCGACAAGAGCCCTACAAAGCGGTGCTATTAGTCAAAAGCAAATGATGATAGCCATTATAATATTCAGCATATTGGCTCTAATTTCGGGTATTTGGCTAGTATTTTCAGCCCTGTCAAATCCTTATAGTGTTTTATTGTTTATCCTACTTGGATTAGGAGCGATTGCAGCAGCCATTAAATATACGGTGGGAAAAAAGGCATATGGCTATAGTGGTTTAGGCGATTTTTTTGTTTTTATATTTTTTGGAATCGTTGGTGTCAACGGATCATTTTATTTACAAACTGGGTTTATTGAAATACTATACTTTTTACCTGCCATAAGCATTGGGTGTTTTAGTACCGCCGTGTTAAATCTAAACAATATGAGAGATATTGAAAATGATAGAGCTTCAAGTAAAAATACTTTAGCTGTAAAAATGGGCCTAGCAACAGCAAAAAAGTATCACTATTCTCTTTTCTTTTGGAGCTATATAGCTTTATTTCTTTTCCTGTATTTTGAAAGTTATAACCTGCCAAAAACATATTTAATTGTTTCGACATTAGCGGCACTAGCTATTCACATTAAGCATTTAATTACAGTAAATAAATCAAGCGATTATAAAAGCTTCGACCCCCAATTAAAAGTTATAGCCCTTAGCTCTTTCTTATTAAGTTTGGCCTGGTTTTTAACTATTTCACTCATTTAATTGATTTAAGGTACCATAATTGTTACTTTATCAATAAATTTGGTTTATAGAATATGCGCTTAATTCTTATTTCCATACTGTTTATTGCCTTTTCGTCCTTTGGGCAAGAAAACGAAAAATTAATTGCGGCAGAAAATGAAATTGCCTCATATTTAGATTCTGTCAGAAAAGCAAAAACTGATGCGGAAAGAAATATGCACAATGCTTCACTTTATCAATCAGTCAAAGATTTAGAAAAAATTAATGGAATTTTAGAATACCCGTTTAGTTCACTCAAAAGCATGTCTACTATCAAAGCACCAGATGGCGCATTTAGAATATTTAATTGGAATGTTGAGAATAGTAATTTAGAGCACAGTCATTATTGTATCATGTTTAAAAAATCGAGAGGTGCAAAAAAGCAAATTGCTATAGAGTTTAAAGAAGATAAATACACCATTCCACCTAAACCAACCACAATGCTTACTCCCAACAAATGGTATGGTGCATTGTACTATAAAATAGTACCTGTAAAAGTAGGAAACAAAAACCTGTACACAGTTTTAGGATATAGTGGCAGTACTAGAAGCAGTAATAAAAAATTACTGGAAGTATTTTGGTTTAAAGGCAATAAACTCAGGTTAGGCTATCCTTTATTTGAAGCAGAAGAAAAAGCACGAAATCTTCAGCGAAGGGTATTTTTTGAATACTCAGAACAAGCCAATGTCAGTGTTAAGTTTTTGCCAAATATTGGTAAAATTGTTTTCGATCATTTGGTGCCAGAAAACAAAAACTTGGAGGGCATGTATGAGTTTTATATTCCAGACCTGACATATGATGCGTATTACTGGAAAGATAATCACTGGAAATATCAGAAGGATATTCAAGTGGGTAATAAAAGTGAGAAAACGACTAAAATATTTTATACCGACCCCAAAACAGGGGAAACAAAATTTAAAGTCGAAAAAAACAAGTGGGAAAACCCTACTGGTGAAGGTCCTGGGGAAAAACATGTTGCAGTTGACATAGAAAATGATGGTTCAACTCCAACAAAATCTAAAAAATCTAAAAAAACCAAGAAACCAAGAACTAAAAAACCTAGCAAAAAGAAGCCGCAATCTGCTGTTGAAATATTAAGAAATGGTAAGTAAAATAAGGGTGTTTTTTAATTGGGTAATTACTATCTTTCTTGGTTCATTTATTTGCAATATCGTGATCAGTTTAACCTTAAAGGTCGAACTTGATTACGATTTTTTCTGGACATTTGTAGCATTTAGCTCAATTTTCGGATTAATTCCATTGGGTATTTTACTAATCGCTCAACACACAACAAACGATAAATTAGGTTTAAAAAACGGCTTGTTACCATCCAAATGGTCAGCTATGTTATAATTTCCCCCTTAATTTTACTATTTCTTTTGAATATCTTGCCCGAAGGTTATGCTATATTTTTAATTGGACTACCGTATTTGATAGTTGGCATTAGCCTTACTTTAGCTCTGCCAAATCCAATACATGTTAAAAATGAAGAACTAAAATATTTTAAAGCATAAAAGCTGCTAAACAAATATCATCTGATTGCGCGTCTTCTCCTATCCATTCCTCTAGTTTTTTTTCTATAAGATCTTTCTGTGCTTCTAAAGGGTGGTTTTTTATACTGGTAATAAAAGACTTGAATACGCTTTCTTTAAATTTGACATTGCTAAAACCCTTAAAATGTGAGGCAAAACCATCTGACATTAAATAGACTTTATCACCTTCTTCATAGGTAATTTCAGCTTCTCTATACTTTAAGCAACCAGTTTCGTCGTAGAATTGATTAGCCTTATATTCATCAATTACTTTTTTTCCCTTTGCAGCAAAATACAAACTATTTTTTTCGCCTGCAAAGTATACTTTTTTTATTGCACTGTCAATTCTAATCACAGAGATTTGAATCCCTCCTTTTAAGTATTTAATGTCTGTTTTAGATTTAATAATTGTATTCAAATAACTAATAATATTGCTAGGAGATACTATTTGTTTTTCTTTAATAGCAGAATCAAGAGCATCATAATATATAGAGCTAACTATGGCACCCGCAATGTTATTTTCTGTTGAATCGATTACAGCAAAATACATAGAATCATCTTTTTCCGCTATCCAATAAAAATCGCCTGAAAGCTTGTGCACTGGCTTTAAGAATAAAAATGCATCTTTAAAAAATGACTTATAACTGCTAATATCTGGAAAAAAAGCTTGTTGTATTCGACTCGCTAAATCTATGCTTTTATTCATTGATTGATGAGCAGTTTTAATTTCATTCTCTTGCTTTTTTACAGCATCTATTTGCACTTCTAATCGCTTATTTGCTTTATATTCATAACTAATAAAAATATACAGGACATAGACTAGTAAAAACAAGGGAACAACTGAGAATACAAGGTTACTCTGGTTGAAATTCTGTCCGTCAACAAATAGTTTCTCTATCCATACTGGACTTATCAAGTTATAAGTCAGTGCTAAGCCATAGGTTAAAAACAGGATGTAATAAACATAGAAAACTACTTTCAATGTTCTTTTTAGAAGTAACCCTACTAAAGAAATGTTTAAAAGTGCATAGCCAAGGTTTGCAAATGTTAAGCTACCATGGTTAAAAATAAACCCCTGTATACCGAACAATACAATACTCAGGACCCATAAAAGAGCTGGAGTTTCGTAATACTTTGTTTTTTTTAGGGAATAAAAGTATGCCGCAATGAAAGCAATTCCAATCAATCTTGCTATTACAATATACCAGCTACCGTTCACGATAATTGAAACAAAACCTAACAAGTATATTATCGAAAAGATGAAAAATAAATTAAATATCAAATCTATTTTTACCCTTTCAAAAACATCCTTTTCGTAATCCTCGGAATTACCCAATAAGTATTTTTTTATGGAATTATATATGTTCTTAAATACTGCCATCATACTTTTAGTCCCACTATTGTAATATCATCAGTTTGTAACTCATGCTCTTTTTTTGTTAAAAATGTTTTTGCAATTAAGTTATTCCTATTCTCAAATACCTCTGCTGAAGAATTGTACAAAATAGTCTTGAAATCTAGAAAATCCGTTGACTTTCTTTCTCCTTTCATTTTGCGACTAATTACCCCATCTGTGAACAAATAAATAATGTCATTTGCGGCTAAAATTATTTTTACTTCATCAAATTCAGTTTCATTGTCCAGATAATTTAAGCTATGATTTTTTGGAGAAAAGCTTTTCAGCTTCCCCTGAATTTCAATTATTACAGGTTGCGCAACGCCGGATATGGTTAGTTCGCCTGTTACTTGACTGTATTTACAAAGTGTAATTTTCACATTTGTGTTAAAACCATTCGTAGTTAAAGTGCTATTATTCAAAAAATTGTTCAGAGCTTCTAAAATGGTTTTAGGAGAACTTTTAGTGTTTTGCATTAAAATTTGACTCAGTGCATTTCTTATCATAAATGAAAACATAGCGCCCGGCACTCCAACCTCCCCAGTATCAATGAGAGCAAAATAAACAGAGTCATCTTTTTTTTGCACCCAAAAAAACTCTCCACTTAAAATTTCTTTTGGCAAATGAAAATGGTAATAACTGGAAAAATGAGTGTCAATATCAGTCCAATCTATTACAATATCTTTTTGAACTTGCGAAGCGAGAGAAATGCTAGAGCGAGCAGTTTCATTGGTTTTTCTGATGAGCTCTTTCTGTTTTACAATTTCCACTTTTTGATCAATCACTTGTTTACCTCCTCTGACATGCGACCTGGTAAAACGATCGATAATAAAAGCTACCATAGTTAAAGCTATCAGTATGGCATTTATATTAGATTGATTAAAAAACTCGCTTTCTCTAGTGAGGTCGAACGGAAGCGTGATTTTTGGCAATATATCAAAGGTGATTGCTAGACTGATGACGATAAAAATGCAGTAGTACCAAATTGCTATGTTTCGTAAAAGTACTCCTAGCATTAAAAAAGATATTACAATATTTACAAATACAAATGCAAAAGTGAGTAATGATGCTTCACCATTATTTAGTAGTGCTGAACTTAGGGTGAAAAAAATACCTTGATAAAACCAAATTTTACGAGGAAGTTTTACACTTTGCGTTCTTTTTAAAGTGATTGCCATGGCGACAATAAATGCAAAGCCAATGATTTGAGCTACAATAATTACCCAATATTTCCCTATGAGAACAGGAATTGTACCAATAATATAGAGAGGAATGTAAATAGCAATAATGCTAAGAACCAATTCCAACTTAGTTTTAGCAAAGACGGTTTTAGCATTTTGTAAAGCCTCACCTATCATGTATTTCTTAATTTGGCTATACATTTACTATATTTAAAAGTAAAAAAAGACGAGAACAAATATATCTTAGAGAGACAAATTCAAGTATTAACGGATTTAATAATTTGATTTTCATTTCTACAATTTTTGAAACAACTATTGTAGGAATAAGAACAAGAAATCGATCATAAAAAAGTAATTATTTTATCCACTTTTGATCAATCGTGACATAAAAGTATAATTAATACTGTAAAAATCCAAGTTATTTTTACTGTTTTTTTTGAGAGTAGGCATCATTTCAACTGAAACTATGATGCGAAACTAATCTTTTCACACTTATAGGTTAATGGACGCACCCCATATAGATAGAAGTACTTTTGATGTAAGCATCCGGAAAAATCAATTTAGCTTTTGGTAATTCTTTCTTTACATCTTCGCTATTCCCACTGGCAACTACAACAATATAGTATCCCTTAGCAAATCCTGAAAACAAATTAGAATACTCAATACTAACGTAAGCTCCATTATCATATCTACCTCTTGGGTAATAACCGTGTATTTCGCCACACCCACAAGTATCAATACTAGTTAAACCAGCAATAGAATCAGAAACCATTCCTCGTAAATTTAACTCACAATTTAATTTAAATGACGCTTGTTTTGCAGTTTTTAACGCTGAACTGTAGTTTTTGGTAGACTTTACGATTAAGAAACTCCTTTTAACTGACATGTCATCAACTATTTGATCTTGACAGTGGAGCGGTTCAACAATTAGAATTGCTAAACAGAGGAAAAGTGCTAGTTTCATACTTTTTAATAAAAACAATAAATATACAAAAAAACCAGCGCCAAAGCTGAGCTTTGAACGCTGGTTGAAACTAAAAAAAGTACTTATGCTTTGCTATTTGTTTATTGTTTCGTTTGTTATTGCAGTGCAATTTTCTTGATAATTTTTTGCTCTGCTGTTTGAATACTCAGCATATATGTACCACTCTTAAATCCTTCTAAAGAAAGTATTTGAGTATTGTTAATGATTTCAGACATCACTACCTTTCCTGTCATATCATAAATTTCTATATTCGATCCGTTTTCTATTCCATTGATTTGGAATTGACCAGTCGTTGGGTTAGGAAAGATGTTTAAGTCTTTTTCGAATTCTTTTACAGACAATGTAGAGGTTGGAAGTTCTACTAGGGCTCCACCTGCTGGCAGAGCTACCCATAATCCAAAGTTTGCTCCATTGCTATTTACTGAAGGATCAACAAATCCACTTGCTACAACCGTAATCGCTGCGTCTTGCAGATTTAAAGTAGCCAGTGGCGCACTGTATTGGAACAAGTTTGCTGCTCCGGCGTCATCTTTTACTTGCAATGTGTAATCAGCTGTACCTAACTCTAAATATCCTGCAAAATTGCTGTATGCTGCATTATCTACAAGATTACCAGCAGTTGCCTCATCTACATCAACAGTTGGCGCATCAGTTGAGCCATGAAACACTAGCACATCCGTATTTCCTGTTACTGCTGAAGCTTCTCTTGCTCCTTCAAATACATCTAATGAAAAGGCCGTTGCAGGAGCATATCCAGTTGGACTGATTATTCCGTTTGCTATTGCTATGTATGTTTCGTTTACTGAAAAAGTTGCTGGTACTGTTGCAACAGCCATAGCCACTGAAGTACTGTTACTTGGTGCTACAGCAATACTATTTTCAACTTCTGCAGGTACGTCAACAAAAGGTGTTGCAGTTCTGAAAGCGAAATCATCAAGTAAAAGCGTACCGTTTAAGTAAATGTCAACCTCAGCTGCTAATGCGTCTGCACTATTGTGAATAATCTGCAATCTAGATGTTGCTTCAGGCAATTCAACAAGAGCACCTCCTGTTGGTAGTGCAACCCACAAGCCAAATGCATCTCCATTGCTGTTCATTGATGGATCTAAAAACCCACTTGCTACAACAACAATAGCAGCATCTTGCAGTCCTAATGTGCTAAGCGGTGCTGAATAACTTTTTACTACCGTTGCTCCAGTTGCATCAGTTACATTTAATGTGTAATCGTTAGTTGGTAATTCTAAATATCCTGCAAAATCTCCGTATGAAGCATCATCAACTAATGGCATTGCTGATCCACCAGGTGTTGACACATCTACTGTAGGCGCATCAGTCGAACCGTGAAAAACCAAAACATCAGTATTTCCAACAGTATTTGCTTGCTCTTGTCCCAAAGCATAAACATCTACCGTTACGCCTGGTGCTGGTGCATATCCAGATCCGCTTAATATTCCGTTAGCTATCGCAACATATGTTTCACCGTCTACAACAGTCAAGGGAAAAGTAGCAAGGACATCTGCAGAAGATGATGAATTTCCAGGTGCTATTCCAATTGGAACTGTTCCAGCTGCTACATCAATAAAAGGAGATGCAGTTCTAAACTGAAAATCATCTAAAAGTAATGTTGTTCCTGCATAGATATCGACTGTTTGAGTTGCGGCATCTGCTGAGTTGTGAATAATTTGCACCCTCGCTTGCGAAAAAGCAGCTGAACTGAGCAGCACACTCGCCGCTAGCATGGTTAATTTTGACTGTAAATTTGTAATGGTTTTCATATCTGTTAGTTTTTTTTTCAACAAATGTATGTACTGCTGATAGATTTTTTTGTTTAAAGATTATTAAAAAAAGTTAAACAAAATAAAATAACATTTAAAAGGCTGATTTAGTGTCAGTAAAAAACAAAAACACACTTCGTTTTCCAGATGTTTTAATCAAAAATCAAAAAATGCACCACTAAGAGTGATGCATTCTGTTTTCGTTAAGTGTACTTAAATTAGTTATTCCGAAGGCAATTCAGCTCTCAGTTTCTGCGTCAATTGTCTGTTATAGGTTTCTTGCAGCCATGCCAAATAACTGTCAGTGGCTTTGGTTATGCATTTTGAATAATGCTTTAATCTTCTTTCAATGTCATCTTGCAAATCAACCAATAAATTCAAGCCGTCATAAACGTCTTCGGAATTTTCAGCAATGACCTCAAAGTGATTCTCCATAGACACTTCAACTGCTTCTTTTCCTTTTTTTCCAGACTCTATGCATTGATCGTACACCTTTTTCATTGAGAATTTCTCTATTTTATCTGGGTTAATAAGCTTGCTTTTAACAGACCTTGACAATTCATATTCAGCTTCAAAAATCATGTCGTCTTCTTCACTTAATCTGGACTCTAAAAATCTATCAGGAAATTGAAATGCATCTTGCCAGTCTATAAATTCCTGCCAATAACCAAAACGACGAACATTGTTACCTAAATCAATAACTTGGAAGTGCTTTTTATTTTTTAGCACCCTAGACCCTCTACCAATCATTTGGTGATAAAGTGTTAATGATCTAGTCGCCCTATTGAGTATGATACTTTCTACAGTTGGCTCATCAAAACCCGTAGTTAAAATTCCCACTGAAGTCAAAATTGCTCCAGGCGTTTCCTTGAACCATTTTAAAATTTCTTTTCTATCAGCATCACTATATGTGCTATCTAAATGCCTTACGGCGTAATTATGCTTTTTAAACAAAGTATAAACTGCTCTTGACGAATCGATACCACTATTAAAAATCAATGTTTTTTTACCAACTGCAACTTCTTCATAGGCAAACAACAGCTTTTCTTGCATAAAATAATTGCTATACACTTTATCGGAAGAAGAAACTGTAAAGTCACCATTTGACCCGATTTTTAAACCGTGCAAATTCACATCATATGTGAATGTTTCTGCATCAGCTAAATACTGAGCCTCTATTAATGCTTTAATGCTGTGTCCAACTATCAATTCGTCATAATTATCATTTAATGGCAAAGCTCTGTTAGAACTTAAAGGCGTTGCTGTTACCCCTAAAATATTAATATCACTGAAATACTGAAATATTTTCCGGAACGAATTATTGTGCGCCTCATCAACAATTACAAGTCCAATATTTTTTACAAAGTCGCTATCTTCTTGCAATCTATTGTTTAGCGTTTCAACCATAGCTGTGTAAGAATCGTACTTGCTATGGTCATCAATTTGCTTAACGCTTGAATTAATGACTTTGTTTTGGATATTTAATGCATTCAACTGCTTTGAAGTTTGAACGCAAAGTTCAATTCTGTGTGTGAGGATTAAAACCTTTTTTTTGCGCAGCGCAATGTACTCTTTTGCGATATTTGAAAAAATAACAGTTTTTCCTCCACCAGTTGGCAATTGGTACAATAAATTTGAATTTTCTCCTTTCGCATTCAGCTTGTTAATTATCACATCAACTACTTCTTTTTGAAAAGGATACAATTGTTTTTTATCAAATAAACTTTGGTCAATCATGCGGGTAAATCGAATTATTTTCGCAAAAATACCACCTTTATATTGAAGAAACAAGTTAATTACTTCCATTATTTTTCGTATATGGCAATCCTGTTTTTAGGATTTTTTTGGGGCGAAAGAATGCCAAAAATGAACTATATTTGCAATCCAAATAAATTAAAATACAATGAGCGATATAGAAAGAGTTAAATGTTTAATTATCGGATCTGGGCCTGCAGGTTATACAGCCGCTATTTATGCCGCAAGAGCCAATATGGCACCAGTATTATATGAAGGATTGCAGCCTGGTGGACAATTAACGACTACAAACGAAGTGGAAAATTTTCCTGGGTACCCTGACGGAGTTACAGGACCAGAAATGATGATTGAATTAAAAAAACAAGCTGAACGATTTGATACTGATGTCCGCAGTGGCTTTATTACCAAAGTTGACTTAAGTGGTGAAGTAAAGAAGGTTTGGGCAAATGAGACAACAGAAATTCATGCCGATACGGTTATTATCTCAACAGGCGCATCAGCAAAGTACTTAGGATTGGAGTCTGAGCAACATTACTTAAAAATTGGTGGGGGTGTTTCTGCTTGTGCAGTTTGTGATGGTTTCTTTTACAGAGGTCAAGAAACAATTATTGTTGGAGCTGGTGATTCAGCTTGTGAAGAAGCGCATTACCTTTCAAAGCTTTGCACTAAGGTAACCATGTTGGTGAGAAGGGATGAATTCAGGGCTTCTAAAATTATGGCTGAGCGTGTAAAAAATACCGACAATATTGAAATACTGTTTAATACTGAAACTGTTGAAGTACTTGGAGATGGAAATGGAGTTACAGGAGCTAAAGTAAAAAATAATGTTTCTGGTGAGGAAATGGATATTCCTGCAACAGGATTTTTCGTAGCGATAGGACACAAACCAAATACTGATATTTTTAAAGGTCAAATTAATTTAGACGAAACTGGATATATCGAATATGAAAAGCCTGGTACTTCATTAACTAATGTTCCTGGTGTATTTGTTTCTGGAGATGCTGCCGATAAAACATACCGACAAGCTATTACTGCTGCGGGAACGGGTTGTATGGCAGCACTAGATGCTGAAAGATATTTAGCCGCTAAGGGTCATTAAAAATAAAATCCTTTTTAAGTAAAAAGCCCAGACTGTTGAAGAATGGGCTTTTTTTATATTTGCTAAAACCTGGCCTACCTAACCACGAGTTTCTGATTCTCAATTTTTTGCCCTACTTTAATTTGAACATTATACACACCACTAGCGAATGATGAAACGTTTAATTCTATTCTATTGGTACCCACAGGCACACCATAGTTTGATAATGAAATTTGTTTACCTGATAAATCATAAACAGTTATCGACACTGTTTCATTTGAGTTAGAAATAACGTCAATAAATGCAGTTTCTGCTGCAGGATTGGGAAATATTGCAGATTTTGAAATTGGTTCAACATCTTGAATCTCTAAATAATAATAACCATTATCCAGTCCTTCTTCAATTGTAGCAGAACCAGCATTGTCAATTCTACCAGATGGGTCAATCAATAATGAAACGATATGAATATGATCTAAATCCCAGGAAGGATCAATTGGAAATTCAAAAGGTAAATAGTGAACATCTCCTGAATTAACTGCTGCAGGGAAACTGTTTACTTGACCATCAAAAGACGGCAATATACTTCGAGCGACGTGCTGGTAAACCATTTGGCTGGCAGGTACTGGATTTGGTAAGTTTTCATACCCCCCCATTATAGTTGCTCCGCCTGCATAAGCATTTGCCTGATTATAACCTGATGTTGTTCCTGTTACGCTATCCTCAACCACCACACAGGCGATTCTATAATCACCTGAAAGATTAGTTTGAAAATCTGTTTTAACTGACACGTGCAATAATTGTGCATTGTTGTCAATGTATATTCCATTCGTAATAAATGCTGATGGTGGAACTATTATTCTTTCTAAAAACTGTGACTCAATTCCAGTTGGATCCAAAACTGGCCCTCTGTCAGTAACCGAGCCGGGAAAAGATGTTATTCCTAAACCACTATCATATTCCGTTACAACCATAGGATCATTCCCTCCATTATGAACTGCTATTCCAGCAAAAAACTGACCATATTTTTCAGTCATATTATCCATTGCTACCGCACCACGTGGACACCATGCACACCATGTTCCTGTTCCTTCCTCAGCCACTACTACTTTACCTGTTGCTGGAACTAAAGGGTTTAATGTAACAGTTTTTATATCATCTGCCATGTCATCATCTGCTCCAGTTCCATTAATATTTGAAATAGTTGCAACAATATCATTATTGCCAGCTATTAACATAAAATTTTGAAGAAACTCAATATTATAAGTGTCGTAACTAGTCAAATTTAACCCCGATACTGATTCGGTGTATGAAGTACCATTATAAGCTAACGTAACATCACAACTTGTTATGTTTTGAACTCCTAAATTTCTGATTGTCACAGTAGGTGAAATTTCCTGACCAGCTAGCTTTGATGTGTTGAGAATGGCAATGGCTGCTCCATTTTTAGAAGGTAATGTATAAGGTATCAAGTTAAAGCTTACTTCATCCACATAGAATCCTGAAATATCGTTTCCATTGGCACTATTATTTACAGGATAAATGTCAATTGAGGCTATTCTATTTTCAGTATTTTGAAACGTTCCTTTAGAAACACCATCTATCAGTAATTCCCAATTGTTTGTATTCAAATTTATGGCAAATTCCAACTCAAACCACGTATTTATGGGATAAGTTGTCGATAAAAATTCGGCATCTCCATTGTCTAATATCAATTCTCCGTCTTGAACCATAAAGCAATTCAATGTGTAAACATCTCCAATGATTGTTGATCCCTGAAAATTGAAGTAAGCGCCTTTGCCAGATTCTACAAAAAACGAGCTTTTGTAAGAAAACTGACCGCTGTTGTGCGCTCCCCCGAAGGGTAAAACAATATCTTGAGGTCCGCCGTTAGGATTTGTGCTTTGAAAATAAATTGAATGGCTTCCGTTTGATGCATCTGCATTTGTAACAGCTGCATCCAATGAACCTCCAACTGCCCCAGTCCAGGTAGTCCAAACGGGGCTACTAGCTCCAATAAAATCTCCTACTGAATATGATTCAAAATCATCTGAAAAATTCTGAGCATTAACGGAAAAGGAACAGGCAAGCAATCCTACTAAAAAGTATTTGTTTTTCATAATTGTATTTTTTTCAGCTTCAATATACAATTAATACTTTTGAATAGTTGACCGATTTAGTTTATTCTATGACTCCTATTTTTTTATAAATTGTTTTAGTTTAGAAAGAGGTTTTCGAATTAAAGTGAAAGGCGCTGGTTTTAATCCGTTCATTTCCCAAGCCAATTTATCTTCTTTGTTGGCTTTAAATCTATTGATAAAAGAGGCATTGCTCACCCCACCAGTCCTCATTCTTACAAGTACTTTATCTAAATAGACTGCTGTTAATTTTTCTTTATGCAACATTCGAAGCATTAATTCATAATCGGCAGCAGACTTTAACTTTAATGAGTAAGCCCCAAATGTTTCATAATGCTTTTTTCGAATAAAAAAGGTGGGATGTGGTGGCATCCAACCTTTTAAAAAAGCATTGTTTTTATAATTGCCCGAAATCCATGTTCGCACTATTTTATTGGTATTGTCTGGATTCACATAAACTAAATCTCCATATGAGCAATCAACTTTTGAGTCTGTAAACAATTCAGAAACATCTTCAAGCACATTTTCAGAATTATAAAAATCGTCGGCATTTAATATTCCAATGACATCACCCGTTGCCTTTTTAACCCCTTTATTCATGGCGTCATACAGTCCTTTATCTGGTTCGGACACCAAAATATCAATGTTGTTTTTGTATTTCTTACATATTTCTAAAGTACGATCTGACGATTGACCATCAATAATAATATATTCAATATTTTGATACGTTTGACTAATGATAGATTTAATGGTATCCTCAAGAAATGCCTCAGCATTGTAGGCCACAGTAATAATTGAAATTTTAGGCTTCATCAATCTTTCTATCTCTTATTTTAACGGCAGGAATACCTTGGTAGATTCCATAGGCCTCTAAATCCCTATTTGCAACAGAATTTACTGACAACACAGATTCTTCATGACAAGTGACTCCTTGTGTTACTGTAGCTCTGGCTCCAATCCATACACCATTTTTCAGCTCTATCGGCTTCACTATTAAATCAAAACTGGACTTTTTATAATTATGATTGCCACATAGTAGTAGTGCTCCTTGCGATAGGCAAACATTGTTTCCTATGGCAACCTCATCCAAATTATCAATCCAAACTTCTTCACCTATCCAGCAATTGTCGCCTATGCTTAATTTCCACGGATACTTTACTGATATAGAAGGCTTAATTAGAACCCCTTTTCCAATTTTTGCTCCAAAAAGCTTTAAAATGGAAATTTTTAACCTGCTAAAAGGATTGTATTTATTTTTTAAAAATATGGCATTAAAAAAAAACCAAAGGCCCACTATTAGCTTCGATCCAGGTTTGTACCATTCATTGTCAAATGTGCTTAAATCTGTTTTCATTCCGACAATAATAAATGATGATCGTTAATAATTTGTTGATTCATTACTTTCTCTTTAAAAAACAAATAACTTGCTTCAACCTTTTGCTGGTACTCTTCCATACTCAGATGAATGGAAGTGTGCAAGGCATCCTTCAGAGCCTTTGGGTCAGTAATATCAACTTCCCATCCAATATTTTTATCTTCTAAATTATGCCAAGGTGTGTATTGGCTAATTATTACTGGACAACCATTTGCCCATGCTTCTACAATGGTATGCCCAAAATTTTCGTGGCTAGTTGGCAATATCATATAGTCTGCTTTTGCTAGCTGCTCAGACACTTGACTTGGGTCTATATTTCCGCGATAACTTATTTTTAATTGAGAGGAAATTCTACCAATTTTGTTTTTAAACGATTCAAAATAGACTTTATCTTCAATGCTGCCGTAAATGTCAAACTCAACATTTCTTTTGATAGAAATTTCCTTCAACGCATTAATGGCTAAATGCAGATTCTTTTTTTTAGAAATTCTACTCATAAAAATGAATCTAACAGCACCCGTTTTTTTAAAACTTGCAATCTCTTCCCTGCTGTAGGCCTGTTTACTGGGAATATTTTGAGCAATTTTGACCTTTGAATGGCTACCAAAAACTTTTTGAATCTCTTGGTCTTCCTCTTTTGTTGAAGCATGCCAAACTATGTTTTTATACCAACCCAAAATCTTAGCAACTGATAAGAATATCTTTTTCTTACTTTGTTTTATTTCTAAGGCTCCTTGGCCAAGCATTCCACGAGGAGCTAAAATTACTTTAGCTGCTTGATTTCTAGCAAACCTCAACGGATACAATGTAAAAACTCTTGAAAATAAACTGTTTAAGTATATCACATCAGGATTCACTTCAAAAATATTACTTTTTATTGTTGGAAAATTAAACCTGGTTTTGTCGAGGTATTTAATAAAAACACCATCTATATCGTGCCATTGATTTATGATGACTGTTGTGTATGGCTTCTGATCACCTAAGTCATAAGCACTGGTAAGAATATAAAATTCATAATCTGCTTTAAAAGCATCAACCATATTTGAAACTGATCGAATAGGACCTCCAGCTTTATAACCAGGTGTGTACCAGTCTACACAAATTAATATTTTCTTCCTATCCATTTATCTTATTCAATTCAACCCAGTTTCCGAGAACCACCAGTAGCCATATTCTTGACCATGTAACCCTTTTATCATTTGATAAAAATTGCTGCCATAATTTATCTATCCCCTTATTTTTAAAAATACTTAGATTTTTTAAATGATTTAGATTTTCTTCGCAAAATGACTTCAATTCTGTCCGCATCCACTTGTTATATGGCAATACAAAACCCATTTTTTCTCTATTGTATACTTCTTCAGGTATTTTATCTTTAAAGGCATCAACCAAGAGCTGTTTAGGTGTTATTGGTCGCTTAATGCTATCAGGAATCCCTAAAACATATTCCACAAGTTCATGATCTAAAAACGGGACTCTCACCTCTAAGGCATGCGCCATGCTCATTTGATCAGAATCACGCAATAAAACATTATGCATATATGTTGACATTTCAGCTACCGATATTCTGCTGAGAGCTGGTAATGACCATCCGGGAGTTTTATACCCAATTAATTCATGAGCAATTTCAAATGAGCGATTTAATGGCAAATTAGTTACGTTTAATAGACTTTCCACTTGATTATCCATCAATGTTTGTCTGTAAAATTGATGAATATATTCGGTATCAAAATATTCTTGCTTTAATAGTGCTTTTATTTTACTGGACGGAACATTTCGCTTTACAGCATGATACAGATTTCCGAATTGTTTTCGAGCATAATTCGGAAAACTATCTAGCCATTTTTTAGACTGTAAGTCTGGGACTTGGTTAAAGATTGAATAGCCACCAAAAATTTCATCTCCACCTAAGCCAGAAAGAGCCATTGTAATACCTTCTTGCTTAGTATATTTCGAAACTACATAAGTATTTAATCCATCACCACTTGGATGATCTAAAAATTGCAATGCATTTGGAATTAACTCCTTAAAATTATTTGCTGTTAGTTCTATTTCGTGATGATTAGTTTTATACCTATCCGCTACTAATTTAGCATACTGTCCTTCAGAAAATTTTTCCTCTTTGAAAACTACTGAAAACGTGTCGATAGACGTTTCTCTGGATTCCGCCATTAAAGCCACAATAATTGAACTGTCGATCCCTCCTGATAAAAAAGCACCAAAAGGTACATCACTCATTAATCGCCTTTCAACAGCAGAACCCAACTTTAAATTGATATTTTTTAAAACTTCATTTTTTTTATCAGAAACAATTTGAAAATTTTTAGCTGGACTCCAATACGTTTTAATTTCTTGTCTTTCATCATTCAAAACCATAAATTGTCCTGGTAGCAATGAAAACAAATCTTTAATTATTGTATAGGGCGCATGAACGGTTTGAAATCTTAAGTAGTCTGACAGGCCATTTTCATTCAATTTGCGTTCTAATAGACCACTACCTAATATTGCTTTTACTGATGAAGAGAAAACAATTTCATTTTGATTTAAATGGTAGTATAAAGGTTTAATTCCCATTCTGTCTCTAGCAATAAATAGCGACTTTTCAACTGTGTCCCAGATGGCAAAAGCAAACATCCCATTAAAATGTTTTACACACTGTTCACCCCATTTCATAAATGCCGCCAAAACGACTTCTGTATCAGAATCGGTTTTAAAATGATAGTCTGGAATATGAGATTTTAATGATTGATAATTGTAAACTTCACCGTTAAATACAAGTACGTATCTTCCGTCATCTGACTTAAACGGTTGATTTGAACGATCCCCTGTATCAATAATTGATAATCTTCTGTGACCTAAACTAATATAATCGTCTTCATAAATCCCATCTGCATCAGGGCCTCTATGAGCTATAGCCTGATTCATTGCAGTAATTTTATCTGTTGGATAAGTTTGTCCTGCGAATCGATATATTCCGTTAATTCCACACATAATTTAAGCGCCTATTTCGCGCAAAAACGCATCTGACTTCAATAATTTTTTTATTCCTTCTTCAATGGTTAAAAGCTCTCTGTTTAAAATCGACCTCATTTTTGTGTTATCAGGCTGTCTTCTAGTCATATCTCCCTGGGGAAGTGGAGGCAAATATGTAATTTCAGATTTGCTGTTTGTCACTTTTATAATTGTTTTTGCTAAATCCAATATGGTAATGATTTTATCCCCGCCAATGTTTACAACATCATTGACAATTTTGTTTTCGTTTAAGGCGGCTAAACAAGTATCAATATTATCGTCAACATAGCAAAATGTGCGTGTTTGACTGCCATCTCCAAATATAGTAATTGGTTCATTTTTCAATGCCAAGGCAATAAATTTAGCCATCACAAAATCAGTTGTTTGATGCGGGCCATATGTATTAAAAAATCTAAAAATGGTATAATCTAAACCAAATTCTTTTTGATACGAACGACAAAAAGATTCCCCAACATTTTTAACCACAGCATAAGGAATTCGACTATTTAAAGGCGTAGTAGATTCGTTTTGAGGTATCACAACTGGCTCTCCATAAACTTCTGATGAACTTGAAAAAAAGAATCGTTTAACACCAGTATTTTTACTTAGGTTTAAAATATTTCTGATTCCTTGAATGTCTTCAAGAACTTGAACAGGATTATCTTGTGTCCTTTGCACTCCGACCATTGCTGCAAAATGAAACACAAAATCAAAATGATTGGCAAGCATGACTTCAGCTAAATCTTCCCTGTGGTTAACATTGGCTTTTACAAAACTGAGTTGAGGATGCTCTAAATTTAATTTGCTTAAGGAGCCTGTAGAAAGATCATCTACTACTACTATGTATGTATTTTCGTCTAACAACAGTTTATTAACTAGAGCACTTCCGACATTCCCTGCTCCTCCTGTCACTAATATTTTGCGCATTTAATCTGAACTTTTAGTCATCAAATTTAATCATTATATCTCCAGTGAAGGCGGAAATATTCAATAATTAAGCGTCCTTACTTTTTTGAAATACTAAATTCAAATGGCATTCGATTGACGATCGAGCGTCCTAGAGTTAGCTCGTCCGCATAATGGAGTTCAGTACCAACAGATACCCCTCGGGTTAAAGTTGTTACTTTAACTTTAAAATGCTCTAGTTTTCTGAAAAGAAAAAAGTTGGTGGTGTCTCCTTCCATATTTGTTGGCAAAGCTAAAATCACCTCTGATACCTCACCGTTTTCTAATCTATTCAGTAAGTTAGGAATATTTAGATCATTCGGACCAATACCATCCATTGGCGAAATTACCCCCCCTAGCACGTGGTATAGTCCAAAAAACTGCTCAGTAGATTCTACAGCCATGATATCCCTTATATCTTCAACCACGCAGATTAGATCCTGCTTTCGGCTACCCTGAGTACAAATATTACACAAATTGCCATCACTAATATTACCACAGGTTTTACAAGTTGAAATATTAGTTTTTAAATTCTGAAGAGATTCTCCGAATTGGGACAATTCAGCTTCGTCTCTTTTCAATAGATTTAGCACCAATCTTAAAGCTGTTTTCTTTCCAATACCAGGCAACGAAGAAAAATGTTCAACAATATTGTCAAGATGTTTTGATGGTAAATTCACGCGTCAAAAGTACGTTTTTTTTTCTAATTTTAGAATCTAAAACACAGAGATGTATCAAGCTAAATTCAATAAATTAACCCTTAACTTTAAAACTCCAAGTGGAACTTCGAGAGGAGTATTAACTAGTAAAGATTCATGGATTTTGGAACTGTGGAACAAAAACAATACGAGCATAATAGGCAAAGGGGAAGCCTCAATTATCAAAACGCTGTCACCAGACTGGAGCGACCAATATGAAAATAAACTAGCAGAGGTAGCAAATGAAATTGACTTTTTTGTTGCCAACATTGAGTCATTAGCTGCATTTCCCTCTATTCAGTTTGCCATAGAAACTGCCCTACAGGATTTGCAGTCAGGAGGTAATTATAAAATATATGAGCCTGAAGTAAATAAAATTTCCATCAATGGTTTAATTTGGATGGGGTCAAAAGAATTTATGCTCAAACAGGTTGAGGAAAAAATTAAAGCAGGATTCTCAACCATTAAACTTAAAATTGGAGCCATTGACTTTGAATCTGAGCTATCAATTCTAAAATACATTAGAAGTCATTATTCGGCTTCTGAAATTACTTTGCGAGTTGACGCAAACGGTGCATTTGATAAAAATGATGCGTTAGATAAGTTAAAAAAACTAGCAGACTTTGAAATTCACTCCATAGAACAACCAATTAAGGCAGGACAATGGGAAATGATGAAAAAATTATGTGAACAGACCCCTCTCCCAATTGCACTTGATGAAGAATTGATTGGAATTACTGAAAAAACACAAAAAGAAAAACTCTTACAAAAAATAAAACCTCAGTATATTATTTTAAAACCAAGTTTAATTGGTGGCTTTGCAGGTACTGATGAATGGATTGAACTTGCTGAAAAAATAAACATTGACTGGTGGGTTACTTCAGCGCTTGAAAGTAATATTGGATTGAATGCTATAGCGCAATACACCGCATTGAAGAATAACCCTCTCCCTCAAGGACTGGGCACTGGAGGGTTATACACTAATAATGTAAATCCGTTTTTAACCATCAAAGAAGGATACTTATGGCTTTGACAATCGATTTCTATTCATCAAATCGGCCATTATCTCTCCTGCTTTGCTTCCAATAGCCACTCCCATCCCACCTAGTCTTACTGCAGCAAAAACACGGCTATTTACCTGTGTAATAATGGGCTTTTTATTTGGTCCGAATGCCATTATCCCTGACCAACGACTGTCGACTTTAAATGGCGTATTTGGTAAAATTATTTCGCGTAATTTCTGTTCTAAATCATTTTGAATATTATTATTTAAATCAAATACTTCAGTGCTTTCACCTTTAAAATCCAGCTGCCTTCCACCGCCAAAAAGAACTCGGTTACCAATTGTTCGAAAATAATAATAGCCTTCGTCGAAATGAAAACTACCAGAAAAAGGTAATTTTTCAAGCGGTTTAGTTATTAAAACTTGTCCACGGCCGGGCGCAAAATCAGCATCAGGTAGCAAATTTTTGCTAAATGCGTTGGTGCAAACACAAACTTGTTTGACTTCAAGTGTCAAAGTACTATTGAGAATACTTACAAAACCCTCTTTATTTTCGATCGACTTGACCTCAAATCCAGTCTTTATCTCAATCCCTATTGATTGCGCAAGATTAATAAGCCCCTTCATCATTTTACCTGTATCAATCTGGCCTTCCGCATTACTTTTAATTACGCTCTTTACATTCCCTTTGAAGCCAAATGTATTTTTTACTTCACTAAATATTGAACGTTTAAATATTGGCTTTAGTAATTGATTGATATTTTCTATGTCTTCCGATAAATCTTTGTCGCTAAAACATAATTCATAACTACCATTTTCCTGATAATCGATAGTACTATCCCCTAACCTACTTCTTAAAATATTTAGGCCTTCATGTCTCATTTTCACTAAATCAAACACTTCAGTTCTTGACATTACTTTTAGGTCGTCCAAAATTTCCGTTAAACTACCAACACAAGCAAAACCTGCATTTTTTGTACTCGCTCCTGTAGGTAGTAATCCCCGTTCCAATATGACAACTGATAGTTGAGGTGAATTGATTTTTAGTTCTATTGCAGTTGAAAGCCCAGTTATACCTGAACCAATAATAGCTAAATCATACTTAGTAAAAGAATCAGACTCCCAAAATGACAACATTATACCGATTTAAACACTAAAGATATAATCAATTTTTAATAAGTTACTAAACAAAAAACCCATCAGCGGATGACTGATGGGTTAATCATAATTATATTTATTCAAATATTAGCTTTCGATATCAATTTTCAGCGTATACTCTCCACTTGTTAAACCGGTAGCTCCAGCAACTCCAATTATAATTGAATAGGGATTGTTAACTGCATTAAGATACAAGTACTTTTCTCCGTTAATTGCTGTAGAGTTTGATGGAGAAGCTTCACAGGACACGGAAGATGTCACATTAGGCGGAATTGTTCTGTCACCAGCTCCCTTTGAGTAGGCATATACTGCAATATCATCTGCAGGATTTGTTGCTGTTAAATAAATTTCGATTGTTGACTTTTCAGGCAAATCTATTTGATAAAACACATGATTTCCCTCATACCATGACTTTCCTGGCTCAACAAAACATGCCATTGAACTGTTCCATGCCCACGACAAATCGCTTAAAATTTCCCCGTTCGACAAGTTACCAGTAATAGTTTGATCGCCATCAGGCAGTTCAGTCAGTCCGTTCTTTGAATCATCTTTATTGCACCCTATAAAAAGTAGGCTGCTAAAAGCAAAAAATGCTAGTTTTCTTGAAATTCTCATATTATTTATTTTTAATTTAGCTTTCTACATCAATATTCATGGTAAATTCACCAGCAGTCAAATTTGCTTTACCAGCAACACCAATAATAATTGAATATGGATTGGTTGTTGCGTTTAAATATACATATTTTTGTCCTGGTATTGCTGTAGAATTAGATGGACTTGCTTCGCAAGACACACATGAAGAAATATCCGGAGGAATGACCATACTACCTGCGCCTTTTGAATACGCATACAAAGCAATATCCTCATCAGAATCTAATGTAATTTCAATTGTGGACTGCTCTGGTAAGTCAATTTGATAAAACACATGATTACCTTCAAACCATTCTTTGCCAGGCTCTACAAAACAAGCCATTGAACTATTCCAAGCCCATGACAAATCGCTTAAAATTTCTCCAGTGTTAATATTCCCTGTTACTGTTTGATCTCCAGCTGGCAACGCAGTGAGCTTACTGTCCGGATCTGGGGTGGGTGTTACTTCCTCCTCTTTGTCTTCTTCTTTCTCCTCTTCTTTATTACATGCTGAGGCAACAAGGCCAATCATCATAAGCAAAAGCATTAATTTCATTGTTTTCATAACTTTAAGTGTTTTTGGTTTAGTTGTCAAATTTTAAACTTTGGTACAATGCTAAAAATTCTTTTGGACTGTTTCATTAATCAAAGGGGTGATATATTCAGTTACACACAATTTTCACCCACATGGGTGACAAAAAACGGTTACAAATCAGTTAAAAAAAAACTACTTTATCATGTTTTAAACTTTTAAAAAAACAGTTTTTCAATGTGATGGGCTTCGCTTAACATAAGTTAAAAAAACTTTTAAATTGAGAATTTTAGCCTTCTTCGAAAATATCTTTCCAACCAATTAGTAACTTTGCACTCACAAATTAGAAAAAATATACAATGAAAAAATTAATGTTTTCGGCCGTAGCGCTTGGCCTTGTTTTTGCTTCATGTACAGACAATGGAACTGAAGTAGAAGCAAAAGATGCTTTAACAATTGAAAAAACTGAAACTGCTGAATCAATTAAGCTAACAAATATTGAAGAAGGTAGTAATATTCAGTGGTTCGCTTCACATTTAGGCGGTATCGAGCCACGTTTTGGAAAAATTATGTTACAATCTGCAGACGTCAGCGTCAACAGTGGTAAAGTAGAAAGTGCAGAAGTAATCGTTGAAATGAGTACATTAACGGTAGAAAACTTTAAAGACGACGCAGAAAAAACAGAATATTTGAGAAGTCACCTTGCAGGTCCGGACTTTTTTAATGCACCTGAAAATCCAACTGCAAAGTTTGAATTAGCAACTATTGAAGCTGCAACAGAAGGGGACTTTAATTCAGTGGTTACTGGAAACTTAACTATTTTAGACTCAACAAAAAGTATTAGCTTTAAAGCTAATGTAAATGCTACTGACGATTTGGTAACCATTTCATCTGAGCAATTTGCAATAGACAGAACAATGTGGGGAATGAATTACAATGTTGAAGGAAGTGAAGGTGTTCCTGCAGACAGATTAATTGCCAACGAGGTTGGATTTATCATTAATGTGAAAGTGACAAAATAATATTACCAAACGACTAAATAGGATGAGCTGCTCCAACTTTGGAGCAGCTTTTTTATGCAGAAAACAATAGAAAATTAGCAATTAGCGTTTTAATCAAAATTAAGCGATAATGAGATCCCATATTCCGAGCGACCAAAATACTTTGGCTTAAAATTAAGAGAAAGATCATTTGAAACATCAAAAGTTACAAAGTGTGCATCAATAAAAGCATCAACAACATTTAATGCATACACTAATGCAAATCCTGCAATGGCATAGTCTCTGTGTTGCGCTTTTCGTTCAAACAAGGTTTGAACATAACTCTTTTGAATGCCACTAAATTGAGGATATAGATTGATATTGTCTCCGTTAGCATCTCTAAACAACCATTCCTTTTTGTAGATGGCTGCAGAGTCAATACTGATGTAACTAAAATATCCTGTCGCAACCATTCCACCAATATAAAGTGGCGCTCGCCACCAAGAGATGTTTTTGCGGCCTTGCACTTTTCGGTGCCCAAATTCATTGTAAATTTGACCAGAACCTGGTAAAACTAATGACATGATAGCCGCTTTCTTACGTTGATGAATGTAAGACGTATCGGTTTGAGCTGAAAGCATGAACGAAGAACCGATAATAAATATGACTAAAATGCTTTTCATTTTACTGAACTAGCTGTTAAGCACTTCTAGAATTTTTTCAAGTTGTTTTTCAGACTTAAAATCAATGATTAGCTTTCCTTTACCTTTTTCGTTGGATTTAATACTAACATTGGTATTCACTTTTTCAGCCAGATACTGTTGTGATGCTTGAACCACTGTCGACAACGAAACTTCTGGTTTTGATGATGACTTCGAAATTTCTAACTTTCCTTTAATCAATCGTTCTAAATCTCTTACTGAAAGTTGGTCGGTTAAAATTTTAGTAAACAACTCCTCTTGTCTTTTTTCATCACCAGCTGAAACTAATGCCCTTGCATGACCCATTGAAATCAGTCCTTCACGAACACCAATCTGCACCTTAATTGGCAATTTCAACAACCTTAGATAGTTGGTGATATTCGATCGGCTTTTACCTAATTTTTGCCCTAAGTTTTCTTGAGTAAAATTGCACTCATCAATCAACCTTTGGTATGATAGTGATACTTCAATGGCGTTTAAATCTTCACGCTGAATGTTTTCAACCAAGGCCATTTCTAGCATTGTTGAATCATTCGCGATTCTGATATAGCAGGGTACTTCTCGCAAATTTGCCATTTGCGAAGCCCTAAATCGACGTTCACCAGAGATTAATTGATATCTATCTCTTCCTAATTTACGAACGGTTAGTGGCTGAATAATTCCATGTTCTTTAATAGAATTACAAAGATCATTTAATGCTTCTTCTTCAAAATTTGTTCGTGGGTTAAAAGGATTGGCTTCAATTTTATCAATTTCAATTGAGGCAATTGCTCCAACTGTTTGTGTGGCAGATGCTGACTGGTGACTAGTTGTAATATCAGTTGAAGCGCTTTCAAGCAAAGCGCTTAATCCCTTTCCTAAAGCTCTCTTCTTAGTCATTAAACAATTTGTTTTTCGCTATTTTTAATTTTTGTCAAGTCATTTTTCTGCAATACTTCTCTTGCAAAATTCAAGTAATTAATGGCTCCTTTACAGGTGGCATCATGCATAATGATGGTTTCGCCAAAACTTGGTGCCTCTCCTAAACGGGTATTTCTATGAATAATTGTGTGAAATACTAGTTCTTGGAAATGAGTCTTTACTTCATCAACTACTTGATTTGCTAAACGTAGCCTCGTGTCATACAAAGTCAATACAATTCCTTCAATGTCTAATTCGGGATTTAACCGTGATTGGATAATTTTGATTGTATTTAATAATTTGCCTAACCCCTCCAGTGCAAAGTATTCACACTGAACTGGAATAATGACTGAATCAGCCGCTGTTAATGCATTTACTGTAATCAAACCTAGAGAAGGTGAGCAATCTATAATGATAAAATCATAATCGTCTTTGACTTGATCTAAAGCGGTTTTCAATCTAAATTCACGATTAGCCATGCTAATCATTTCTAGCTCTGCCCCCACTAAATCTATGTGCGCAGGAAGAATGGATAAATTGGGGTTATCTGTTTCGACAATTAATTTTTTTACATCAACGTCATTTACCAAACAATCATAAATACTTGCTTCAATATTTCTTGGATCAGAACCTGTCCCACTTGTAGCATTTGCCTGAGGATCAGCATCAACAATTAAGGTTTTGTATTCTAAAACGCCAAAACTAGCGCCTAAATTAATTGCTGTTGTTGTTTTTCCTACACCTCCTTTTTGATTTGTAATCGCTATTATCTTCGCCATTCACCTCAGTTTAATATCAGTAGCCAAAGATACTTTTTTTAATCAGATTTTTGTTGAATTGTTAATAACTTCCAAGGATATTTTAGTTGTTTTCGGCTTAGAATTAAAAGGCTTTTACTTGATGAACTTATATTTAAAAACAGCTCCAATAATTTTATATCCAGCCATAAAAGTTCCCTTTATTGTACCCGAAACTTTTGACACACCAATTCTTTTTTTATAGTTAACTGGTACTTCAGTGTAAGACAATTTATGATTGGCTGCTTTCAATTGCATCTCAATGGTCCAACCGTAGGTTTTATCTGCCATCCTCAAGTCTAATAACTTTTCATATTTAATGGCTCTAAAAGGTCCAAGATCGGTGTACTTTACCCCATAAAATACTCGCATCAACCTGGTTGCTAACCAATTTCCAAACACTTGCGGTACAGTCATTGAACCTTTCACCTTTTCACCAAGTGCTCTGGATCCGATTACCAAATCGATATCATTTTTTAAAATAGGTGCTACTACTTTGGGAAGTTCTTCTGGATAATCAGAAAAATCACCATCAATAAATACAACAATTTCTGGTTTTATGGTCCATGTTGCAATGTGGTCCATGGCTTTTAAACAAGCCCACCCATAACCTTTTCTTGACTCATCAACAACAACAGCGCCAGCTTCCTCAGCTACAATTTTGGTATTGTCAGTTGATCCGTTGTTTCCCACTACAACTTTCATTATATATTCAGAGGGAAGTGCCTCGATTACTTTTCCTATCGAAGCCTCTTCGTTAACAGCTGGAATAACTACTGCTATGTTTTTTAAAATCATTTTGAATCCTTCAAATTATTTTTGAATTTTAAATCCATCATTTCCAAAAACAATTGGATTATCAGAACTAATTCTACCCTCTTCAGGTCCGTTTTCTAACTTCAATACGCCTCGAGGACAAACTGCTGAACACACACCACAGCCAACACATGATGCTCGAATAATGTTTTGCCCCTTTTGAGCGTATGCTCGCACATCAATACCTTGCTCGCAGTAGGTTGAACAATTGCCACAAGATATACATTGCCCTCCGTTAGTTGTTATTCTAAATCGTGATTTAAAACGTTGTACTATTCCCATGTAGGCTGCCAAAGGGCAACCAAATCGGCACCAAGTTCTATTACCAAAAATTGGGTAAAAACCAGTTCCAATTACACCCGAAAATATTGAGCCGATTAAAAACCCGTAAGTTTTTGAGATATTATAACTGTCAATACCAAAGAAACTTGACGAACCTGTGAAAAATGTATACAGAACTAATGCTGTCATTAACACTGCAAATACGAGCACGCCATGCACTAGATATCTTTCCAATTTCCAAGCCCACATCTTTTTATTTGATAATTGACGGTAAGGGTCCCCTAAGGTTTCTGCTAGACCACCACAGCCGCATACCCAAGAGCAGTACCACCTTTTCCCAAAAAAGTAAACCATTATAGGCACTATGATAGCTGTTAGAACAATACCCCAAACCAACATAAATATACCCATGGTTCCATTTTCCATTAAATTATTAATGTTAAATTCAAAAAAGAAATCATAATCTAGTGGCCAAGCATTTTTGAAATCATAGTATGGCATATTTAGCTTAACCAAAATTTCGGGTATGATAAAGGCAAATGCAATTTGAAAAAACAACACAACTGTTGTTCTAAAAATCTGATATCTATTATGACGATATTTAATATACATTCTTATTGCCATTACTGACATAGCAACACAATATATGAAGCCATATAAAAACCATTGACTGGCGTCATTTCCACTTAAAAAACGACTAATAGGGTCAACCAAAAGCACCAAGTTTCCAATGTATTGCGGATAGAAATACAAAGCGATATAAAACCCTACTAAAAACAATAATACGATCCATGCCACCCATCCACGATTGGTTGCTGAAGAATGATAAATGCCATCATTTTTGATTCCAGCTTTTCCTAGTAATTTTAAATTGGTTGAATTATAAACAACCGACCCAATAATTATTAAACCAAAAGTTAAGAAAAACCACAACCATACAGAATTCTTAATACCACTTTCAACCATGGCCTTATTTATATTAAGAAGTGACCAACCCTCAGCAGAAACATGGTACTTTCGACCGACTGTGCTATTGAGTTCTTTAATTTTTGGAAGTAATGTTGATTGAAACTCTTCAATACTTTTATATTCCCTTTGGTCAGTGTACATCCAAGAAGTATTATCAACCAAAAGTTTAATTTTAGAATTATTGTCTGCAAAAACGTCTCTGATGAGAGTTTCGGAATAATTAATTTGATCATTTTTTGAAACTGCGCCTAGCAGAACTTCAACGTCTGCATTAGATAGACCTTCAACATCAGCAAGCTCAGAGGAAATGTTGTTATTTTGAATAGCAATTATTTTTGGGAGCGCTGCATTAAAATTCAATACATTGTTAGTAGGCAAGCTATTTTCCAGTTGATAAGATTCAACTGCCTCAAGAAAACTCTTTGCAATTGTATCTCCTAAATCAGTTGAGTCAGGTGTACTATCGAAATATGCTTGAATTTTGCTATCTGTCAATTGATAGTCGCCGCTAAAAATTGATGAAATAAACAAGAAAATTCCCAATAGGAAAACAATAAATCCTGCAGTTCTTATATTTTTCATATTATTTAATTTGAGATTTGAAAAATACGTTTCCAACTCTTTTTCTTTAAAGTGATACTTGTGTTATGCTCAATATTGAAACTATCAATTATGCTTTTTTCATGTGCTCTGTAAAATTCAGGATCGAAGTTGGCGTCTGCCAAATGCGTTAAAACATCTTCTACTGACCACTTTTTACTTAAAGCCCTATCAAAAAATTCGTGTCGCATTCTGATACCAAACGTGTTTATACCAATAAACTCATGTGAATTTTTATTAAAACTGATGTGAATGGCCACTTCTTTTATGGGATGTTGCCAATAAAATCGCGATTCATTATCTTTAGGTTGTGCCCAAACCCATCCATAAGTTTGGTATTCTATATCCATAAATTTAGCGGAATTGAACCAGTGTCCAGGTTGATACTTCATTCTATTGTCACAAATTGTTTGAGCCACAGTTTCACCCATCATCCTACCAGTATACCACACAGCTTCTATAGGTCGCCTTTGGCCTATTCCCTCATGTTGTTCGGCACAATCACCAATGGCATATACATTTTCCACATTAGTTTCTAAAAATGGATTGACCTTAACACCTTTTCCTATTTCTATGTTAGAATTTTTTAAGAAATCAATATTGGGTGATACACCTGCTGTTAAACCAACCACTTGACAATCTATTATTTCTCCAGTTTCTTTGATTTTAATAGCTTTAGCTCTACCTCGGTCATCAATGATGATTTCCTCGAGATTAGTTGACAACCTCAAATCTACATGATGCGACTGAATATGTTGAGTTATCAGATTAGATTCTTCTTTAGGCAAAACACCACTCCAAAAACTATTTTCTCTAACTAAAAAAGTTACTGGGATTTTTCGGGACAATAGCATTTCAACAAGCTCTATTCCTATTAATCCACCTCCAACTACAACGGCTCTTTTACACACTGAATTATCAGGCGCCCATTTTTCAAGATTATCCAAATCTTGCTTATGATACATTCCTAAAACTCCGGCTGCATCCTGACCTGGCCAACCAAACTTATTTGGCTTACTACCTGTAGCAATAATTAATTTATCATAAGTTAAACTACTACCGGACTTAAGGACTAAAGATTTTTCGTTTGTATCAACTTTTTCAACCAAATCTTCGACAAGATCAATTCTGTTTTTTTTCCAAAACCAAGGTTCATAGGGCTCAGTATGTTCAAATTTCATATGCCCCATATAAACATACATTAGAGCAGTTCTAGAAAAAAAGTATTTTGTTTCGGAAGATACAATTGTAATGCTATTATCACTTAATTTTCGGATATGGCGAGCTGCAGTTACACCTGCAATTCCATTACCAATAATTACTATTTTTGCCATATGCTTATGTCTTATTAATTTATTTTTCCTTACAATTTATCAGTCAATCCAATTGAAAAATATTTTGCAAAACTATCTTGTCTAACTAAAATATCTTGAAATAAAACTGCTTCTGTATTGGCAAAACTCTGGTCGTATTCATTTAAAAAGTTTTTTTCAGTTTCATTAACTTCTATCTTTTTCAGAACTTTTACAACTGAAATAAACTCGCCTTCAAATTCACTTTTATAAAACTCAATTAATTTAATGACAGAGTTTCCAAAATAATCTGCCACTTCATGCTCCTTACCTATCGATTCTAACCTACTGATACTAATATCAAAGTCAAAAATCGCATCACTTATTTTTTGATTAACTGTTGTGGTGTCAGATTTAAATACACTGTCAACCACTTTAACTATTCCTTTTTGGATACTGGATACTTGATTGTTGATTGCAACTGCATCATACTTTGCTGATGTCAACTCTTTGTATGACTTTGAAGTATCACTTTTATTTTTGTTATCGCTGACTTGGCAACTTACTAACGCAAAAAAAATGCAAGAAGAAATAATATTGAAATATTTCATTTTACCTGCAAATTAATAAAAACTTCGCTTCCCTGACGTGGTTGAATAGAATTATAGCATTCTTCGATTGTTTTAATGGTAAAGAATTTTTCAAACCTTTCTTTGTATTCCTTAGCATTGCCTCCAAAAGGTGGCCCTTCCGGAAAGTTGCGATTAAACAGAACTCCGACTACTTTTCCTTGTGGCTTAAGTAGTTGAGACATTTTTTTTACGTAATCGTTTCTGCGAGATGGATCAATCGCACAAAAAAAAGTTTGTTCTAATACCATATCGAATTGCTCATCAAAATCAAAGAAATCTTCGTTAAAGATATGATTTTTCGGAAATGCTGGATAGCGATTCATAAAAGATTGAACTGCTAAGTTGGATATTTCTACAATAAAAACATTTTTAAAACCATTTTCATATAAATATTCGGCTTCATAGGCATTTCCGCATCCAGGAATCAATATTTTTATAGTCTTATTTTCAAGTTGATCAATATATGCTTTAATGGGTGGCGATACCTGTTCAAGATCCCAACCGATTTGATTATTTTCCCATCTTGAATCCCAAAATTCTTTTTTCATAAAGGTGTATAAACAAAAACACCCATTCAAAGACGGGTGTTTCATAGTGATCTAAAAAGCTTATTACATTAAAGCTTCTAGTTTTTCAACTAATTGAGCTTTTGGTACTGCTCCAACTGACTTATCAACAACTTCTCCATTTTTCATAAAAATAATTGTGGGAATATTTCTTACTCCGAATTCAGCTGAAATTGCACCATGTGCATCCACATCAACCTTACCGATCACTGCTTTTCCTTCAAATTCGTTTGCCATTTCTTCGACAATTGGCCCTACCATTCTGCACGGTCCACACCATGCTGCCCAAAAGTCTACCATTACTGGTTTGTCTGATTTTTTTGCTAATTCCTCAAAGTTATCAGCTGTAAATTCTAATGCCATATTATTTTGTTTTGTTGTAATATTAAATGCTTACGCAAAATTAATTTCTATTTCCGTTATTACAAATAGAATACCATTTATTTTTAACTGCAGTTTTGTCAGTTTATTGTAAACCTACTTAAATTCATTTTGAGTCGGTAAATTGGTTTTTTTTACTGAGAAAACATATAGAAAAACAAAGACTAAGATTGCGTTTACACCCAATAACTCAGAACCGAACTGGTACTCACCGAATATGTATATGCTGTTTTGCATAATGACAAAAACGATAGCTGCAATGCCAACAGTAATTATGAACGCAGCTATATCTGCGACTTTTCGTTTTGAAATAGCTCCAAATAAAAATAAACCAAGCAAAGGACCGTAGGTGAAATTTGCAGCTGCAAATAATTCCCAAACCACGCTATCGCTTTTTATCCATTTAAAAATTACAATGGTAATTAACAATGCAAATGACATGGCTACATGCACCCAACGTCTAATTTTCTCCTGCTGCGCCTTGTTTTTATTGTTAAGATTAAAAAAATCGATACTGACAGAGGTAGTTAATGAGGTTAATGCAGAGTCAGCGCTGGAATATGCTGCTGCTATCAATCCCAGTAAAAAAAACACTCCTAAAACTATTGGTAATCCTCCCTCTAATGCAATTGAAGCAAATAGTAAGTCATTGTCGGGCACATCACCATGTGATTGCCAAATTGCCATCACATCCGGATTTGCCTCAATAAACAAAAACAGCAAACCACCGAGAGTCAAAAAAATGATATTGACAAAAAATAGAACAATCCCTAAAGAAATCATATTTTTTTTCGCCCCTTTTAATGATTCGCAAGTTAGATTTTTTTGCATCATATCTTGATCCACTCCTGTCATACCAAGCGTAATAAACATCCCACCTAGTAATCCTTTCCACCAAAAACTCTTGGCATTTGAATCGGTTACTTGTAAAACTTGCCCCATATTTGAATCCCTCAATTCGCTGTAAATATTTGAGATGTCTATTCCTAAGTCTGTCGAAATTAAGTAAACACTCAATCCAACAGCTACCAACATAAATAAAGTTTGCAAGGTGTCGGTCCAAATAATGGTTTTTATACCACCTCGAAAAGTGTATATCCAAATTAGTAAAATACTGATGGCAACTGTTACTTCAAAAGAAATACCCATTCCTTTAAACACAAATTCCTGCAATACATTAGCAACTAGATACATCCTCAAAGCTGCACCAATTATTCTAGACAGTACAAAAAACGCGGCCCCCATTTTGTAGGTATAAATGCCAAACCTGGTTTTTAAAAATTCATAAATGGAAGTTAAATTAAGACTGTAATACAGAGGCAGCAAAACAAAAGCAATAATAATGTAACCTACGATATATCCAAAACACATTTGAAGATAGGTATAACCACTTGTAGCAACAGTACCTGGTATAGAAATAAATGTTACGCCAGACAGCGAAGCCCCAATCATTCCAAAAGCTACAACATACCACTTGTTATTTCTATTGCCTTTAAAAAATGTATCATTGTCTGTTTTTTTTCCTGTTAAAAACGATATAGATACTAAAACCACAAAGTATGCGATTAGAATAAAAATGATTGTATAAGTACCCATAATTAAGACTTTTATAACAAGACCAAACCTACTCTAAATTTCCCTGCGATAATTGTTAATAAATAAATGATTGTAAACTTTACATAGTTAATAGCCTTACGGAACACCTTAAAACATTGAAAAACATATAAATACATTAGAATTACAGATAGTTATTGTCAGGTTTACAATAATAAGATTTAAATTATGACTAATATCAGAACAGCTTTAAACTTCTAATAAATAATACCTTAAACCGAACCAACCTAGTTACAGAGATAAAAATCATTTGCGGTGAATAATAAAAATTGTAAATTTGCATTGTTAATCATTATCGAATTATATGACTGAATCTAAGCAAGGATTGAAGCCAATCAAATTTTCCCCTAAAGTAGGAAGAGAATTTAGTGCCACTCTTAACAAAAGGGTAAGACTCTATTTTAAAGAAAATAACATTTCTAAGCATGCCAATTTAGGTATGATTTTAAAGACTGTTTTTATGGTGTCTCTTTACTTTGTGCCTCTAGCTATGATATTGTTTGCTGGACTAACTAATATTTGGGTTATTCTTGCAATGTACGCCCTAATGGGATTTGGAATGGCGGGAATAGGAATGAGTGTAATGCATGATGCAAACCATGGAGCCTATTCTAAAAATGCCAATGTGAATAAGTGGGTTGGAAAAATAGTAAATTTAATTGGTGGTTATGCGGTGACGTGGAAAGTACAGCACAACGTTTTACACCATTCGTATACAAATATACATGGCTACGACGAAGATATTTCGCCTCCACCATTTATGAGATTTTCTCCTAATGCTGAATTAAAACCAATTCATAAGTACCAACACTTCTATGTGTGGTTCTTTTATAGCTTAATGACGGTATCATGGGTGACTGCTAAAGACTTCAAACAACTATACAGATACAGAAAAATGGAATTAACCAAAACAGAAAACTCAAATTTTGGTGCCTTGTTAGCAGAGCTAATATTTAGTAAAGTTTTTTACTATATCACGTTATTAGTGATTCCAATTTTAATCCTGCCAATTTCTTGGTGGTGGATTCCCGTTTTTATTGTTTTCAAAAATTTAATTGCTGGATTTTTACTTGCGATTGTGTTTCAACCAGCACACGTTGTGCCTGAAACCGACTTTGTTAAGCCTGATGAGAACAATTTTGTAGATAACAATTTTGCTATTCACCAAATGGAAACTACAGCAAATTACGCTCCTAAAAGTCGGCTTTTGTATTGGTTCGTTGGTGGACTTAACTATCAAGTTGAGCATCATTTATTCCCAAATATTTGTCACGTTCATTATAAGAAAATATCTCAAATTGTGAGGGAAACAGCTCAGGATTTTAATGTGCCTTACCATTCGCACAGTACTTTTATGAGCGCTTTGATGCATCATACAAAAATGATAAAATCGCTAGGAAGGGCCTAAAAAAGAAACGTAGATTTGTAAATAATATTGACAAATCACCACTGATTTCTTGCGCTTTAATGAAGAGATAACTGCCATTTTGTAGTGTATTGTATTGTTTTAGACGGTAAAATATGAAATTGAAAAGATTTTTATTAGCTACTATAATTCTGGTGAGTTTTACAAGTATTCATGCTCAACCACCAGGATACAATTTCGGCAAGCAATTGTTTATTAACTCTTCCGAAGTTTCTGGATCCACCAATCTATTGGATTTTGTAATGCTGGTTAATTTTACTGATGCGGATCTCAGAACAACTGCAAATGGAGGAAATGTACAAAACACCAATGGTTATGATATTGTATTCACACTGGGAGATTGCAGCACTTTACTAGACCATCAGATTGAAGAATACAATCCAGTAACTGGAGAATATATTGCATGGGTAAAAATACCCACTTTATTTGCAACATCAAACACTAATATACACATGTATTGTGGGAACAGTGCGGTTGCAACTGATCCTCCAACAACCTCGGTTTGGGGAGCAGAATACGCCGCTGTATGGAATATGAATCAATCTCCTGCTGGAACTTCTCCTCAATTAACAGATTACACATCTAACACAAATGATGGAATCGCAAATGGTTCAATGACTGCAACGGATTTAGTTCCAAGCCAAATTGGAAATGGAATTGATTTTGATTGATCGAATGACTTCTTTGATTGTGGTGCAGATGCTTCAACTAACATTGGAGGTGACTTAACAGTTTCTGCTTGGATGAACAGTTCTAGTGTCAGTGGACATATCATTAACCGAGGAGGTGGATGGAATGACCCCGGATACAGTCTGTTTCTATTGAGTAATACCATTAGAATTGAACTTCAAAGAACTGGAGAAAAAGACATTGTAGATAATGGGGTTTCAATAAATGCTTGGCTTTATGTTGCACTTACTTATAATGGAACTACAAATGTAATTCGGTGTTATATTGATGGCGTTCAACAAGGAAACACTGGCAACCATACTGGACCAATTGGCACACCTGTTGAGAATTTAAATATAGGCCGCAAAGAACAAAACGCATTTTATTTTGACGGCATAATTGACGAAGGCAGAGTGATAAGCGCAGAAAGAAATGCAGAGTGGATGCTTACAGAATATAGGAATCAAAATACTCCAAATTCTTTTTATACGAAATCAGTTGAATATGGTGCGGCAAGTCTTTGTTGGACCTTGCCCGTAGAATTTCTAGATTTTGCAGTGAAACCGGTAAATAATTCTGATGCATTAGTGAAATGAGTGACTGCTTCTGAATCCAATAATGATTATTTTGTAGTTCAAAAATCACTAAATGGAAGCCAATGGGGTGATGTTAGAAAAATTGATGGTGCAGGCAATTCTGCCCAAGAAAATGTTTATAGTTTTATTGATACAGATTTAAGTAGAGGAGTAACTTATTATAGAATCAAACAAGTGGACTTTGATGGAACGATAGACTATTCAGAAATTAAATCGATTCAGATTACTGAATTGACATCATTAGAAAACCTTTATCCTAATCCGGCTGAAGATTTTATTATAATTAAGCCTGAAGCAAATGAATTCATCAGAATTTATGATGTAACTGGTCAATTACAAATTGAAACTATTGCAACAACTAGTGCACAATTAACTATTTATATATCAAGTCTAGCAGCAGGCACATATTTAGTTGATAGAAATTCTAAAATTGAAAAGCTGATTAAGTACTAATTAAGCTACTAAAGTTTGAATAATATCCTTAACAGGACGAACAGAAGTAGTATGCTCAATGGTCGGTCCAGCACACCAAACTGTTTTATAGGTAGCACTAAATGCCGCTTTTTCAATTGATTTCATTCCTTTGACAAAAGTGAACATTTTTACCCATTTTTTTAATCGCTTATTTTTGCTGAGCAATCGTTCTACCCAATTTTGCTTTGTACCTATTTTCTGCACATAGGGAGTATTAATAACCGTACACGGCGTACCCGAAACTTTGGTGCTCATAACAATGTCATCTGCACCGTATTCTACACATGCACTTTTATAATCTTCTGAAACATCCGATTCCTCGCTAGCAATAAAAATACTACCCACCGAAACACCTGCAGCGCCTAGACTCATAATATAATCTAATTCTTTTTTACTTCCAACACCACCAGCAGATATTACGGGAATAGAACATTCACGCACTAAAGTGGGAATTAAATCCTCAGGTGACAAATTACCAGCATGTCCACCTGCTCGATTATTAACAGCAATTACGGCGTCAGCACCTAAACTTTCTACTTTTTTGGCAAATTTCAAATCGGTAACATCACAAAACACTTTAATCCCTGCTGGTTTACAAGCATCAATTACACTTTTCGGATTTCCGAGTGAAGTAATAATATAATCTACTTTTAAGTCAACCGACGCGGCAAGCTGTGCAGCTGCTTTTGGATTAGATTTATTGACAATAATATTTATACCAATTGGACCGTTAGTCCCTTTTTTTACTTGAATAATAGCATCTTTAAATGCATCAATAGTTCTGAAATTTAATGCTGGAATAGCTCCTGTAATTCCATTATTACCCGCAGCAATTAACATTTTACAATTAGACACCAAAAACATTGGCGCCATAATTACAGGATAGTTGACACTTAATAAATCAGTTAATAGGGTAGTTTTATCATTCATTAGTCGATCACAATTTTGCGACTCTCAATTTGCCCATCAACGTTTAAAGACAAAAAGTAAACTCCTCCACTAAGGTCTTTAACATCAACAACAGTTGTTAACGAAGATATCTCACCGTCAATTACTGTTTTTCCTGAAATATCAGTTAAACTGTATCTTACATTATCAATGGATCCGAATGAAATTTTTGATAGATCTATAAAAAACTGATCATTAGCGGGATTCGGATAAACATTTATTTCTTTTAGTTGGGCACTTTCAATTAATCCAACATCAGTAATTAAAGCCGACTTGTAATAGGCTAGCCCACCTCTTTTATTTCCAACTAACATTTCCAATTTATTGTCACCATCAATATCCAAAACTGCAGGAGCTGAGTAGGTTCCAATATAAATCTCCTGTTCAATATCATTCAGTGTAGAATCTACTGCTAAAAAATTACCTGACAAGTTATTATCAATATTTTTATAGTAATGAAGATAGCCATTCCTTGCGCCACAAATCAAATGCCACTCATTATCAATGTCTACAAATTCAGGTGTAGCAACTCCTTCAATTGTCCAGAATTCTGATACATCTACTCCTCCTAAACTTGGTGTAATAAACTCAAATGAAAATGTGTTTCCAATACCAATGTTTTTGTAATATGACAATTGTCCGTTTCTTTTGCCAATGACTAAATCTTCTTTACCATCTCTATCTAAATCAACGAATTTTGGTGACGTCTGAATACCTTCATCTACAATTTGTCCCAAAGAATTTAAAAATGGAGAAGGGTTAATAAATTGTGCAATATTTCCGGGACCTGCACTATTTTCAAAATAATACATGGTATCATTATAATCACTTAATAATAAATCATCATCTCCGTCGCCATCAGCATCTCCAAAGGCAGGTCTATAAAATAAATGTCTTGTATTATTAAATGTTGAAAGGTTCATATAATCTTCTGTTACCAATTCAAATTTTGGAATTGTTGCTGTCCCTACATTTTCGTAATATAATAATTGAGAATATCCTTCTAATGATACGCTATCAAAACGATCACTAATTGACACAATTAAATCTTCTAATCCGTCTCCATTATGATCGAAGTAAACCGGGTAAGATTCAGATCCACCATCAATCATATCTCCTTGCAAGAATCCATTTGTTTGATAATCAAAATTTGGGTTATTATCGGCATCACCATTCAAATACATCCATGTCCCTCTATAATTTTGCGCATTTAACGGTAAATTTGGAGAAACTACCAGATCACGGTTCCCATCATTGTTCACATCAACATGCGACGGTGCTGGGAAAATTGGAATATTTACTGGCGTATTATAGGAAGGAAACGCATAATCTGGGGCAATCAAATCTATATTAGTATTTGGAGCAGTAGAGCCATTTTGCATTCTAACTAAGGAGTTATACGCAATGTCGCCAATTAACAGCTCTTCCATGCCGTCAGCATCTTCATCAAAAGATAATAAGCTTGATCCTGCATGCCTATCGGAAGCTTGCTGTCCAGGTCTGGGAGGACCGGTATTTTCAGAATTGTATACCTGGGTTCCGCAGCATGAATTTAATATAATTTGGTTCGTAGCGTTGTCCTCTCTAATGTTTCCATAACAAATGTTCACAGTATGAAAGGTAAGAGAGTCGGAATGCCCATACAATTCTTGCGATAAATTTTTGTAATATCTGATACAATTATTGTTAAAGTAAAATGCTAGCATGTCCACATCTCCATCATTGTCAACATCTGAAATTGCTGGCAAATCACCTTGCCCAACATTAACAAAAGTTGGAATAGTATCTCCCGAAGAATAAATATAAATTGTTGGTAGCCATTCTTTGGTTAAAGTAAACTCCAATCCACCTCCTACAGTAGAAATATTTTTATAAACCGAAGCTCCACCAGGAGAAGAGGTATAAACATCTCGTTTTCCATCACCATCATAATCAACTAATAAAGTCCAACCTTGTAATCTTGGAAATGCTTTTTCATACTGCGGTGCATATTCAAAATCCATTACTCCAGCACTTCCATTTTGAATAAATGTCAAAGGCTTGCTTCCGCTTTTGTCGAAAATGAAAAGATCTAATTTTCCATCTTGGTTTAAATCAATATTTGAAAAATTACAATAGTCTAATCCGCCAACCCAAGCATATTTCTGTATGACACTGTTTTTTGACACCTCAATATCAAAAGATCGTTCAAACCCAAATTGCCCTAAAACACTTAAGGGCAGAATTAATGCAACTAAAAGTAAATTTTTCATAATCCGTATTTTTTGTTTTTAGTCTATTGAAATGATAAGCAATGTCTTCCTCAAATATACAACAATTTCAGAAGGTTACTTCTTAGAAGTGTAAACATTACCAGTAGTTTTTTAGCTCAATTTCATCAGAATAGATCATTCGTTATGCAATAACGACGGAAAAAAAACAGCTGTAGTTGCCTTATTTACAAATATTTTTAATTAATGCATTTTATTAAACACAAAAAGAGACCTACTCGTGCTAATCACATGTTACAAAATGAAAAAGATTGACTAGATTTGACTATAAAATATACACAATGAAAAAATACACAATTGTTTCTATTATTTGTGCGAGCATGATGGTACTTTCGTGCACTCAATCAGAATCAGAAACAACAAAACCAGTAGAAATTCAGGCAGAACTACTTGGTTCGGGACAATGGAATACAGTTGCTGAATCATTTGCTGATTTGCAAATACTACGTTATAAAATAAATGGGTTCGACAAATTGACTGCTCAGCAGAAGAAATTAGTTTACTATTTGTACGAAGCTGGTTTAAGCGGTAGAGATATGATTTGGGATCAGAACTACCGCCACAACTTAGCAATAAGAGCCGGACTTGAAAACATTGTTACAAGCTATACAGGCGATAGAAATACTGATAGCTGGAAAAAGTTTATGAACTACACCAAAAGGGTATGGTTTGCTAACGGAATTCATCACCATTATTCAATGGATAAATTTAAACCTCAGTTTACCGAAGCATATTTTAATGAATTACTATCTGCCACTAATACAGAATTAAAAGATGAAGCTAAAGCTGCTATTTTTAATAGTAAAGATTTAAAAAGAGTTAGTTTAGATGCTGATAAGGATTTAATTTTGGCCTCAGCTGCTAACTTTTATCAAGAAGACTTGACTGAAAAAGAAGTTGATGATTTTTACTCAAAAATGATTGACAAAAAAGATACAACACCAGTTGAATATGGTTTAAACTCCAAGCTTATAAAGGATGACAACGGGATTGTAAAGGAGGATGTTTATCATATTAATGGATTGTACGGAAACGCTATCGCTGAAGTTGTTAAATGGCTAGAATTAGCTCAAGGTGTTGCAGAAAATAAAGCACAAGGTGATGCTTTGGGCCTTTTAATTGATTATTACAAAACTGGTAACTTAGAGACATGGTCGGCTTATAACGTTGCATGGAGTGCGGCAACCGAGGGAGATATTGATTATATTCAAGGGTTTGTTGAAGTTTACGGCGATCCTAAAGGAATGCGAGGAACGTACGAGTCAATCGTTCAAATAAAAGACTTTGAAGCATCAGCCAGAATGACAGTTCTAGCAGAAAACGCGCAGTGGTTCGAAGATGAGTCCTCTATCATGGACTTACATAAAAAACCAGATGTTGTTGGCGTCACTTATAATGTTGTGAATGTTGCTGGAGAAGCTGGAGATGCCTCCCCTGCTACCCCTATTGGCGTTAACCTGCCAAATTCAAATTGGATTCGTTCAAATCATGGTTCAAAATCAGTCAGTTTAGGAAATATAGTAGAAGCCTATGAATCTGCAGGGGGCGAAGGTATTTTAAATGAATTTGCCCATGATCAAGAAGAGATTGATAGAGCAAAGGCTCATGGTAAACTTGCTTCAAAACTGCATACTGCAATGCATGAAGTAATTGGGCATGCTTCCGGAAAAATTAACTCAGGAATTGGAACACCAAAAGAAACGCTTAAAAATTACGCTTCGACCTTAGAAGAAGCCAGAGCAGACTTAGTGGCATTGTACTTTTTAATGGATACAAAACTGGTTAACCTTGGATTAATGGAGTCGCTTGAAGTAGGCAAAGCAGAATATGACTCATACATTAGAAATGGTTTAATGGTGCAATTAAGAAGATTGGAGCCAGGCGCGGTTTTGGAAGAAGCTCACATGCGAAACAGACAAATTGTTGCCTCTTGGGCATTTGAAAAAGGCGAACAGAACAATGTCATTAGCAAAATAACTAAAGACGATAAAACATACTTTGAAATAAATGACTACGACGCATTAAAAGTAATATTTGGAGATCTTCTACGTGAGATTCAAAGAATAAAGTCGGAAGGTGACTACGAAGCAGGTAAAACACTGGTAGAAAACTACGGAGTGATCGTGAATGAAACAATTCATCAAGAAGTTTTGAACAGAAGTGAATCATTAAATATTCCTCCTTATAACGGTTTTGTAAATCCTGTCCTGATTGCCACAAGAGATGATGATGGTAATATCTTAGACATTAAAGTTTCTCAACCACTTGATTTTAAATCTCAAATGCTTTTCTACTCAAGTAAGTATGGATTTTTAAATATAAAAAATTAGAAAAAACCTGACAAATGACAGTTAATTTTCTGTCAAAACATTTTTAAATATCGCTTTTAAAAAGTGATATTTGCAGAAAAATTTTAAGGGCCTTTTAACGAAGGCTCTTATTAGATAATAGACAAATGGATTTGATTAAAAAATTACTTTTAGGTTTCTTATTAATTGCAGTAGTAGGCTCCGTAAATGCCCAATCATATCAAACAGTTAGAGGAACAATTAGCGAGATTTTTACAGAAAAGCCCATTAAAGGCGCAGAGATTAAAATTTTAAGAGCGGGTATCATCATTAAATCAGGAATTTCAGACCAAGAAGGCGTTTTCACAATTACAAATGTAGAACTTGGGACGTATGACTTTCTTTTTCAACACATCAACTATGAGTCTTTTATCATGCCTGGGATAGAAATTTCAGTAAGCAGAGAAATTACAACTGAAATTGAAATGAATTTGAAAACCGTGGCATTGGACGCAGTTGAAGTTTCTCCGCCGAAATTAAGAGGAACGCCTGTGAATGAAATGGCTACAACTAGTAGTTATTCCATTCAAGCAGATGACGCAAAGCGAATTGCAAGTGGACTTGATGATCCTATTAGAGTAGCAGGAACACTTCCAGGTGTAACATCAGCTACTGGTTTTTCTGAAAACTTTATCAGCATTCGTGGAAATTCACCTCGGAGTTTAAAGTATATGATGGAAGGAATTGAGTTACCAAACCCAACACACTTTGCACGAATTGGAAGCGCTGGAGGAACCTTTACAATTTTTAGTATGCAGTTACTGGATAAAAGTGATTTTTATACAGGTGCATTTTCTGCCCAATATGGTAATGCACTTGGCGGTATATTTGATGCCAATTTTAGAAAAGGAAATCAATATAAACATGAGCACATTATTCAAGCTGGTGTTTTAGGTCTTGATTTGGCCTCTGAAGGCCCAATTTCAAAAGAGAAAAAATCGTCTTATGCATTTAATTACAGGTTTGGGTTGGTTGGCTTAGCCAGACTAATTGGTTATCCCACACAACCAACTTATCAGGATTTATCATTCACTGTCAATTTTCCAATAGGAAACAGAAGTAATTTAAAACTTTTTGCCATTGGTGGAACAAGTTTAAGGGACCGATTAGCTGTTGCAGACTCAAGTGTCTGGGAAGAAAGCATTGACAGAACCAATTTAATTCTACAAAGTAAAATGTCCACTCTTGGAGCTGTATTTAAACACTTCATTACTGATCAAACTGTGCTTAAAATGACTTTTGCAGGAAGTTTAACCGACCAAATCGATAATAAGCAGTATGTAAACAATGACTATTCATTTATTGATCAAAGAACAAACAATTACAGTTCTAACGTTGTTTCATTTGCTGCATCTATTAAACATAAATTTAATAAAAGACATTTTCATATCACAGGCCTTAACTATGCCAACACCCTTCATTCTTGGCGTTCTTCGAGGTATTCATTTAACACCAATAGTTTTTCAGTTCCATTTAACGGCCGAGGCGCAAGTAATGAATTTAAGGCTTATACATTATCAAAGTTTTTATTAACTGATAAGTGGTCAATCAATACTGGAGTGCACTTTACGTATTATGATGTGAACCAAGGACAAGCAGTTGAACCAAGATTAAGTACTGAATACACAATCAATAAAAAGCATAGTTTGAGCGCCAGTGTGGGAATGCATTCACAAATTGAACATTTTGCGACCTATTGGTACACTGACAGAACTTCAGAAAATAATTTGCACCCCAATAAAAACCTAGGGTTTGCGAAGTCAAACCACTTTATTTTTGGATACAAAGGAAAGATTTGGACAAATCACCGATTACGAATTGAAGCATATTTTCAACAGCTATATGATATTCCTGTTGATCCCATTGGTACTTTTTCAACTATTAACTTAAATGAGTTGCAAGAAATACGATCATTAAATAACAATGGTACTGGTGAGAACTATGGAATTGATTTAGGTTTTGAACGGTATACTGAAAATGGCTTATATTATATATTAAATGCTTCTGTTTTTCGGTCATTATACACCGCTGGGGATAATATTAAAAGGTCTACCGCATATGATAATAGATACAATATCAAATTATTAATTGGCAAAGAGTATCAATTAAAAGAAAAAGGAGGTAAGTACAAAGCTTTTGCATGGAATACAAATCTTGCTACTTTAGGAGGCCAACCATACACTCCGGTGGATCTTGCAGCATCAGAATTAGAACAGGAAACAGTTTATGATATTGACCAAGCTTTTTCTAAAAGGGATCAGCCTTTAGTAATATTAGACTTTACTTTTAGCTATAAAATAAATTCATTAAAAAGAAGATCAGTATGGGCCTTGCAGATTAAGAACTTGTTCTCTAATGGTAATGCAATTTATAGAGAATATGATACAATCAGTAAACGAGAAGTGGTTGTACCTTCATCAAGTATTTTTCCAGTATTAAGTTACAGGCTTGAATTTTAATAATTTAACCCCCCTATACTCTTTAAGCCCTATTCCTAAACACGCTCTACATCAGGTAGAAACTATATTTATTAACGTTTGTAATTCGCGTTACTATTATGTGTACCTTTGCGGTAATTAATAAATTATTATAATGAATAAAGGTACAGTAAAGTTTTTCAATGAGTCTAAAGGATTTGGATTCATCACAGAAGAAGGAACAAACAAAGAGCACTTTGTGCACATCTCTGGTTTAATCGACGAAATTCGTGAAAACGACCAAGTAGAATTCGAACTTCAAGAAGGTAAAAAAGGTTTGAATGCAGTAAATGTAAAAGTAATTTAATAAATTATATTTTTCAAAATCTTAAAGGTCTACTAATATTTAGTAGACCTTTTTTTTTGCTCAATACTCTAAGATTCAATTGTTGCTCTATGTGGCTTTAGGTCTTTCTTTATCATTTCAACCTTGTCTTCACTTGCAACAACAAAGGCAATGCTTTTTAAGCTAGACAATTCTTTGGCTCCTACATCTTCAAATTCCACTTTGTTCAGAGTAAAGTAGGTTTCTAGATGCTTTGCATGATGAGCTGCCGTCGGTTGGGCATCCTCTCCAAAAAAATCCCAAATAAATTTTATTTTTCTAATCGCCATTATTTACCTGATGTTTTTGTTTTCTACTTAATTTAAAAAACAGAATAAATACTGTAAAAAAATATAGAAAAAGAATTAAAAATGAGTAGGAATCGACTGGAATATAGCGTTGAAATACAAAAGTTAATCCGGTCGACACCAGTCCCAATAATGTAAAAACGTAAAATACTGAAGTTTCAGAAAATCCTTTATAAACTAAGTGGTGGGTGGTGTGATCTTTCCCTCCAATAAATGGTGATTTTTTGTTCAATATTCTATTGATACTAACAGTTAACGTATCAGTAATTGGAATACAGAAACCAGTTAAAACCAAACCAATATTTGTAAGCGCTGAAAATTCACCGTCAGCAACATTATTATTCCATAAATACTTAATTGAAAAATAAGCTAAAAACACCCCAAGATACTGACTACCAGTATCCCCCATAAACATTTTAGCTGGTGGGTGATTAAACGCTAGAAAACCAAATAATGACCCTAATGCTGTTATTAAAATAAATATATCAATGTTATTTTCGAGTGAAAAAGGGACAAGTATCAATACAACAGAGGTAATTACAGAAATGGATGTGACGGTTGTGATTCCATCCATATTGTCTAGCATGTTAATGGAATTCATGATACCAACTACCCAAACCACTGTCAACCCATAATTTAATACATTAGAATTAAAAATTTCGATATTAACTCCTGTTTGAGCCAAAATAATTCCACAAACAATTTGAACGCAAAGTTTAATGACCGGTTTTGTGTCGTACGCATCATCTGATAAACCTAATAAAAATGCCCCTGTCACTGCTGAAAATAGACCGAGTAAACTCTTGTTTTCAAATACATCTGCTTGCCCGTAGAAGATGGCATAAAACATGAAACCCACTAAAAAAGTAATATAAAAACTGATTCCTCCGAGCGAGGGTTTTGAGGTTAAACTCCAGCGGATTGTCACGTCATTTTTATTTCTTATTCCTAACGAGTGAGCAAATTTTAAAAAAAAGCGATTGATTATTATTGAGAGCAGAAATGCAGCTCCACCAACTATCATCAGATTAACTATTGAAAAAAAACTGTCTCTCATTGATTAAAAAGGGCTATTAAAGTCTTTAAAGAGTGGTGCAATTTGATCCTTATCAGAGACTATAGGATTGTTTTCTACTATTTTTTCAAATCCAAAAGCTGGATCATTCCATGCTAAAGATCCTTCACTTTCTCGGTTATAATAGTTACTACATTTATACTGAAAAATTGTTTGGTCTTCTTTTGTATAAAAGCCATGTGCAAAACCAGCAGGGACCCATAAAAACTCAGCCTTATCTCCAAATAAACTAACTTCTAAGCTTTGCCCATATGTTTTTGAACCACTTCGAATATCGACAATCAAGTCAACAACTGCGCCAGTTACAACATTTACTAACTTACCCTGTGCATGAGGTGGTTTTTGAAAGTGTAAACCTCTAACCGTGCCTTTTTGCGACAAGGACTGATTGTCTTGCACAAAGTTAATGGGTTCCTCAACATATGCACTAAATTTTTTTTGGCTAAACGCCTCAAAAAAGTACCCCCTATCATCTTGAAATACTTGAGCCTTAAAAAGTAAAACTCCCTCTATGTCAAACTTTACGACCTCCATTTCTTCCACCATGTTTTTTTAGAGTCATCAATATCATCACTGTAATAGCCACTGTAGCCATAGCCATAATTACTCACGCTTACCTCTAAATCATTAAATATTACGTACAATTCTCTTAGTTTGTTTTCAAGTACTAGTTTATTTACCTGCTGCATTAATGCCCTTTTTGTATAGTTTGCTCTAACAACATAAATAGGACAATCTGAATTATTCATTACATTGAAACCATCTGAAACAAGACCAACTGGAGGATTATCAACAATAATGATATCGTAGCTTTCACGCAGTTCAGCTATTAAGTTTTCTAATACACCATTTAGAATAAGTTCCGAGGGATTGGGAGGAATAATACCGGCAGTTATAAAATCTAAATTCTCAGTCAAAGCTGACTTTTGAAGACAATCTTTCCAGTTTGAAGTACCAGATAAGATGGCACTCATTCCCACATTGTTTTCAACTTTTAATCCCAAGTGAATTTTCGGCTTTCTTAAGTCAAGGTCCAAAATAATAACCTTTTTACTTGCCATAGTGTAAATTCCAGCCAAATTTAATGAGACAAACGTTTTACCTTCTCCTGATATTGAAGAAGACACAGCTATTACATTTGAGCGTTCATTATCGAGAATAAACTGCATATTTGAGCGAATGTGTCGGTAATTTTCAGCTAGAGCAGATTTAGGCTTCAAATGAACCATTAATTGCGAATTATCAGCTTCCATTTTAACAGATGGGACCGATCCTAAAAACCCGACCTTAGCAGGAAGCAAGCTTCGTAATTCGTCTTCGTTGTGCACAACGTTAAAAGTCAAATATTTGATGCTAACAAAAATGAAACACATCAAAAATGATAGAAATACAGCTGAGACATAAATAAGACGGGGATTAGGTGAAACTAGCGCTGGTGTTGTTGGCGATTGTAAAATACTATTATCAACTGTGTAGCCAGCTTTAGAAATTTCATACTCAGTGCGCTTTTCAATTAAAAGTGAATAGTATTTTTCATTTAAATTAAATTTTCTTCTTAGGCCTGCAAGCTCCATTTCTTTTGCAGGAACACCATATAATTGAGATTCTAAAAGTTGAAGTTTCTTTTTTAAACGTTCTTTTCGACTACTAACTTGGTTTCTTATAGCGTTTAAAGTTTGTGCAATATTTTCAACTTGCGTATCAATATTTGTATTTAAATTTTTTATCATTTGGCTTTCTGCAGTTACCTGGTAAGAAGCGTCTTCTTTGGCTTCTAATAATTCATACAGCTTATTTAATTGCCCTTGCAATAATGTTTGAAAACGTGTTCCAACAAGCGTTGGTATTAATTGATACAAGCTTGCTCTATCTTTTAAATTAACTCCTTCTTTTAATCCAGTAATCAAATCAGATTCAATATCGGCAGTTAACATTTGCTGACGCAATTCATCTACCTGACTTAAAATGTTTTCTTTAAATAATGCAGGATTATTACTTTTAGATGAATTGGTAAAAGTTTGTAAGTCATCCTCTGAATATTTCAAATTGGAATAAACAGTATCCAATTGTTCATCTATAAATTTTAGAATATTTTCTGAGCTTTTGCTTTTCTTCTCTTGGTCATAATCAATGAAAGTGTTGATTAACTCCTGAACCAATTCTTGAGCTAAGAGTTGATTACTGCTTTTGAAAGAAAGACTGATTGTTTTGGCATCATAGCTCAGTTGCTTAACCATCAAACTTGATATTAGACTTTCAGTCAATAATTTATAATTATTTATTTTAAAATACAGTTTATCGTCTTTTAAATCTGAATTTAGTTTTTCCTTATTATCTATTTTAAAAACCAATTTAAAATCATTATTATCTACAATCGAATTATTTGAAACTTCAAATCTCTTTTCTGCACCTAATTTCCAATATGATAATTCAAAAATCTCTGATTTTCTATTTAAGAAAATTGGTGTATTGACTAAAGTCGAATCTTTGAGTTCTAAGAAAGTAACATGATAGGGGGTTAAGGTAAATTTTTCTTCTGTTAAGACTTCTCCTTCTGAAAAGTAACTTACCTTTAAATTCAAGTTCTTTAATACTTTTTCAAATAAAAAAGGAGATCTTAAAAGTTCCACATCAGCCGATAAATTGCTTTCTTGGTCTATGTCATCAAATTTTAGAATTCTTTGCCCTTCGTCTTTTTGAGTTCTTTGAATAATAGCTTTAGACTCATAAATCGGTTTCGTAAATCTCAAATACAAAAAACCAAATAGTAAGCCTAAAAAGAAAATACCTAAAAGCCATAAAATGCTTTTTTTAAACACAGTTTTTAAAATCCGAATATCAACAGCTTTGTTGGTGTTTGAGTTATTTAAGAGACTATCTTCTCGTCCGGTTGACATAAATTATAATTTGCTAATACCAAAAATAACTGCAAATGTGCTGGTTAAAATAGAAAAAATTGGAGCAACTTCGGAGAATATTTCTCTTCCTAATTGTGGGGTTGGTTCTACATAAATATAGTCTCCGTTCTGGACAATTAAGTCAACATTGTCCAAACCTTCAATGGTAGAAAGGTCAATTAAGTAAACTTTTCTTTCTCCATTTGACTCTCGAATTAATTTTATTTTTGATGCTCTACCTCTATCCCTTATTCCACCTGCAAGCGCAATGACTTCTACAAGCGTTGTATTATTATTAAGTAAGTTTACAACTTGCGCATCTCCTCCGCTACCAGGGAATACAAAAACCCGCTTATTGGTTACTCTCAATTGAATGAAAGGATCTACATAAAAACTTTCATAGGACTTTTGAAGGTATTGCTCAGCTTCACGAATTGTTTTACCAACAAGGTTGACCTCATTAATGTACGGGAGCTTCACCAAAGAGTCCGTTTGTACTACATAGTTTATCCCACTATTTTGGATCAATCTATTGGCGCCTGCGGCTCCTACTTCATCAAGCGTACCAGCGGACATATCCAATATTCGACTACCTTTTCTTATCTGAAAGTTAAATTCAATAATATCATCAATATGAATGATATATTCCATATTATTTTCTGATTCTCGCAAAGAGTCAAGCGATTCAAACACATAATCTTTTGGTGTTTTGAGCATTAAATCACTATTTACGCCACAACTTTGAAGAAAGGAAAATAGTAAAAATACAATGCTGATTTTGGTCAGGTAAACTTTTGCCATCTGTTTATTTTAATAGTCTCAAATATAACTGTTCTATATTTAAACAAAGGGTTTTGTAATGAAATTTTTCCCTTACAAATCCCCATCCATAGGCTTTCATCTCTGCTAATTTTTTTGAATCATGAATCAAGATCATAAGTTTTTCACAAAAAGCTTCACTGTCTAGTCCATTAACTACAAAGCCACTATTATTATGTGAAAGTATATCTTCCACACCGCCAACATTAGTGCTCACAACAGCAACATTAGCAGCTTGAGCCTCGATAAGTGAAACTGGCGTGCCTTCATTAAATGAGGTTAAGCACACAATGTCGAGCCTGGATAACGGTACAGAAACATCTTTTATCCAGGAAGTAAACGTAATTTTTTGGTTTGGAAAATCATATAGTATTTGATTGCTAATTGCATTTAATTCAGACATTAATTCTCCATCTCCGATAATGAATACGTGCAATTTTTTTGTCGTTTTAGAAAATACTTTTTTAATCACCTCAAAAAACAGATGATGATTTTTTACTGCCGTAAGACGTCCAATTACCCCAATACAAATCGCATTATCTTCTATTCTATACGCCTGCTCAAACTGCTTTTTTTTGTCAATTTTATTTTCTTGAAATCTATCTAGATCAAATCCCAAATTAACAACCTCAACTTTTTTAGACGGAGCGATTCTATGCACTTCTGTTAATTCCTGCTTTTGCTTTTTTGAAATAGCAATTATTGCAGTCGACTTTTTGGCTAAATATCGCTCAACAGCTATATAAATTGCAGTTTTTACTTTTCCGAAATAAGAGTGGAAAACGTGACCATGAAAGGTGTGTACAATAACTGGAACCTTAGCCCTTGAGGCTGCCAATCGGCCAACAGCCCCGGCTTTTGAAGCATGGGTATGCACAATATCAGGTTTATACTCCTCTATTATTTTTTTGATGGCTTGATAAGATTTTCGATCTTGTTTAAAATTAACTTCACGTTGCAATTCTTCAACAATTTCTGGTTCAAGTCCATATTGTCTTGGAATAAATAAAGCGTCCCCTTCAGACTCTTCAGCTCCACCTCCAATGAGTTTAGTTTCAAAATTAGGACCCAAAAAGGCACTTAAGTAGGATACATTGTAGGTTGGTCCACCTAAATTAAAGCGATTTATAATTCTTAAAACTTTTATTGGTCTATTCACTGACATATATTTTTGTTCCACCAATTTTGAAACACAATTAGTGTCCATATCAAATGTACTCTATCACCGAAACGGTCTGATTTTATGATACTTTTCAATGAATTTATAAATTCATAATTAAAAATGTTTTGTTTACCGATATAGGACTCTGAAAATATTTCAGTTGAGAAAACTTGAGAGATTTCATCCTTCAACCAATCAAAAATTGGAATTTCAAACCCCTTCTTCTTTCGATCATAAATTTCCGCTGGTAATTGATCCTTAAAAGCATCAATCAATATTTGTTTCCTTCCGTTTTTGTTTATTTTAAATTCTGATGGCAAACTATTCACATAGTTGACTAATTCATGATCTAAAAATGGCACCCTAACCTCAAGACCATGAGCCATTGACATGCGGTCAACTTTAGTAAGCATATCGTTAGTCAGTACGAATGATTGATCCGCTAGTAGGACCGAATTTAAATCGTCTGATATGGGCATTGTAAACTTACCACTGTGGCTGCTTCCTTTCAATAATGCTTTTGTATCTTCTTCATCAATAAATCGTAACCAATTTTCGTAACGTTTTGTTGCAGATTGCTTTAATCCAATGGCTACTTTTTGTAATCTTCGGTTTAGATCAATCCATTTACCATGCCTGCCTTTTGGCAAATTTTCACCTAATTTTGCAACCAGTTTTACTCCAAATTTCTTTAGCGCCGGCAAACGTCTTATCTTAAATTCCGCTTCATGTTTTCTATATCCACCAAACAATTCATCTGCGCCATCTCCACTTAAACATACCGTCACATATTCTTTCGTCTTTTCGCTCAGCAAAAAGACAGCAAATGACGAAGAATCAGCAAATGGCTGGTGATTTAATTCCAAAAATGAATGAAACTTTTCCTTAAAATCGGTTTGAGTTAACTGAATTTGATGGTGGTCAGAACCTATGTTTTTAGCCATCAGCTTAGCATACTTGGATTCGTCAAAATAACCCACATCAAAACCAACTGAAAACGTTTTTAAATCGCTTTTATATTGTTTGGCTATTAAAGAAACAATTGAAGAGTCTACTCCGCCACTTAAAAAGGTGCCTAAAGGGACATCTGCTGCAAGCCTTCGTTGAACTGCCAATTCCAGCTTAGCTTTCACCTCTTTTTTGGCTTCTTCATAAGTCAATTCGATTGGCTTGACCGCAAATAAGTCATAATACTGCTGAGCATGAACAACTCCATTTTTAATCGTTCCCGAATGACCTGGTAAAACAGTTTTGGCATTCTTTAATATAGATTCTGGACCTGGGATGTAAGTGTATTGAAAAAGGTGATTAATTGCAGAGCTACTCAATGTTGAATCAATATTAAATTGAAAAAAAGGGGCAAGTTCTGAGCTGATAATAATTTGCTCTTTGTCTTCATAGATCAACAAAGGCTTTATTCCATATCGGTCTCTCGCAAAAATCATTTCCTTAGAAATATTGTCGTACAAAACGAACGAGAAAAAACCATTTAAATCATTTAATTTTTCTAATCCGTACTCGATTAAAAAATACAATAATACTTCCGAATCTGAATCCGTTTTGTAATTAATACTTGGCGATAATTTATTGCGCAATTCACTTGAATTGTAAATTTCTCCATTAAATATCAGCGTATACCTCCCCGAATTATCAGTCATGGGTTGATGTGCCAACTCAGACAAATCCATTATTGACAATCTAGCGTGTGCCAATCCAACATTGGCATTAATTTTGATTTTTCTTACATCTGGACCGCGGTGCTTTATAGCAGAAATGCCTGCTAATAATTGTTCTTGTTGAACAACAGCAGACTCATTTTTTAACCAAACTCCAACTATTCCGCACAAAGTGTTTACTTTAGCGGTAAAGATAATTTAATTCAGAAAAGCATGCGACAATTTGTCTACTTTTTAATCGTGTTAATACCCACCTTTGGGCTTTCGCAAAGTAGCAAACCAACCAACTCTATTCAATCATACGCTGAAAGTATCAATACTTTTGCAGGCGTGCAACATGCCCCGTTTAGCTTTTATGTTACGGATATGGAAACTGGAGCTGTAATAGCAGATTATAATGGTAAAATGAGTCTGCCAGCAGCTTCAACAATGAAGTTAGTAACAACGGCATCAGCCATTAAAATTTTAGGAACAAAGCACCGTTTTAAAACTAAAATTGCTTATTCAGGAACTATCGATTCAGTAAGCAAAACATTAAATGGTAATATCGTCATTATTGGCGGTGGAGACCCAACTTTGGGCTCAAAATATTACACGAAAGACGGAAAAGAAAATACGGTTTTTGAAAATTGGGCCGACTCGATTTTTAAGTTGGGTATTGAACATGTGAATGGTTTTGTACTAGCAGATGGATCTAAATACAGGTATCAAGGCGCTCCTTCTGGTTGGGTATGGGGAGACTTAGGCAATTACTATGGCGCAGGCCCCAATGGATTGACGGTATACGATAATATTTTAAAAATATTTTACAATACGAAGGGAATAGGAACAATCGCTAAAATTGTTTGTAGCGATCCGTTTATACCTAATTTACATATAGAAAGTAGTGTTAAAGCAGCAAAATCAAAGCGAGATAATGCCTACGTTTTTGGCGCCCCCTATTCACTGGATTGGTTTGTTACCGGCTCACTCCCTTCAGAAAGAGAGAATTTCATGGTAAAAGCAGCAAATCCTGACCCAGAACTAACTGTAGCACATGTTTTTAATGCGGCACTTCAAGAGAAAGGCATATCAGTTACGTATTATCCAGAAACTGAACGGAATTTGCGTAAAGATACAACATATAAAGCCGGTGATTATATTGAATTATTTACACACCTATCGCCTAGTTTGGCAAGCATCATTAATTTAACCAATCAATATAGTGTGAATTTATTTGCAGAGCATTTACTTTGCGAAATATCGAACAAAAGAAGTGGTTACGGAAGTACTTATAATGGCGCATTAATAGCCAAAGCCTACTGGGGGAAAAAGTTTAGCACAAGCAGTTTGGTGATGACTGACGGAAGTGGTTTGAGTAGATCGAATGCCGTTTCATCCAAGTTTTTTACTGACTTGCTGGGCTATATGAAAAACTCGTCGACTTTTAAAAAGAGTTTAGCAATTGCAGGAAAAAAAGGAACTATGCGTACCATAGGTAGAAATACCAGTGCAGCTGGCCGAGTTTCTGGTAAAAGTGGTACCATGAGTAAAATGAAAGCCTATGCAGGTTATGTCAATACTAAAACTGGAAAGAAACTAGCTTATGCCATGATCATTAATAATTACACTTGTTCAACTTCAAAAATCAAATCCTATTTTGAAACCTTGATGGTGAAAATGGCAAATTATTAATTATTGAAGATTTCTGAATACTTCGCCAAACTCTTGCCAAAACTGATCAAATGCCATGAAATTTTCTTCTAAAAATTGATGTGCTACTAGCCAAGTTTTTTCATCATAGACACTCACACTGTCGACTTGACTGTAAATTCTTGCAATTGTTTTTTTGTTAGAATGTTCAAACGATTTTAACCAAGTTAGTTCATGCGGCATATTTTGAGTCAGTTTAAGCTTAAACTCTTCGAATTGCTCGAAAAAAACTTCTCTTACGCCTTCATTTCTATATTGAATATCAACACAAAACTTGGCGCACTCGGTATCGACTTCCATTCGAAAATAAAGCTGATTTAACTTATTAGGATAATTCATCCAGTCAATATTACGCCCTTGCTTTTTCCCAGCAGATGCCAACTTTTCTTGTAACCCCATCCAAAACCTCTTGGTCAAATCTTTTTTTTCGTCGCTTGTAAACATTACTGATAAATATAAGTTTTTCAACTATCAATGGTCATAAAAAAAACCTTGATCAAGTGGTAAATTTAAACAAAAAAGTAAAAGATGAAGAACACAGTAGAAATAAACAGAGGGGAATTAAGATTAAAATTTAATGAACCAATTGCAGGGAAAGTTTCGTTTGCCGATTTAGGCTTAAAAGATGAGGATTTAGTAATTGAAAGTGGTTTTATGCGTTTATTAATAGATATTGAAGACATTGGTGAACACAGCTATTTTCAAGTACCAACATTTGAAATTACATATAAAGAAAACTTAGCCGAAACGCATTGGCAATGCGATTTTAACCGTACTACTATTCTTGATAAAACAGACAATCATGGCAATTCCACCGTCATTTTAATGGATCGTAAAAAGATAGAAAACTTAGAACATCATCACGAAAACAAATTGATTTTACATGCTGAATTTCCGGAAACCGTGCATATTTCTGCTGCCGATTCTTATTTGAATTTATTCAAATAAAATAACAAGTGACATAAAAAAAGGGGATTCAATGACGAATCCCCTTTTTGTTTTGTGCAAAGTACTTTTAAAATACTTTCATATCATCTAAAACGCTCATTACGCCTCTTACAGCAGTTGCAGATTCTTCCAATGAAGCTTGCTCTTGTTCGTTTAGTTTTACTTCAATTATTTTTTCAATACCATTTTTACCTAAAATAACTGGCACGCCTAAATAAATATTTTCCTGTCCGTATTCTCCTGTTAGCCATGAGCAAACTGGTAAAACTCTTTTTTGGTCTTTCACAATTGCTTCAACCATTTGCGCAGCTGCTGCACCCGGGGCATACCAAGCAGAAGTTCCTAACAATTTTACGATTTCACCACCACCAAACTTAGTACGTTCAATAATAGCATTTAATTTGTCTTCTTCAATTAACTCAGTCACTGGAATTCCACCAACAGTTGTGTATCTTGGTAATGGAACCATAGTATCGCCATGTCCACCCATCAACAATGCTTGAATATCTTTTGGAGACACATTTAATTCCATTGCTAAGAAAGAACGGTAACGTGCAGTATCTAAAACACCAGCCATTCCCATTACTTTACTTTTGTCAACACCTGCTGCTAAAAAAGAAGTATAACACATCACATCTAAAGGATTAGATACGATAATGATTTTGGCATCAGGAGAATGCTTTACTACGTTTTCAGTTACTGACTTTACAATTCCAGCGTTTGTTGCGATCAAATCATCACGACTCATGCCTGGTTTACGCGGAATTCCTGAAGTTATTACTACAACCTCTGAACCTGCCGTTTTCGAATAATCGTTTGTGGAACCCGTAATTCTTGAATCATACAGATTTACAGGAGAAGTTTCCCACATATCCAAAGCTTTTCCTTCAGCTACGCCATCTTTTATATCCAACAATACAATCTCGTTTGCAACTTCATTGTGAGCTAATACATTGGCACAAGTTGCTCCAACGTTTCCAGCGCCTACTACAGTAACTTTCATTTTTATTTTTGTTTAAATTTAGTATCAATTTACAGGGCGCAAATTTAATAAAGTTTTTCTAAGAAATCGCTCTGTTTACGCGTCTTTTTATATTTTTGAAATAATTATAGCAATAAGGCAACCCCTCGCAGATTAATGCGTTTTAATACCGTAAACCAAAAAGTGGAAAGTAACGAAGAACTCCAAAATATTATCAAAGGCTGCATCAAAGGCAAGCGAAAATGCCAGCGTCAGTTGTTTGAAAAGTATTATGGAAAAATGAAAGGAGTTTGCATGCGGTATGCTAGGGACGGAGACGAAGCCCAAGATATGGTTCAGAACGGATTCATTAAGGTATTTGACAAATTGGAGGTATACAATTTTACAGGTTCTTTTGAAGGTTGGGTTAGACGAATAATGGTTAACACTGCTATTGATTATATTAGAAAGCACAAGAATAACACTTATTCGCTTGAAGATGAAAGCAGTTTACCAGGAGAAAGCGAAGATGGTATAGTTTTAGATGAAGAAGTCAATGAACTTAACTTCAAAGCTGAAAAAGCCATTGAAGCGATTAGCAGACTGTCGGCAGGTTATAAAATGGTTTTTAACTTGTATGTTATGGAAGGCTATACGCACAAAGAGATTGCTGAATATTTAGGCATTACGGAAGGCACGTCAAAATCGAACTTGGCAAAAGCAAAGCAAAAATTAAGGGCACTATTGAGTGCCGCAAAGATTGAATATAATGGATAAATTTGAAAAACTAATTAAAAAGACCGTAGACAGCTATGAAGCTCCTTATTCGGAGGCTGCTTGGGCTGCAATGTCTGATAAGTTAGGGCCAGAAAAAGGTGGTTTTGCTGGATGGATAGCAGGAGCTACCATTACTGCAGCTGCAATTATTTTTGGGGTTTGGTATTTGATGCCAGATGAAGTTGCTAAAAATAGTTTGGTAGTTGAAGATCAAACTAAAACCATTCATACAGATGCACAAATAACAATAACAGATCTAGCTAATACTAACGAATCAGTTGATATTTCAGATGAAAATAGTAATGAAATTGCCACAATTACTGAAACTGCCTCAACTGCTACTGTCACGACAACCTCAACTGAAGTAAAAGACAATTCTACTTCAGATGATAATATTGTACCTGCAATTGAAATGCAGATGAATCTTATGCCTGTGCAAGATGGGAATGAGTTGAAAAAAATAGATGCAAAAGATGAAACTATTGACAACGATATAGTCATTGCTGAAAAAGAGGCAGATTTCTCTAAGTTCAATTTACAGGCAGTAGCTGATAGATTAAATTTATGTGTTGGTGAAGAAGTTAACCTATCCCCATCAATTCCAAAATTGAAAGCAGATTATGAATGGGTATTAGATGGGCGTACTTTAGCTAGTGGCCCATATGCAAAGCATACTTTTGACCGACCTGGCAATTATTTAGTGAGTCTGAACTTACTGAATAAAAAATCGAAGAAAGTCGTTAATAAATCTGAAAGCATTACCATTAACGTAGCGGCATTACCGCAAAATGAAATTGCTTATGAATTTGACAACACATTATCTCCAACGGTTAATTTCACACAAAAAAATACATTTTATAAATCAATTAATTGGGATTTAAAAGGGTTGTACCAAACCAGTAATGAAAGCTTTAGTTTTAGCTTTAAAAACAAAGGAAGCTATGTGGTTGCTTGTAAATTGACAGACGAAAATGGATGCCAATCTGAGAGCACATCTGTAGTAACAATTGAAAACAATTACAATTTATTAGCACCTAGTGCATTTACACCAAACGGTGATAATTTGAATGAAACATTTATTCCTAAGGCGCTGCTCATTACCTCGTCGCCGTTTATTATGACGATTTATGACAAGTCTGGAAAATTAGTATTTGAAACAAATGAGGCTAGCCGACCATGGGATGGACTATATACTCGTGATTTAACTCCAGCGCCAGGCGGTTCATACGTTTGGATTGTACAATTAACGAATGAGCAAAATATGGTTGAAACCTACCAAGGACAAGTAACCATCACAAGATAGAGTTTATAAATAGTAGAGCAAAAAAACCATGAGTCTGTGACTGATGGTTTTTTTGTTTTATAAAACATCATTCAATATTTTAGTATTTATTGAACTTTGGATATTCAATTTTTATTACAGAGTGGCTGACTGATAGACTAATGAAAACAATCGGACAATTTATAGCTGTAACACTGATGTGAGGTTTATGTGAAAGGCTGATCAAAAAACATGTACCGATAGGCTAACGCAAGGGATAGGACTCGACAAGTGTAACGAAATAATTCAATAAGGTCGTTACAGTAAAATGGCACTTACTGGCAAACCTATTAAGTTCTATCTAATATAGAAGCTGAGGGCATGACATCAGATGAGGAATTAGAAAACTGGATTAACTTTTTTTGCCTTCAACCCACTGGATAAATCATCAAAAAGAGAAATAGATTATCGGCGCAAGAGCGCAACTGTTCCCGTTTTTTCGTAGCGTTTACCTTCGGCATCTCTAAAAGTAATCCTAAATACATAAACGCCCTCTTGTGCTAAACCTCCTGCAGGCATTCTTCCATCCCAACCATTGTCAATATCGCTGGTCACAAATAATTTGCCTCCTTCTCTGTTAAAAATTTCCATTTCATAGGTATCAGAATCATACAAGTCTATCACAGGCTTAAATTCATTATTAATACCACACACTGTAAATGCAGAGGGAATGTATACAATTGGGTCGAGCGTTAAGCAAACTTCGTTGGAAAATGAACTCTTACTGAATCCAAACTGATTAGTAGATTCAACTGCTTCCACTTTATAACAAAAACCACCTTCCGCATCAAAAACAGCACTTAGGTCGTCGGTAAACGTTCTGACAGCCGCAGGATTGGTTGCAATTTTACTATAATTACCGTCATAGCCTCTGTAAATATTGTATTCCGAAATCAGCCCAGCAAATCCTTCATAACCTGTCCAAGTTAGGGTATTGACCGGGCCCTCTCTATCAATGGTTAAATAAATTGTTCTGGTGACTGGGGTAATGGTATTTGTGTTATTGCAACTGTCAACTATTCCAATTTTGTATTCATAAAAACCTCTGTCACCAACATCATTATCTAAATAGCTATAGAACGATTGATTATTTGGTGCAATTGACTCTAAAATAGAGAACTGAAAATCTCTTGGCCCTTTTTTATAAATGTCATATGAAATTGCATTTACTGTAGGATCGGTATATAGTTCTATTTCTAATTGATTTCCAATTAAATGCGAAGCCTTTGACAGATAATGAAATTGAGGATTTGCCGGTGGCACTATAATATTACACACCTGATTAGAAAACGATATTTTTCCGAGGTTTGATGTAGCTTTGACGATAAAACAATACTTTTCGTTAGCTATTAAGCCTTCATAATTAAACCCTGACTTATCTGGACTTAAATCTGCAATAACAGTGTATTTTCCTGCTCCCTTTTTTAGGAGTACCTCATATTTTTGAACAGACTCATTGCCAATCCAACCTTCGTATGATGTCCAATCCAGCTTTAGGGTCTGCGCACAAATATCGATTGTTGTTTCAGCATGAATGGTAGAATGACTACTACTAGCAGCTGAAGTTTGATAATTTGGCGGAACATTTAATACTAAACATGAATCGAATGCAGCTATGGCATAAGTTTCAGACTGCACATCTTCAATTGAGTTAAAATCGGCGTAAGTGGTATTTGCAATACCATACACCGTGTCAATATTTTCCCAAAAACCATTTATTTGTTTTCTGATCACATAACCATAGGTGTCCGGCGCTTGGTTTTGATTCCAATGCACAGTTGCGTTCTGACTTAAGCTATCCACCGAAACATAGCTCACAATAGGAATGTAGGGGTTAATGATATCCTGAAAAAAATCACCTTTAATATTTGAGGTAGATGTGCAGCCTGAACTGTGCGACACTTCAATTTGATAGCTGAAAAATGCACTACAAATGTCAATGGTATCGCGGTAATTGAACTGACCATAAGGAATACTTTTGCGCACTTGCCAAACCCCAGCAGGGTATTCTCTTAAAATATTGTAAGAGCTATTTTCGCCAGAAATTTGAGGATCTTGCGTTGGGTTCCATTCTACAAAAACTCTTCCATCTCCTAAATCATTAATTTCTAAAAATATGGACGATACAGTATCCGACAAACTCATTTCCATAACCCCGTTGCAATCTGAAACTGTGGCTAAATAGTATTGCATGGCATTTAAGTTGGCTCCTGCTCCTGCATGTGTATAAGTATTTGTATTAATGTTTCCGAAAGTGGCAATTGGAGCCGCACCACCTTGAACTGAAAATAATTGGTATTCAACAAAAACGCCAGTTCCTGCAATAGATGGTGTCCAATTTAATGTCACATCTCCGTTTGGCAATACTTGAATGCAAGTGAAATCAACAGCTGGAATAATGACGTTTTGAACTCTTTCGTTTCGGTCGTTAATATTTCCTAAGATACTACCAGCCCATGCAGGTTCAGCACTGTTAATCAGCAAGGTAATAAATAAGAAGACCTTAATCATTTTCATTGTTATATAAACGACTACAAATTTAGTTTATTATGATGTCTTACTACAAGCTTTGTGCCCTTTATCTCATTACGCTTTAAACGCTTTAAAGTTGCCTTAGACCACAAAAAAAAGGCAGTGTTTCCACTGCCTTTAACAATTTTTAGTGTTTTGTTATTGTATCACTAATTGACGTGTGGCTGTCCGTCCGTCTGACACTACTTTTATGTAATACATTCCTTTGGCAACATGTTCTAAATTTACATCAAAATTATAGTAACCGTCAATATTCACTTGGTTCATTGGAATCGCTTTTACGAGATCTCCTGTTGACGAATGCACAGAAATATCAACATTTTCACCGATAAAGTTATCGAGATTGACTTGAAATGAACCTGTTGACGGATTTGGGAAAACATCAAACTTAAAAGTTTCATTTTCTGCTTTCTCTAAACCTAAGCCATAGCCAACTGTAAAATCAATTCTACTGTATCCTCCAAAATCAGGGTCGATTGTATGAAATATTGAACCACCAACTTTTCTCAACCTCATCCATCCAGACGTTTCGCCTTGCACTTGACTAGAGTACCAAAAGTTTAAGCCATCTACATCAGAATCGTATAACTCCACAGAGTAACAACCCGGATCTAAATCAAAAGTGTCGCGGTACGTAGTTGAGTTATCAAGCGTTTCTCTCGACCAAATGACATCTCCGTTTACATCTTTTAAGTAAATTTTATTTTCATGAGCCATATTATTTGTCTTCAGCCAAATGTAAAATGCACCATCTACACTTTCTGGCGACTCAAATTGCACATTGTATTGATCATTATTGGCATACTCATCTACTCCTCCATTTGGTTCCATTATTTTAGCATGGAATTCCAACTCACCACCTTGGTCTTCGAACCAAAAATGGTTTTCAATCGGAATTTCTACTGTTTCTTCTTCTAAAAATGCCAAATCACCAGTCCATTGGTAAGTTACATCTTGCCAACCCGATTGACCAATCCAAATTTTAATTTTAGCTGACGTTAAGTTAGTAGCCCCCGTGTTTTTTATAATAATTCTTGGATTTCTGCAAGCTGGATTCCATTTGCTATAATACTCCCAATCGTTAGGGTTTAGTACATCAATTACTGCGGCATCTAAATTAAAATTTGGATCTCCGTAAGACACTAAATGGGTTGAAACTCTATAATTTCCGTTAGCTTGTCCAGCATCATTTGCAGGAACGCCTGAAATTCCATAGTCTAAATTAACGGTTGTTCCGGGTGTCACATGCGGAGTTAGTTCAAAATCGTATTCTGGCACTTTATCGCCTGGGCACCACCCCTCACGAGCATATGGCCATGTTCCGCCTTGCCCAATATTTGGATTATCGGCACACTCTGTAGGTTGCCATATATCCCAGCTATGCTGAGTTGTGCCATCAACGGCAATTGAAAAAGTTTTAGATTGCCATTCGCAACAGTTTCCATTTCCTTCGTGACCATGCCCGGTAATTCTAGTTTTTATTTTGTAGCTGGTAGCGTCTGCATTCAGGTCAACTGCAGTGGCTGATAAATCTGTATCAGATGCAATATTTCCATACTGATGGTTTCCGTAGTTTTGCCAAAGTACATCTATATCTTTTACATCTCTTGGTGGTGTACCAACAATAAAATCAAATCGAACATCAATTAACTCTTGTGTATTATGCGCTCTAATATCGACAGAATCGGTTAGTAATAATGACTGATAGTCGGTCACATCATACACCCATGTGAATCCATTAGGTCCTAAATCGAACCCAATGCCGTATGGCGTTATGAAACGTCCAATTTCGAATTGCTTCAAAATTTCAAACGGCTTTTCGTAATACGAAATTTGACTGTTCGCTTGGTTTACAGTGGCAGTTACCATAGTTGAATCTATTTTTACACCTAGGTGATTGTATGTATAACTGTAACCTGGCTCGTAACCATGAATAATATTCCCGATTTCAAATTTTCGGCCATCTACAATATACTGTGCCACATCAAGCAACGGCGCTAAAGCAGAATCTAAAACCAAAACAGAATCTAAAGTACTTGAGTAAGTACCTTGAACAAATGTGATATTTGGACGAATATTCGACACTTGGAACCCAACTGGTGATTCAACGGATTGCTGCACCATATTTGAGGTGGTCATCATGCCATTTCTGTTGTTAATAGATTTATCCAATACGCTTGGTGAGTTATCAAAATCGTAATACACTACTAAGTTGTTATAGTTTGGATGAGTAGCTTGCAGTTTTTGATTCATCCATGCCGAAATAGTTGCTGCAGACAGCTCTGTATTCCAAATTCTAAATTCATCTAGTTTCCCTGCATAATCGTAATTTCCGTTTCCTGAAGTTCCAATTCTAAAAATGTTAACAGCACCAATGGTTCTGTTTTTACCTGTGCCGGTATGCCAAAGTGTTCCATTTTTATAAATGTTCATTACGCCTGTTGCTTTGTTTTTTGTAAAAGCCCAATGGTTCCAATTTCCTTCAATTTCTGCCACAGTGGCTGCTTGGTCAATTCTATCATAACCGCTACCCTCACCAGCATCCCAATACATTCGGCTATTGCTCCAAGGAAAATGAATGTTTAGCATTCTTTGATCTATACTATCTCTACCTTCAATTACAGAGGTTGCAGCAGGTAAATATGTGGCATCACCATTTGCCCAAAACGAAATGGTTACTTCATCTTGAAAATTATAATTGTCTAAATCAACTTCAACATAGTCTCCCTGAACAATATTTAATAAGCCAAGTGATTCCGAGGCGCTTAAAACGGAATTATTTGTTGTGGCACTGGCATTTAAAACTGAATTAGTTCCAGCCGTGGCATTGGTGAAAGAAATGTCGATTAATATATTATCTGTTCCGTTATAATTAAACGGTGTACTTAAGTTTAGTGTTTGTTGCCCAGTTCCGTTAAATGATGTATTTAAATGATAAACCGTTGATAAGCCATCCTCATCAAAAATAGCTAAGTCGTTTGTAGTACTATGCTTCATTCTAATGGTTAAATTATTTAGATCCGATCCTAATGCCGATAAATCGAAGCGCAGTTTGGCAATGTCCCCTGCTGTTACACCTGCAGTTGCTAATTCAGCAGCTGTCCATAATAGTTGTGAATGTTGAACTTTAGAAGAGGCTCCAAAAGGCTGAATTGAAGGCATTGTTCCTGCACCCACTGTAAAATCGTTGTCAACCTGACTGGTGTAGTTTGGAAAGTACTGGTAGTTTTGATAATAATGGTAATAAGGATTTGACACATATGAAATGGTAGGCACATCTACCCCATTCACTAAAAATTCTGGTCCGTCTACCCCTACTGAATCATACACACCCGTATGATTAAATATATTTGTATTAGTTAAATAGTCCCATTCCCCACAATCATATTGGTCCCAAGGTGTTAGCGGAGAACACTTTAAATTATAGTACATTAATACTTTTTCAAATCTTTTACCTTGTAATTCTGCAGGAAAATCATAGGTTGCCCTACGGGTTGATATGCTATCGTAAGTGAAGGTTTGAACCGAAATGGTGTCTTGAGCAAATGTGAGTGCACCAGCCAATAGGCATGCAACAAGTAATAATTTTTTCATACTATTTAATTAAGAATCTAAATTTAGATAAAATTGCTGACATTTTTTTTAAAACAATGCTTTTGTTTGGAATGCAGACTAATGATGTTTTGAAAAAACCACAATTCGCTTTCATTTTTTGACTAATACTTATTTCGCAAAGCGACTATTCTCTAAATGAGCAAAATTAAGCATTTCACCCACTGTTTTTAGGCAGAACAAAACTGAAGATTATTCGTAGTTTTATACGTATAAAACTACGGATAATCTTTTTTCTTAGGGAGTGATTGCTTATCTTTAAGCAAGCCCCCTAAAGTGCTGCGATCAGTTAAATAATACTATGAATCAATTTGCCACAACTTTAAATGAAAATAAGAGTGTAAACTCATTCAATTTCTTATATTTGAATCAAAACCAGCAAAATAACATAAGGTGAATAAAGTTCACTAAGTGTTTATACCCGGTTGTTAGCATTAATAAAATAACATATGAAATTTGTAACAATACTATTTTTTATTTTGTTTTCAGTTGTTGCACTAGGCCAGGAAGAATTTGCTTTGCACCAATTCTATGGTAAAGAATTAGGGTTTACGAAGGGGAGCTTTAGAAGTGATTCTATTCGAATAGAAGTCCTAGAGAAAGTAGACACTGCAGGAATCATGTACTCGCAAGAAAAAAAAGATAAATATTTTGAATATTATCGTACAACGAGTTTTTCACTTGATAGTAATGGAATCGTTAAAAATTACAGAGAATATATATACTGTCCAGTTGGTGAGTGGCTACCAACGCTCTTAGAATTCGTAATTAAGGATGACAAAATCTTTACGCTAGTTAAATACAATTTCTGGGGACAAGGAAAGGAGTCAAGAATCAAGAAATGGTTTTGGGATTTTGAAATTATTTCATCTACAGAAATTTTGCTTGTAAGAAATGAACAGAAAACTAATGCTTACAAACACTAAGTAGTATGCAAAGAAAGCTAACAATTATTATATTTCTGTTTGTTTCCTTCAGTGGATTATCCCAATCTTTTTTCTGGAAAATTGACGGTAACTGTTTCATTATTTCTAGAGAAGACTTAAATGAAATAATGAATGCTGATTGGGTCAGTTATCATGACGTTTCTAAATTGCATGTTAGCGCATTCAAAGACTCTGTATTTTCAGTAAACTCTATGGAGGATCCTTATATCCAGAGGCCAATAGGCCATATTTTTCTTTCGGACCAGGACCTTTTGACATATTTTGTAGAAACTAAATGTAAGCCGAAAGTAGTTAACAAGAAAAATAATCAAACAGAGCTAACTAAGAAAAGGGTCAAGGCAAAAATTTCTCCTCTTGGTTGCTCAATTTATATCCTTAAAATAAGAACAAAAAAAAGGAAAATTATTTTTAATGAAAAAGTTGTTGTGGGTACGTGCTGTTGAAAAACCGAAATTAAAAATTAAAACTAATGCTAACAATAACTAAATTCAATTTGCATTTACAATCAAGTGCTTAAGTTCTCTGAAACTGACACCAAAACAAGGTTTAGAATAATAAAAATGATTAATTTGGCTAAACAATGCTTTGGCGGTTATCTATTTACATTCTACTAAGTAATGCAAACAGAAATTTAGTCACGCGTTGGCGTTTATATATGAAAATAAAAATAACAGCAATATTAATAATATGGAGCCAATGCCTTTTTAGTCAGGTGGATTTTGAATATAACCCAAATTTAATTTCAAATGAAACAAAAAAAATAGTAAAAGTGTTCCTTAACGCTGATCAGGTTGAAGGAAAACACATTTACTATGGAGGTATGCAATCTAAAGTATATTCTAGCTATGAAGGTTTAATGAACACAGCAAATAACACTGAGTTAATTGAATTAACTAGTCACCCCAATCCAATTGCAAGATACTATGCTTTTGACGCACTTTTGGAAAAACAAGTTAGTACGGATACCTTGTTTAAAATATTAAAGATACACTTAAAAGATACTATTTCTGTATCAACTCAATTTGGCTGTATTGGCGGAAGGACTTCGATTGGTGACTACATGTTTTCTTCGTTGAAATATTCCGATAGTTATGAATTTAGTGAACAGCAAAAAAACGAAATTGATAGTCTCTTATTTTGGAATGATTCAAATTTAATAGAAGCAAGAAATCAAGTTTTACGTAAACTGGAAAAGTCACCAAAAAACTATTTACGTCTAAAGCAAATTCTTGTAGGCGAAAAGAATCCTCTCGTGCTTTTGCCAGTACTTTCATATCAAAATGAAGAAGATAATAAGTTTATTAAAGAATTTATCTCAATCTCTCCTATTACAGCATTCAAGGGGATTCGATTATATCCACAAAAAGGACTAAACGAAAAATTGAAAGAATTTCAGAATAAGAAACCTGATGATTTTTCGAATCAAACTTGGATAGCTCTGTATGAAGCGGCATTAGCTTATTCAAATGACATTGCTCTCGACGTATTTCTAAACGTTTTTCTTGAAAGTAAAAACCTAGATCAAAAAGAAAAACATGCAAAATTTGTTTATTGGACAATTAAAGATAATTTCTCTCAATTTCTTCTTCCAGTAAAGATTGAGATATCTGCTTATTTAAGCAATATGACAATCCCTTATTTTAATTTATTATGGAAAACTGATTCTATAAAAACTTTTGAATTTATACAAGAAAAGTTTAAAAAAGAGAGCCATCCTTATTATGATGAAGAACTAATAAATGAGATTATTGACAAGGTTGAAATTTTGAGAGGTGATTCAGCCATCACATTCATTAATCAGGGCATAAGTAAAGGCTATTCGAGCACTTATTTCACACTCGCATTAAGGGCAAGGAAATATAATAACCAAACAACTATAGAAATCCTAATTGACCGTTTTAATAATGAATTTGGAAATAATGAACAAGATATTTACTATCGCTCAAAAGGTATTTTAAACTATAATAATGAAGAAGTATATGAGAGAATTGAGGATAAAGTTTTTCAATTTTTACAGAATAGTGAAATTGGAAATTTTGCCGGCAAAAATATCGTTGAACTTGCCCTAAAATGCAATAAGGAAAGAGGTATAGAGACTTTACTGAGTTATATCACGGAAAATTATAAAAGTAGTGATTTACTAAGGATCTCAGTTTCTAAACTTATTGAATTAAATGAATCACAAGTAAATAATCGGTTAGTTGAAATTTATGATTTGAGTAGCAATGATTATAAAGATTCATTTTTTGGTAAAATATTTAGTAGAATACTAGTGAATAACAATTTAAAATAAAAACAAACGCCAACACAAAGTAAATGTCATTGCTTCGCAACGACGCCATAAATGGCTACATTTACTCAAACGTTAGCAAACATAAAATCTCAATGAAGTATATTTTAAACCTCATTATTTCATTTTTTATAGTCTCAACAGCTTCTGCAAATGAACCAATTATCATTAAGCTGAAAATCCTGAAAGATTCCGTTGAGCTATTTGATTCTCTAGAAAGCAGCAGAACCTATAATACTTATACTGATTGTTATCAATTTGAGAACCCAACGGATTCAAACTATTTGAATTTATCTGTAGATTGGTTTGTAGATGGCTCATATATGATGAGCGTATTAAAATGTAGCCCTGCATATACTTTCGTAGATTCTATACCTGATGGTATTTATAAAATAATCATTAACAACAAGCCTGTTGAACAAGCTTCAATCCGAAATGGAATGAGAAGTGGTTTAACCTTTTTGTATAAAAAAAGACCATATGGTTTTAACAATTATGGGTCACCATCTTTGAGTCATAAATCGTTTTATTTTGTTCAAAATTTTAATGATGATGTTGTAACGGAATATTATTCGCTGGACACCAAATTTAATGTTATTGAATATTTACCCGTAACCAAAGACAGTTTGGAATATGAGACAAGAGTTAAATATTACTTTGATGAAAAAGGAAGATTAAGAGCCTTTGGTTTTGACGACCAATTTTATTTCTATTTCACACAAAAATTTAAATACATAAAGACTGAATCTTATACCATTGAAATTGAGATAGATGAATTAAGAAAAGGGAGCATTCCGAATGGATTAAAAGAAATTAATTTTGGTAGTAAGGTTTTGAAGATAAATTTCAGTAGTGGTGTTATATTGAATTGGCAGGTCAGATTCGATACAAATTATACAAGAAAAACA
>JBGCGA010000056.1:0-50404 GCA_045110285.1 Crocinitomicaceae bacterium | reverse complement strand
ATTGTGATCTGTCAGGGGCTCGAACCCTGGACCCTCTCCTTAAAAGGGAGATGCTCTACCAACTGAGCTAACAGATCTCCGTGTTTGCGGGTGCAAATATATGTACTAATTATCTATATCCAAAATATATTTAGAATAAATTTTAAAATTATTTACTGCTATATTTTTGACGGGGCAATATTGTTTATATTTGACTATGAATGTTTTTTTAATGGGATTCATGGGAAGCGGTAAAACAAGCATTGGTAGGCCATTAGCAAGCCAGCTAGGAATGAATTTTATTGATTTGGATTCTGTTTTAGAAACCAATGAACAATTAAAAGTATCTGAAATATTTAATGACAAAGGAGAAGATTATTTTAGAAATCTAGAGCATTCTTGGCTCTCAACTTTTAACGGCATTAATTCACTAATAAGTGTTGGTGGTGGAACGCCTTGTTTTAATAATAATTTAAAACAGATGGAAGAAAAAGGGGTTACGATTTATCTTAAACTGCCTGTGCAAATGCTTGCCAATCGTTTAATCAATGCAAAAGCAATACGCCCAATAATTGAACCTTATCGGCACGATAAAGAGGCACTCATTAATTTTATTTCGGTTTTATTAGTTGAGCGTGAAAAGTACTACAAAAAGGCCGATTTAGTATTTGAAACTAGCAACTTAACTGCCAATAAAAAAAGCTTATTAGTAGAAATGATAAAAAAATGCCTCCAAAAAAAGACAGATTTATTGCAGTGAGCGCCATCCGCCACCGTTAATGGCATTTACACCTGCTTTTTTTAATGTTGCTGTTGCGTTAGCACTTCTCATGCCTGAAGCACAGCATAAAATCACAGGTTTGTTCAATTTTTTTATTTCATTTACTTTTGAAGCAAATACGTTTAAAGGAATATTTTTAGATCCTTTTACATGGCCACTTTTAAATTCCCCAGGGTTGCGAACATCTATAATAATGCCACCGTTTGTAAGCATTTCAATGATTTGATCTTGTTTTTTACTTTTTCCGAATAGTGAAGAAAAGATTCCCATTTTGATTGTTTTTTGGTAAAGGTAATGATTATACAATGCCTGCTATGTAATAATTATTACCGATTAACTTTCATCTTTTCTAAGATTGATGATTATTAAATCAGGTAGACACCCTTAATATGAGTATTATCTACACTAAAATATCTGTTGCAGTATAACAACTACTAATTGCAGTAGAAAAACTTGCTGCTATGCACAGGAAGAGTTGAACAGAATTTATAGATATTTGTTGGCTCTCTTGTACACAGTACTTCTATACTTCCAGATGTTAAACCCATCCCAAGACGGCTAGCAATATGTCTGCTTGAAAACAAACCTAGCCCACCGTTTACGTTTGTGAATAGTGGTGTAGTTTGAGCTAAACCAGAGGAAGGTTGCGATACTTCAATATATTTCATTAAGTCTTCGTGACCAATTTCAGTTATAATATCGACATCAATTAACTTTCTATTGGTGACATTTTCATCAACATTTAGTTGGGCACTAACAAAATTGTAAAAATCTTGACCTCTGAAAGTAATTGATCTATTTGTTGGATTGTCAGGATTTATTTCTCCGTCCCCAAATCCGTTATTAGCAGCAGCCGACCAAACAATAGATTTAATTTCAGTTGTGTTATTAATATAAGTTTCAGAATAATTGATAACGATTTTTGTTTGATAGCTAGTAGCATTTCTACCTTCTTTATACCTTATTGGAAAACTAAGGTTGTTACCGTTTGAGGCCGCAAAAGTTAAGCTTTCTGTTGAAAGAAAGAAATTGTCGTACTTGAACCCATCAATGAGTGAGGTTGTTGCATCAACAGTGTATTCTCCCTCATTTAATATTGCCTCTAGCTTATACTGATGATCTTCCTTCAGTTCCTTTTCATAAAACACGAAAACTTTTTGGCTAGGGTTATAAAAAACACCATCTTCTTTTGTCAGAACGGTTGAATCTTTTAAAATCCACTGTCGCCCGGTTTCAACTTCATCTTTTAGTTCAATAATTTTGGCATCAACTTGTCTGAAATAGCTCGAATCAGGAATTTTAGCAAATTCATTATTATCGCCATCTCCTAAAAATGTTTTAGTAATTTTTATATAATGAATTGAGTCGCCATGATCCAAAATTCCAAAAATTACCGGAGTTACAGAGTAATCTGCATTAATGTTAATTGTGTCATCACAAGATGTGAAAAATACCGATAAAGTAAGAATGGCAATAATGCTAGAGAACCTTATTTTAGTCATGAGTAAATATTTTTTCAAAGTTACGGATAATAAGGGAGATACACATCACCGTTTAATCATCAAAAAGCGCCATTAACACAATCAATAATCAAGGTGTCTTTCTTTTTTTTCGTGAAAAATATCGCTAATGCTAATTAAAATTGCCGTTTCGTCGACGGCCCCAAAGTCGTTATTAATTGCTGTTCCAAAAGTTTTCATGGTAGCGGATAGGCCCATATAATTATTAATTAAAGGCGGAATTTTGCTGCCGCAAGCCTTTACTTCCTTTTGAAGTATTTTGTAACCTTCAGTAAACGAGAGACCATCAATTAATTCTAATATTGTTGAATTGGCTGTATCAATTTCAAGTGCTTGAATTGGGGTTACTAAATTTTCATTATCAGGAAAATAATAATGCATAAAAGATAAAATATAAGACTTGGCAGTTGTGTTAAAATTGCTGTACATAGTAACTTTTCCAAAGAAATAGTTAACCCATGGGTTTTCAACAACAATTGCGCCCAGGCCGTCCCACAAGTTATCGAGTGAAAATAATCCCTTTCTTGAGTTGGCTGGCTGAAATTTAGGTTGAATCCAACTTCTTCCTAATTCAACAGTTTGCGGAAGAAAATCAGCTGTAAATTTTTTTGAAAAATCAAAGTAGTGTAGGGTTGATAAGTTAATGTTCTTCGATTTAATGATTTTTGAACAGTCCATAAACCTGTAACCACCAATTATTTCCTCGTCATCCGGTGAGTATACAATGAGTTGGTCGTATGGTAAATCTGCTAAATCATAATCATCAATATCTACAGACTTTCCCGTTCCTCCTCCTGCACTGGCAAAAGTTAACTCTCTTAACCTGCCAATTTCTTGCATAATATGCGGAGAGTTATGGTGATTTATAATGTATATTTCGTTGTCAAGTTTATTGGTGTTTCGTACAAATTTATCTCTAGTAAGCTCTTCTTTTATTAAAGCTCTATCTATGGGAGGAATAATATATGTTAAGTCTTTACTCATTTATTCAAATTATATACTTGTTGTTTTACAAAATTTGCCCACTCCAAGTCGGTTCTGTCTTTGTTAAAAGTAGTATAAGAAATGGGTTTTCCAAAGTAAAGTTTAAAAGTTTTGTTCTTCTGTTTAAATAATTCATTTACTAGATAAAGCATTTCAATATTTGCTTTGATACCTATGGTTGCTCTGAAGTTAGATAGATTATAAAAAAAATTTGAAAGCCTGCCGTCTAGAAAAACAGGAACGATATCTTTTTCAAACTTTTTGGACCTGGTGATAAAGGTTTTTTTCCATTCTAAGTCCTTAACTGAGCCTTTTTTTCTTCTGCTCACTAAACCTGAGGGAAAAACAAAAATACCTTGCTCTTTTGCAAACTCCGCATTTAATGCTGCTAGGCTATCTTTTGAATTACTTCCTATTTTATTAACGCCAATAAATAGGTTTTTGAGTGGCTTTAAGTGCAGCAAAATATCATTCACAACAAATTTGAACTTAGTGGTAATTGGTTCCATTTCTTTTACAATTGCCAGCGCATCCATTCCACCTAATGGGTGATTGGCCGCAAAAATAGCATTCCCGTTTTTTGGAATATTTTCTAAGCCCGTAGTTTCTATGCTTATATTAAATTCTTTAAGAACAAAATGGCAAAATTCAAAGCCATTCATGCTCTCGGTTTTATTTATGATTTGATTGATTTCTTTTTGATGAGTAATTCGTTTTAAATAACTCACTACAAACTTAGGAAGCCAACGTTTTAATTTTGGATTTTTATCTTCAATAATTTTATCAATATCAATAAATTTATCTGACACTAACTGAAATGTTATTTAACTTAAAGGTATAAAAAATCCCCGCAGTATTGTATGCTACGGGGACAAATTATTTACTTTTTTTTAACCTAAAAAAGGGTATCTGAAATCGCTTGCTGGAACAAAAGTTTCTTTTATTGTTCGAGGCGAAACCCATCTTAATAAGTTTAAGTAAGAGCCTGCTTTATCGTTAGTTCCGGACTTTCGTCCACCACCAAATGGTTGCTGACTCACAACCGCTCCAGTTGGCTTATCATTGATATAGAAATTACCAGCAGAATTTTCTAAAATTTTGCTTGCTGTGTCAATGGCATATCGTTCAGTTGCAAAAACAGCTCCTGTTAATGCGTATTCTGATGTTTTATCTAAAATTTCAAGTGTTTCTTCGTATTTCTCGTCTTCGTATACATAAATAGTAATCACCGGCCCGAAAATCTCTTCGCACATGGTTCTGAACTTTGCATTTGTTGTAACAACAACTGTTGGCTCAATAAAGTAACCCACTGTCTTGTCGTAGCCACCTCCAGCAATAATTGTAGCATCACTAGCCTCTTTAATGTAGTCGATATATCCTGAAATTCTATCAAATGCTGCTTCGTCTATCACAGCATTAATAAAGTTATTAGTATCTTCAGGTGTTCCCATTTTAAACTGGCTCACTTGAGACTTTACTTCATTTAAAATAGCTTTTGATTTGCTGGCTGGAATGTATGCTCTGGACGAAGCAGAACATTTTTGACCTTGAAATTCAAAAGATCCTCTAGTAATGCCCGTCGCAACTTGAATTGCATTGGCAGAATGATGAGCCATTATAAAATCTTTCCCTCCTGTTTCACCAACAATTTTAGGGTACGATTTATAAGTGTTAATATTATTCCCAATTTCTTTCCAAAGGTGTTGAAATACACCTGTGGAACCTGTAAAGTGAAGGCCTGCAAAATCTGGATGCTTAAAAACAATATCTCCTGCTTCAGGTCCGTCAACAGTAACCATGTTTATCACACCATCAGGCAATCCAGCTTCTTTAAATAAATCCATTATTACTTTAGCTGAATACACTTGTGAATCAGCAGGCTTCCATACAACAACATTCCCCATCATGGCAGGTGCTGCGCACAAATTAGCACAAATTGAAGTGAAATTAAACGGGGTAATGGCGAAAATGAAACCTTCAAGTGGCCGATATTCTAACCTGTTCCACATTCCAGAATTTGAATCAGGCTGACCTTTGTAAATGTCAGACATGTATGCAACATTGAATCTGAAAAAGTCGATTAGCTCACAAGCTGCATCAATTTCAGCTTGCATTACATTTTTTGATTGTGCCAACATTGTAGCAGCATTCATTTTTGCTCTATAAGGTCCAGCTAACAAATCGGCTGCTCTTAAAAATATAGCTGCTCTATGTTCCCAACTTAAGCTTGCCCACCCAGCTTTTGCTGCTAAAGCAGTATCAATTGCCTTATTAACATGCTCTTTTGTTCCCATGTTAAATTCACCTAATACATGGTTTCTGTCATGCGGCGGCGACATTTTTACTTTGTTTGACGTTTCAATTTTTTCGGAACCAATATAAATTGGAACGTCAATTTTTGAATTGTACATTTCTTTGTACGTTTCTAACAATTCTTTTCTTTCAGGGCTTCCAGGTGCATAACCTTTTACCGGTTCAGTTGAGTATTTTGGGGGGGTGTAAAATGCGTTTGACATATTTTTTCCTTATTTTTTTAAGTACACAAAAGTAGTTAAAATAAATAGGAATAAAAAGAGAGAAATTGGTGTGAAGGGTGATTAGTTGAGCTTAGGTTTTGCTATTAAATCAAAACGAGGAATAGCGACCTTAAAAGTTTCCTCTGTATCTACTCTAATAAAATGATAGAAACCTTTCATATATCCTATTTCCGAAAACAAATCACTACCACTAACATAGACATGTTTGTCTCCTGGCTTAATAATGGGTTGTTCACCAACTACTCCTTCTCCTTCTATAATTTTCGCAGGATTTAGTGAGTCAAATATATGCCAATAACGACTCATTAATTGTATTTCAAACGGGTTGGTATTTTCAATAACAATTCGGTAATTGAAAAAGTAAACACTGTTTTCAATGTTAGATAGATCTTTTCTAAAGATACTTTCTACGCTTATTTTTACACCGTATGTTACTCCAGTTACCATTGTAAACAAATATATAAATTATATTGAATATTTCATTTGTTCTACTTTTATAACGTTGCAAAAGAGTTTTAGGTTGGTTATTGACTAGCTTTTAATGTGTAGGCTTGAATTTTATTTGTTGCCTTACAGAAATATACGTAGTTTTGAGAGTGTAATAAATTATTACCAAAGGCCCATCTATTTTTTAGCAATAATTGTTTTGACATTATTGATTGCTTTAATGCCTTTTTCCTGTAGAAAAGTAAAAATAAAGGAGGGCAATAGTAGGCTTCCTCGAGCCACAGAAAGAGGAAAAAGAATTTTTGCATGTTATATTGACAACCGAACGTATATAGCCAGATATCAGCCCAGAGCAGTGTATAACCCTGAAAATGGATATTTACATATTAGCTGTACAATTAGATCATTCGAATTTCGGATTTTTATTTACGAAAACTTTACAGGGATAGGTGAGTACAAATTATCAGAAACTGGAGAGGAGTTATATCACAGTGAGAATAATTTTTATGGAGTTAGAACTAGTGGTCTAAATTGTTTTTATATATCGGAATTTAACTTAGCTGAAGACATTATTGCTGGCACTTTTCAAATGGATTTGTACAATAGTGACAGCACCGAAGTAAAAAAAATAAGGAATGGAATATTTGATCTTGAAATCGAAAAAATATAGTTTTATTATTTTCTTGATGTTGTTTTCTTGTGTAAAGCAAAATGATATCCCTTCTAAAACAAGAGAGGGAAAAAATACATTTGGATATTCGGTAGATGGTGAATATATAGGTGGCCAGTTTGATGGATCAAATGATATTATAATCTTTCAAGATTCTACCATTGAAATAACTCATGGTTACGATATTGCTAAATTACAGAGTTATGAAAAAGAATGGAAAGTCAACATTGTATTGAAAGAAAAGGAGGTGAATTTATTTGTATTAGACCAAGCGTCATTTCATGCTAGAAATGTTATGGGCAATAGTAATAATTATAGTAATAGTTGGATTCACTATACAGAAGTAAATGATAATCCCAATAATTTTTTGGATGTAACTTACTTTAGTGCAACTAAAAGAATTTTGTCGGGGGAGTTTTATCTGAATTTAGTTCAACTAGACTCTACTTTAATGAACGATTCGATTTGGGTTGTTAAACGGCGAGATTCAGTTGAGTTGAACAGAGGCCGGTTTGATTTAAGATTTTAAATTAATGTAGCCAGCTTAGTTCAGTTGCCTTGAATCAGAAAAATTGCCCAATTCCAAACGAAAATCCACCTTTAAACTCTGAATTGAGGTTAACACCATAGTCTAACCTGAAAATTGACTTGTAAATTTTATTACTGTGGAGTCTAATACCCAAGCCAGCATAAGTGGTTGTTTTTGCTGGGTCAAATAACTGTAGCCAACTTTCTCCAACATCTCGAAGTGCTCCTGCATCAGCAAAAGCGACACCTTGCAAACTCAAAATTTTATTCTTTATAAAAGTATGCTTGTATTCAATATTCATAAAATGAATCCCCGAACCCCTAGCCACTCTATTACCAATACCTCTTAAATTAATAAATCCATCAAGGACAAATGGAGCAAACGGTGTAAAGTTATTGGTTGAAACGCCTAGCTGATGTCTCCAAGAAAGATTACCTTTCTTTTTAATAAAATAGTGATAGGCTGTCGTTAGTTTTGCCATAAAAAATGAAGCTTGAGGCATATTTCTAGTTTGAATGGATTCTAGGTACAAACTAGATTCAACTCCATCAACTCTTTCATACAAATAGTCGATTGCTTTAAAATTAAGACTCGCATTGACTCTATATTTCCAAAAAGTAAAATTTTTAGCAGGTAGATTAAGATCTACTGAATCTAGTTGTTCATATATTTCATAAATAGGTGTTAAGCCTAGTTGCACATTGGTATTTCTTTTCATCCAATAAATGCCGTTTAACCAAATGGAGTAATTATCAAAGTTAAACCTTGAGGTTAAATCTTTAAAATAAAGAGGCTCAACTGTTGAATACTTGCTTACAATAAGGTCATGTCCAAAAGGTTTGTTTTTATACCTTGGTACCCGGTGGTATGCTGAAAATGAATGACGGTCGTAGTACTGATACCACAATCCAACAGTTTTTTGCTCGCCTTTATAATTAATATTGTTAACGCCTAGTTGCAATTTAAATATTGACTGAAAACCTGAAATATCTATGATTGGATAAACGTATGTAGATTCTGTAATATTGAAATAAACATTGTAATTTTGGGTAGCTTTATTGAATTTGTAAGAGCCTTCAACGCTAAAAAAAAGATTTAAGTTGTTAAGTAATTGTTCATCCTCTCTTCTGACAGAATCGTCAAAAGGCATTCCTTCTTTGCAGACAATTAATGATCTTAAAAAACCTTCGCTAGTTTTTGTTAAGCCTGAAAAAACAACAGAATCAATGTGCTGACTGTTCCCACAAAAATAAGTTAATAGAAAACAACTAATGGATACCAGTCTTAAAAGCATTTTATTTCGAAATATATTTTATTCCCAAATTAAACGTATTGCCTAGTCCATTGTTGGTTCCTCTCCAAAAGTTACTATATAGAATTTCCAAATTCATCTGAGAGGTTATTTGATACTTAGCCCCAAGTCCCGAAGCAGTGTAATTAGCCGGAATAACCCAATCTGTAGGTTGTTCACCTTGAGGTACAGGGCTAATATTATTTGTTAACCGAGCCATATGTTGTGACATGGCGTACAATGTAATTTTAGAATTAGGAAAATAGCTCAGAAAAACGCTGGTTGGGATATCTAACATTCCTATTTGTGTATCATATTTTGCAAATCTAAATAACAAATCTATTTCTGTAAATAATTGAAAATCACCAAAAGTTTTTGTGTAAAAGAATTGATTCCACCATGTAATTCTGTCCCAGTCGGCCCAATAAAGGTCTGAATTACCTTCAGGGCTTTTAATAATTGGCGCTTGAATGGTTGATTGTATTGAAAAGTCTGACACAGTTTTAAATGGTTGCACTTTAAATCTCAGGCCAATTGCCGTTAAGCCAATTCTTGATGACGGACTATTTTCGAATTTAAATGCCTCTGAAATTCCCGAAAATGCATCATCTGAACCAATTGTACCATTGTATCTGAAGTTTAAATCAAGACCTAGATTAATTCTTTTGTTTTTTGAGACTCCATATGTGATTTGTGCCAAGTGCGTAACAAATGTATTTCTAAATCCATCAAAGCTTTCTCCCATCCAATTGCTTTTCGATTCGGTATACAATGTATTAAATAAGGTTAAGTCATACTGGTTTTTTCGCAGCAAGCTACCTGCTGTAAAGGTTTGAAGATTTGTGGTTTGCGAATTGTTACTGCTGCCAATTTCTGCACTGTTAATTGATATGTGTGTCTTTACTGAATTTTCTTGCACGTTTATCCTCCAATCATAATCGTAAAACGCAACTTTGTAGGTTGACGGGATTTTATTTTTTCTAAAATTATTGATGTAGTCAATTGATGATTTATTGTTACCACCAAAATCATCAACATACCACTTAAAAATTTCTGAAAGAAATACTGTTTTTCTCTCATCTGCTACTTTTACAAAATCGGAGTTAAGTGCAAGATGACTCTGAGTGTTTAATTGTTCTTCTAAAATATCTGTTCTGTAAGCAAAGTTTGTTATTGGGGGACAACCCAAAGCCCCGCAAACCAATACAAAGTGCAGTCTTGGATCGTTGTATACCTTAAACAGTAAATCTTTTTCCAAGCCGTTTAAACTCATTTTTTTGTTTGCTACAATTTGGTTTTTATTTTCAAAAAAGCCTGATATTTCTTGAGGAGATAGTACTGGGTACTCTGTTACTATATTTGATATAACTAGGATGTTGTATGCATTTATTAAATAGGCTTTACGGTCCATTTCGGGAACATCCTGTAAAGTAATTATATTCACCAATGCATATAACTCAGTGGGATTTTCCGCAATAGATTTGTAATCAACTCTGCCCTCAATCACGTTCTTTTTCAAAAAAGAATCAGCTAGGTTAATAAAGTTGTTTTGGGAAACTCCTGTTAAGGTAACCAATGAAAAAGCTAAAATTGTGAGTAGTGTGCGCATTATAAAAAATATTGTAAATCAATTGGTATCGTTTTCTCAGAATTAAAATTAAATAGTAATTCATTGTATTTAGGTAAACTAAAAATTGGACGAATATTGTTAGAAAACCCAAATCCTTCTGTAGGAATGCCTAATATTCTATCCAAATCTTCGTTATCGTTTTCGTCATCAATCAGAGTAATGGCATAATTGTAGTTAAAAGTGACGTCACTTATTTTCACTTTTAAATATCCATTTTTCATATTGCTTTTTTGAACTTTGTAATAGGTTAATGGTGCCTTTGGGTATTGATTTTCGTAATTATAAAGAAAAACATAGATTACTCCGTTTTTATTTCTGATATTTTTTAATTGAAGAAAAAGTTGTCCCGAATTGGGCTTTACAGTTTTACTTTCAATTGAAAAACCGAAAGAAAATAAGATCGAACTAAAAAGTAACAGTGCGCTAAGCCATCTTTTCATATGCTATGTTTTTTTTGACAGATTTGCTAAGGTGTAAAAACGAACTAAAAAATACGAAGCTGTAACCTCCGATTAAAAATACAAGAAATGGCATCATGGCATAATCAGAGTAAGTGATTGCAACAGTTAGTGTGTAAACGAAGTAGATAATCATTATTCCTTCCAAATAAGTTACTGGGCTTAATTTTTTAGCAGCGTAAATATTTGCTTTCCAATTGTCTTCACCATCACTAACATTAAATTTTGGAGTACGAACAAATGGCGTTTTTATACCAATATATCCCTCCATTACTGCAATGGCATTGTGCAAAGAAAGACCCATTGAAACCATTAAAAAGCAAATGAAATTAATAAGGAAAGTACCAAAAGATTTTTTAGAGTTTTGTTTGAATGCCGTATAGTAGAACAAGCCTAGTACTGCCCAACTAATCATAAATACTGAACTGATTTGAATAATAATATGTTCACCTAAAGCGCTCTTTGCATATATCACAGGTAAACTAAGTGCAGCCATGGAAAAAATCATCAAAAAAACAGAGCTGTTAAGCAAATGAAAGAGGGCATGGATTTTTGTTGAAATTTTAGTGTTTTTTGAGACTAATACTCTTTTGAAATTTTTTGAAAAACATTCTGAAGCGCCTTTGGTCCACCTGTATTGCTGTGCTTTTAAAGAGTTAATTTCAATTGGAAGTTCCGAAGGTGAAATAATATCCTCTAAGTAAATGAACTTCCAGTTTTTTAGTTGCGCTCTGTAGCTTAAATCTAAATCCTCTGTTAAAGTGTCTGATTCCCATCCTCCAGCATCACTGATACATTCTTTTCTCCATACTCCAGCAGTACCATTAAAATTAATGAAGTGATTCTTTACATTTCTACCTACTTGCTCTATGCTAAAGTGAGCATTCAGTCCGAATTCTTGCAATTGAGTGAGCAGTGAGTAATTTGGATTAGTATAACCCCATTTGCTTTGAACCACGCCAATGTCCGCACAACTAAAGTGAGGAATAGTATTTTTTAAAAAATTATTAGAGGGCTTAAAATCTGAGTCGAAAATGGCGATAAACTCACCTTTGCAAATTTCTGTCCCGTATTTTAAGGCTCCAGCTTTGTAGCCAGTTCGTTCGGGTCTTTGAATATGTTTAATATCGAATCCTTGCGCTTTGTAGTATTCAACTTTTGAAGAAATTAAATTAACGGTTTCATCATTTGAATCATCTAAAATTTGAATTTCTAGCTTATTTTTTGGATAATCGAACTGACAGACAAGATCGATCAATCCTTCAATAACGTACAATTCATTGTATACAGGCAGTTGCACTGTAACTGCAGGCCAATTCGAAGGTGGCTTCGGATTTTCGTTTTTTGCCTTTTTACTTCGTTTATAATTTACAACTAGGTTTAATTGAACCAAGCTATATACAAAAATGAACCCCATACAAAGGGTGAAGAAAATTAGAATAGTTAGGTTCATTTATACTCAAGTAATTTCATGGTTAGTCGCGTTTAAAATGAAAGGCTTACAGTGTTGATTTGCTTTTTTTCAATATTTTCAGAAGATTTTCTGGAATTGTCATTTTCTGACTAGTTTTAAAGTTGAAGCATACCAAAACAGACTCTCCTTTTGATTTTAAAATCTGTTCTTCACTATTTTTCACAAAAACGTGATAACCTAATGTAAAACTTGATTGGCCTATTTTTGTGCAAAATACGGTGATGTGGCATTCGTCTGTTAAGAAAAGTGGCTTTAAATAATCAATATTGTTATTGGCTAGAATAATTCCTTGTTCATTCCAATCCCATTCTGGCAATTCGCTTGTAAGAAAATGTATCCTTGCTGTCTCAAAGTACTGCAAATAAATAGCATTATTAACATGGTTAAGCATGTCGCAATCTGAAAATCGGATTTGAATTTTGGTACTGAACATTTAAGAATCAAGTTTGGAAAATTCTGAGTTATTGCTGATGAATTCAGGTACAATGGCTTTCATTTTTTTAACAATAGCTGTATTGTTTTGGCCTGTAAACTCACTTATTAAATTATTAATTTCACCACTAATACTATCGAAATTATAAACTCGAACTTTAGCTTTCAAAATTTGAGGGTGGTGGGTATTGAGTGTGTTTTCCTCAGTGGCAAGTAATTCTTCATATAGTTTTTCGCCAGGTCTAAGTCCTGTTACTTTAATTTCAATGTCTTTGTCAACTTGCAAGCCACTGAGTTGGATCATCTTTAAGGCTAAGTCGTAAATCTTTACACTTTCCCCCATGTCAAATACAAAAATCTCACCTCCAACGCCCATATTGCTAGCCTCTAAAACCAGTTGGCAGGCCTCTGGTATTGTCATAAAATAACGAGTGATGTTTTTGTGTGTAACTGTTAACGGTCCGCCGGCTTCTATTTGTTTTTTAAATAACGGAATGACTGAACCGTTGCTGCCTAGAACATTCCCAAAGCGAGTTGTAATGAATTTTGTAGTGTTTTTAGTATTGGCAGATTGCGCATATATTTCAGCAATTCTTTTTGAGCAACCCATCACATTTGTTGGATTTACGGCTTTATCTGTTGATATCAGAACAAACTTATCGACCTTGTATTGAAGTGATAAGTCAACCATATTTTTAGACCCTAATATATTGGTAAGAATAGCTTCAGACGGGTTTTCCTCCATTAAGGGAACGTGTTTGTATGCGGCGGCATGAAACACGATATTTGGATTGAAAAAATCAAAAACACGCTTTAATCTGTCGTAATTTCTTATGTCGCCAATCACGGTTTCAGTGAGGTGAATTTTATTGTTTTCTTTTAATTCTACTTCTAAATTGTACAATGGCGATTCAGCTTGGTCAACCATTATTATTCTTTTTGGCAGGTATTCAGTAAGTTGCCTAACAATCTCACTACCTATGCTACCTGCGGCACCGGTCACCATAATTACCTTGTTACTAAATTGATCATAAAGTTTATCGCTGTTTAATTGAATCTGTTCTCTCCCTAATAAATCCTCAATATTAACCGGCTTAATTTGCCCCGTACTAAATTCACCATTTATCCAATTTTTAGGGTCAGGTACGTTTAAGACTTCAACGTTTGCCTCAATACAAATGCGAATTATTTTGCGCTTATGAGCTGCAGGAATTTTTTTGATGGCCAGTATTAGTTTTTTTACTTCTAAATCTGATATTAATTCTGAAAGTCTTTTTGTGTGGTAAATTTTAGTTCCTTCTAATGTTTTTCCTACCAATTTTAGATCATCATCAATAAAAGCAACAACTTTTCCATCAATTCTGGCTTCTTTATCAAGCGTATGCTTAGTAATAAGGCCGTATACACCAGCTCCAAATATAATAGTGGGGATTTTGTTTTTTGTTTTTTTTAGGCTTTCAAGGTAAATGAGTTTGATGCTAATTCTAAAAACCATCATCATAAAAATACAGATGAAGAATTCCATGATAATAATCGATAGGGGAAATAGGAAAGTTGAATTATAGCTGTAGTACTTGAATAAAGATAGAATCAAAATGATGGCTGTTCCGCTTGATACAGCGAAAACCGCACGTTTTACATCCTCTGTACTGGTGTGACGTATGATTCCATCAAAGGTCTTAAAGTAATAAAAGCCTATTGCTCTTATCACAACATAAAAGGGTAGACCAAGAATAAAAATATTGTATTCTTCAGTAAATTGAAAACTTTTAGAATCGAAACGAATGGCATAGGCCAATAGCAGTGAAACTATGGCAATAAATAAATCGAAAAGAAATACAGCCCATCTTGGTGTACTTTGTCGAGGCAATTTTATCACAGCGCAAATTTAATTCAATTATACCTCAATACGTATAAATGACTTAAAAAGATACTTCACTAATTTTTTATCAATTGAATAGTAGACTGATGAGATTGTGATGAGATAGATATATGATACAGTCCTGATTCAAATTCAGTTAAATTGATATTGATGCGGTGTTTTCCTTCAGCCATAATTTTTTTTAACACGAGTTGGCAGAGATTACCTTTTTGATCATAAATTGAGATGCTGTAGAATTCCGTTTGTAGGATATCTAAAAACAAAGTTGCTTCCGTGTTTGCAGGATTCGGAAATATATTGCCAATTGATTGACTAGTTAAAACAGGTTTTGGCGGTTTTAATTCGTTTGGTTTTACAACTTCTTCCGGTTCTGATAGCACCATCATTCCCATAATTATGGGGTACTCCATTTTAGGTAAATTAATGTCTACTTTGGGCTTCGGACATTTATCAATAGCGATATGGGTACTAATTGAATCGGAAGTAACACTGTCTTGCTGCGGCTGTGCAATTTCTATGTCACCCATTATTACCTCTTCAATGCCTGTAATTTCTTCAATTTCTGTTGAGTTTATTATTGTATCGGGAACAGCAGTGGTGTCGGATATTTGTTCGGTATATGAAATTTTTCCTAAAATATGTTGCGCCGAGCCGTTAATATTGGTGAATAAGGTCAGACCAAAAGTCAGAACTAGAGCGTATAAAAACCGGCTTTGAAAACCCCGATTTGATGTGTTGTTTTGCCAGTTTACAAATGAGTCATTAAAGCTTTCAAGTTGGATAACTCCAATTCTTCCACAGAGGTTTTCGCCAGATTTTTCTTTCAGAATCTCACTAATTTCTTGATTAGTTTTATTCGTAAAGTCAATTACTATTTTTTCACATGAACTACAAAAGCCACCTTCCGGCTTTGGGGTAAATTTATTCCAGTTTTCATGACAAGGTTTATTTATACTTAGCTGTTTCATGTTGTTATTTACAACTATGATGCAAGAAGGTTCAAAAAAGAATAAAAAGGCTTAAAAAATTCGGCAACTTAAAATCGCGGTATCGTCTACATAATTCCTATTTCCACGCCATTCATCTAGTTTACCGAAAATTATTTCGTTTAAATCTTCCATTGAAAGTGGATAAAAGCTTTTGGCAATTTTTGTGAGCCTTTCTGTTTCAAATTGAACATCTTGCTCGTTCTCTAATTCTACAACACCATCTGTAAATAAAAGTAGCGTTGTGTTGGGTAGTATTTCAATTTCTTCCGATTCTAAAAATGGCAATTCTTCCAGCATTCCAAGTCCTATGCAACCCTTGTTCAAAAACTGTTCATTTTTTTTATTTAACAGTATAGGCCAGTTATGTCCAGCATTTACATATTTCATCTTTCTAGTCTTGCTGTTATATTGACTAATGAAAAAAGTGATGAATTTTTCGCCATTTGCAGTTTTGTATACTTTTTTATTGAGTTCATTAATTAAAAATTCCAAATCAAAACGCTGGTAATTAAATACAGTGCGTAGCGTAGCTTGAAAATTGGCCATTAGCATGGCTGCTGATATCCCTTTTCCTGATACATCTGCAATGCAAATTATAAATTCATCTTCATTGATTTGAATGTAGTCATAGTAATCGCCTGAAACCTTATTGTGAGGTAGGTATTTTGCAGAAATATCTAATTTCGAATTGTTTGGAAGGTCACTTGGGAACAGCAGTTTTTGCATTTCTGATGCAACTTCTAATTCTTTTTTTACTACTTCTTGTTTCAGGCTTTCTTTAAAAAGTCTTTTGTTTTCAATAGCAACAACAATCAAATTGGTTAATGTTTGTATAAAGTTCAAATTGGCAAGCGGAGATCCTTCTGAGGATTTCATTTCTTGCAATCCGCCAAGAATTAAGTACGCTAATACTTTTCCTTTATGCAAGACCGGAACAATTACATCAAATTCGTTCAAATACGCCTTGTAAGAGGATTCTATTACGGTAATTTCTTTAAACTTAAGAATGTCTTGCTCAATATTTAAATTTTTTATAGTTCCTTTAATTCCTACTTTAAGCAGCATTTTCCATTTTTTCTCTTTATTAAAAAGAATAAACTTTTTGACACCCAACTGCTCTTTTAAGATGAAATGATAAATGGTTAGAATTTCTGAAAAAGGCTTGCTTGAATTAATAGAATTTGTAATTTCAAGTAAAGAGTTAAGCTTGAAATCCTTATCAACTATTTTACGTTCAAGTTCATCTAATATTTTTTCGGTTATAAAAGTCATAACCTTTCAATTATTTGAGGAAGTTTTTTAAAGGCTGCCAGTTCTTTAAATTTAGTTCTTGCTTCGCCGCATGGAGAACCAAAATAGGATTTGTTTGGAGGTAAATCATTTCCTACGCCTGATTGACCCAATACTATCACATTTTCGTGAATAGTGACGTCACTTACAACCCCAACTTGCCCCCACAAAGTAACGTGATCTTTAATTGTGACACAGCCGGCAATTCCAACATTAGCGGCAAATAAACAGTGCTTTCCAACTACAGTATCATGTCCAATATGAACTTGGTTATCAATTTTTGTTCCCTCGCCAATTATTGTTTTTCCACTGACTCCTCTGTCAATTGTAGTTAATGCCCCAATCTCTACATTATTTTCAATCACAACGTTTCCGCAGCTTAATAAGCGATCGTAACCCGTAGCTTTCTTTTTATAGTAAAAAGCGTCATGGCCTATTACTGTATTTGAGCCAATAACAACATTGTCTCCTATAATGCAATAGTCTCCAATTACTGCTCCTGCATTGATGATAGTATTTTCACCAATTATAGCATGGTGACCTATGGTTACGTTTGGATATATCACGGAGCTACTGCTTATTTCCGCTGTGTCACTAATCGGTGCGCTTGGATGCTTGGAGGTCCGGTAAGTTTTTACAATTTGATTAAAAGTGTCGAACGGACTGTCTGATATTATGATGCCTTTTCCAGTTGGGATAAGCACTTTTTTATTTATAATAATAATGTCAGCTGCACTATTCAGCGCCTTTTCATAATATTTAGGATGATCAACAAATACAATGTCTCCCGGTTCAACTTGATGTATTTCATTGATGCCAGAAGCCACTAAGTCGGCCGGTCCTTCGTACGGACAATTAACCAGTTCTGCAATGGCCCTTAAATTACTACTTGGCGTTAGTTTCATGCAATTAATTAGAGAAATTCAAGGTGAAGGTATTTGTTTTAAATGTCCTTTGTAATTGTTTTCTAATTATTTGTCAATACTCATTTGTTTATAGCGTTTCAAATCGTTTATCCTTTTTTAGACTGATAAAAAAATAAGCCATAGAAAAGAGATAAAATAGATAACAGGCAAGCAATTACTAGCAATGGCTTGATATTATGAAGAGAAATTTTAAAAATGAACACAAATGCCAAAAATGAATTGGAAAGTAAAGCGATTAAAAAGGTAAGTTTTGTGACTATTCCCTGTTTTTTTGCTGTCCAGCCAAGCATTTGTAATTCAACTAACAATACTAGCAATATTGTAAAACCTAGAAGAATATGCCAAAATTCACTCAAACCAAAAAAGCCGTAAAGTATGATAAAACTGAAAGCAATGGTAATAAGTCCAGCAGTGGTAATTAGTTTTTTCATATTTGCAGAGCAAGTGTAGCAAAAGCTTGCCAGTGCAAAAAGTGATGTGAAAATTACTGAGGCTAGTCCAAAAAAGAAAAACGATTTTATTATCAGATGATTGTACGAAATTTCAAAAAGTAACAGGGCTGCCAAAATAGTAGTAGCTACAATGCTAATTAGACTTCCGTAGTTTATAATTGATCGATTATTCAAAGTCTCATAGTTTTAATTAATGCTAATGTAGCTTAATTTTAGAAATTGAGCTTGGTTTTTTAGCTTTTTGAGATTTGAATTTTTTTAAGTAAAGATCTTCTTTTTTTGCTTCTTTTAGCGGTTTGAATTCTGCATCAGCATCTTTTCTAAAAGTAATGCTTTTAATTTCACCTGTTTTAAAGTACAGTTTTATAGATGTTGATAGCATATAATTAATTCCTTTTAAAGTTTTAATGTCTTCACCTGTTAAGCTATCCTTTGACTCTTCTGAGGGAAAGTATATGGTTTCTGCGTTATTTAAGATGTCGATATACTGAATCTTGTTTGAATCTAAAAATACCTGCATTATTTTTCCCGAGCATTGATCAAAGTGAACAGAATCTTGCTCAATGCTGACAAATGCATTTTGATGCATATTAAGTCTTTTCACTTCTTTATTCACTAAATTTATCTCAATAGAATCCGCGCTTAATTCAGTCTTGTCTCGCCAAATAATAGGTTCTTTTTGGAGCTTAATGATAGAGTCATGCTCAGAATAAAATAGTGAGTCACAACGTCCAATTAATTCTTCTTGCTCAATAACAACATTCGATTGAGCAATTTGGACTGGTTGGTTGCTTCCAATTGGTGTAAATTGGTATATCGTGTCGGCTTGGATTGCTAGCGTGTCATTGTTCTGAAATTGGAAAATTTGGGCCGTACCGATAAGAAGAACAGAGCTGTCAGATTTGTACAGTTCATCACTATATAAATTCACTTTTTCAACAGTATCAATGATTGCGATATTGCCAAAGCCTGTTGCGTTTTCATTAATGCTATTAAAAAATAAACTATCGCCTTCTATTGTTTGGCTATTGCTTTGAATAGTTGCAGTTTTCCATAGCTGCATTTCGTCTGTTTGGGTATGGTAAACGGCTTTTTTTGTGTAAATAATTGCGGAATCTAACCATATAGTTGACGGACCATGAATTAAAATGTCCTCCTCAATGGCCCTAAATTCTAAAGTGTCAGAATGAACAATATAATCTGGATGATTTAACACTACACTATCTTTAAAAATAAATGTTTTTGAGTTGGCCAGATAAGTTCCTTTGGTTGACGTAAGTGTTAAATTATTTTTATTACTTGTAATAAATGCATGGTTTGTATAGTAGGCAATAGAAGTATTTGCATTAAATTTTAATGAATCGGTATTCAACTTAAATTGGCTATCTCGAATTTTTACATTGCTTTGTAAAGTGCCAATATTAGAGTTGCCATCAAAATATAACGAATCGCTGTAAAGGTTTAACGTATCGCCTTGGTTGATTTGAACCCTTCCGTATGCTCTAACCCAATTATGTACTTGATGGAAAATTGCTGAGTCGCAAAACATATTTAGATTTTCATTTTTAAAATGAACATTTCCTCTTAATTGTGCAGCATCTTCATAAGTCGAGCTATTTGTCAGAGTATCAGCATGCACGAGTTCTAGCTTGTTTTGTTGACCCAACAGTATTGTACTCAAAAAAATAGCGCTTAATAAAAGCGCCATCTTAAATATGTTGATTCCTGTTTTCAAATTATTGTCTTACAATTGTTTGGTCTCTGTCTGGCCCAACAGATACAATTGAAATAGGAACTTGCAATTCTTGTTCCAAATATGCAATATAGTCTGTAAAGGCTTTAGGGGCAGAGTCAAGCGATCTTAATCCTGTTAAATCTTCTTTCCAACCTGGTAACGATTTATATATTGGTTTAATTGTAACAGCAGTGATGTCATATGGTAAATAATCATAACTCTTGCCGTCAATTTCGTATTCAGTACAAACTTCAATGGTATCAAATCCGTCAAGTACATCACCTTTCATCATGGCTAACTGGGTTGCCCCATTAATCATTACCGCATATTTTAAAGCAGGTAAATCAATCCATCCACAGCGTCTGTCACGCCCTGTAGTTGCGCCATATTCATGTCCTACTTTTCTTATTTCTTCACCAACTGAATTATCTAGTTCTGTAGGGAACGGTCCGCTACCAACTCTTGTGCAGTAGGCTTTAAATATACCAATCACTTCGCCAACTTTGTTTGGAGCAATTCCTAATCCAGTACATGTTCCAGCGGTTACTGTGTTTGATGACGTCACGTAAGGATATGTTCCAAAATCAATATCAAGCATTGTTCCTTGAGCTCCCTCCGCTAAAATTGACTTACCATTTTTCATGGCATCATTTAGATATTGCTCACTATCAATTAATGGAATGTTTGAGAGATATTCAAGGGCTTCAAACCATTGTGGCTCAAATTCAGATAAAATAGAATGATAATCATAGTTGCCCAGCATGCCAATGTGTTTCTGAACTAAATTATTATATCTGTCTTTAAAATCATGTAGTTGAGTGTCACCAAATCTAACTCCATTTCTTCCTGTTTTGTCCATGTAAGTTGGGCCTATACCTTTTAATGTAGATCCAATTTTTAGTTTTCCTTTTTGCTCTTCTGAGTAACGGTCTAAAATTTTATGGGTAGGTAAAATCAGATGAGCTTTTTTGGAGATTAAAAGTTTGCTAGCCATGTCAACGCCCTTGGCTTCCAGCTCTTTCATTTCGGCCATTAACGTAATAGGATCGATTACAACTCCGTTACCAATTACGTTCATGGTATTATCTCTGAAAATACCAGAAGGTATGGTGTGTAAAACTTGTTTTTTTCCTTCAAAAATTAGTGTATGTCCAGCGTTTGGGCCACCCTGAAAACGAGCAATTATATCGTATTTAGGTGTTACAACATCTACAATTTTGCCTTTGCCTTCATCACCCCATTGCAGTCCTAATAATACGTCAACCTTCATAATTCTATTTGTTTAACTTTTCGAGCGCATTTTTATGCGAAGTTGCAATATTAAGAACTGAATTTAACTTAGTCAGTAATAAAACCTGATTAATTTTCTTCGAGATATTAACAATTTCCATATCTCCTCCTGAATTTCTTATGGCAGTAAAAGATTTAATAAGTGAATTTAATCCTAAACTGTTCATGTATGTCATGCCTTCTAAATTCAAAATGAATTTACTTTTATTGTCAGCTAAGTGAGAATTAACAGCGTCAATGAGGGGGGCGTATTCATCCTCAGTGAATACTTCTCCATATAGTTTTAGCTCAACAATGTTTTGATGATGTTCAGTTTCAATTTTTAGTTTCATTCTTTTGGTTTATTCTTTCTCCATAAAAATACAGAGAGTGGTGGTGTATTTTTACATTGAACAACTCTTCGACAGTTGCCTTAATTTTTTCAATTCTTGGATCACAAAATTCTATTACATCACCCGTGTCAGTGCAAATAATATGGTCGTGCTGTCTGAATCCATATGCCTTTTCATATTGAGAAGTGTTACTAAATTGGTGCTTTCGAACTAAGTTACATTCCATCAACAAGTCAATTGTATTATAAAGAGTTGCACGACTAACTCGATATTTTTTTTCTTTCATTTTTATATACAACGCTTCAATGTCAAAATGTCCTTTTGAATCGTAAATTTCATTTAAAATAGCAAATCGTTCTGGTGTTTTCCGGTGGGAATTGTCTTCGAGGTAGTTACTAAAAATTTCTTTGACTTTCTCTTGTAATTCTGTTCTGTCCATTAATCTGGGCTTATAATTGGTAAAGATAATGCTTTTCTTAAAAAAAAAGACCGTATAATAATTCAATGTTGATGGCGTTTACTAATTTTGATTCCGTTTTGAAAATAATAAAAAATATACTCGTTTTAATCGTGCTTTGCCAAAGTGGAATTTCTTTTTCACAACCTGGCAAAAATATTCCACAATTTGATAGACGAAAGTTTCATTTTGGTTTTTCTCTTGGCGGCAATACGGCAGATTTTAGGTACAGATTTTCTCCAGGAGTTTACAATAACGATAGTATTGTAAATGTCAACATTTCAAAAGTACCTGGTTTTAACTTTGGAATTGTAAGTTCGTGGGATATCAGTGAGGTTTTCCATCTTCGTTTTTTACCGAGCTTATCGTTCCAAGAACGCCAGTTTTCATACGGTGTGCTTCTAAACAACAATGTTTCAACAGTTGAAACACGATTAGAGTCCACATTTTTAGATTTTCCATTGTTACTAAAGCTACGAACCAAGCGCATCAATAATTTTGCGGCTTATGGGCTTGCTGGTGCCCAATATAGCCTAGATTTAGCGAGTCAAGCTGATGTTAAAACAGCTCCTGGTCAAAGAGATGTGATGAAAATGAAACGCCATGATTTTGCAACACAGTTTGGTGGTGGTTTCGATTTTTTTATGGCTTACTATAAATTTGCTGTCGAAATTAAAATATCAAATGGCTTTTCAGAGTCACTGATTCAAGAGGACATCTTTTTCACTTCTCCACTAACCTCATTAAAATCGAAAGTATGGTGGTTTACAATTACCTTTGAAGGATAATTTTTTAACCTATTGCCTTTTAAATAATGGCAACACGTAGTGTTTATCATTTCAGATTAAATCTATTTGATTTAATGATGAGTATGTTGTCTGTAGTATTCAGATAAAAAAATTCCGGTGGCAATTCCCACATTTAATGATTCCGAAACACCTATTCTGGGTATCAACAATTCTTTATCTAGTAATTTAAGAATTTCTGGATTGATACCATGCGACTCACTACCCATTACTAAGGCCGTTTTAGCTTCAAATTTTGCTTCATATATATTTGTACCACTTAAACTGGCGCCTGCTAATACAAAGTCATTTTCTTTAAGTTCATTAATGAACGGCTCTAAATTGCAATATGAAAACTTAACATGATAGAAAGCACCCATTGATGCTTGAATTGTTTTTGAGTTGAAAACATCTACTGATTGTTCAGAAGCAATAATGTTTTGTATTCCATACCATTCCGCAGTGCGTATGATTGTTCCTAAATTGCCTGGGTCTTTAATATTATCCAACAATAAAACAAGATTTGATTCTTGCAAGTTAAGTTTGTTATTTATGGCAGTTTTAACTGTTGCAAGCACTTTGTTTGGACTTTTTAGCGCGGAAATCCGTTCTAACTCTTTTTCTGATATGTGTACGGAATTGAAACTTAAATGTGTTTTGGGTGGGGCATAATCAGCCGTGTGAAAAACCGTATCAATTTTATAGGTTGATTGGCACATCAATTCATTCACTAATTTTTCACCCTCAACAACAAATAGTTTGTGGCTATCTCTGTATTTTTTTATCTGAAGTGATTTAAGGAATTTAATTTCATTTTTAGTGAGCGTCATTGTTATTACTCTATTTATCTGATTATTTTTGTAAAGATAGATTATAATGACTTCAAAGCAAAAATTAGGACTTGTTTTACCTCTTTTGTTGGTGTTTTTGAATTTCTCTTGTAACCAGGCGAAATTTGTGCCCAGCGGAAAACATCTATATCAAATTAAAAAAAAGCATATTCTGCGAAAGTCCGAAAACTCGACCATTCATTTTAAAATAGTCAAAGATAGTTTGGCTGAATTTGAAGCTTCACATCATCAAATTGAAATTGAAGATTTGTATGATCTGTTGAAACCGCAACCCAATAGAAAATTTAACCTTTTTGTTTACAATAGGATTGATACCCTAAAAATGCAAAATCAAATTGAAAAAAAACGTGTAAAAATTATAAAGAAGAACAATAAACGAATTGCTAAGCAAAATGAAATTAATAGAAAACGGAATGATAAAGCAAAACGCGACGGAAATAGACATTATTATAAAAAGAAAATAAAGCTAAAGAAAGAAAGAAAAGGATGGCGCTATTGGGTGACTGAAAATGTTGGAGAGCCTCCTGTAATTATGGATAGTATGAAAGTGGCCAAAACCGCTGAGCAATTAAATTTATACTTAAAAAAGAGAGGGTTTTATGAAAATTCAGTTTCATATTCTATCGTCTACAATAGCAAAAAGAAAAAAGCTTACCCACTATATGTGGTGGGTGCTGGAAAGCCAATAACAATTTCGACTTTAGCTTTCGACCAAAATAAAAAATACGCTCTATTGGCTGGAGAATACAAAACATTTTTGAGGAAAAGTGATCAATTAATATATAGTGGAGACTTGCTTGATGAGGATAAATTAGATTTAGAACGGCAGCGATTTTCAAAGTACTGCAGAGACAATGCCTTTTTTAATTTTAGTAAAAACTATATTTATTTTCAGGTAGATACAACTACAAGTAAATACCAAGCAGATGTAAAAATTCAAGTGATACCAAGAACTAAAGAATTGGAAAATGGAATAATTGAAACCCTGCCACACACAACTTACAAAGTTGATGATGTGACATATTATGTTCATAATAGAAACAAAGAATCGTTTAAGGATTTTGAAGCATATAAGGCCAGACTTGAAGAATACGGAGAAAATATTGTAAATGGAAACTATCCTTTGCTTGATACGCTCTACTACCTGGATAAAGTGATAAGGAAGAAATTTGTGATTTTTGGTAAAGTAGACACATTAACTTATCAAGGGACATTTGTTTATAATGAGGAACTCCCTGTCAGTCCTTTCCTGCTTAATCATCAGAATTTTTTAGAAATAACCGACGGAGGAGACAATGGTTGGTATAAAGAATACTATGTAGAAAGGTCTTACTCTAGATTGTTAGGCTTAGATATTTTTGGAAGTATTACTCCAGATATAAGAATTAGTGATGCTGGACCGCGCAGATTGTCAGTTTCATATGATTTAGTGCCTTCAAATAAGCAGATATTTTCTATTGAACCCAATTTAACTAATTCTAATGGTTTTTTAGGTTTGGCAGCTTCGGTAAATTATACAAATAAAAATATTTTTGGTGGAGCAGAAAAACTAAAAATCAGTGTTGTTGGTGGTGCCGAATCTCAACCTGCTATTTTTGACAGAACAATTGATGGAGAATCAATCAAAAGAACAGACCGGCAATTTAATACAATCGAGATTTACCCAAAAATCACACTCGAATTTCCAAGGTTACTACCTATGTCGAAACGCGTGCAAAAAACTTTAGGTAAAAGGTTATATCCTTCAACTGTTTTAGACTTGAGCTACAACTTTCAAAAACGAACTGATTTTACAAGGAATTTAACGGAGTTTGCTTACGGGTGGAAGTTTAATGAGGGCAAGTCAAAAATTCATAACATAAAATGGCAGAGTTTTAATTTTGTAAAAATGGATAAATCGGATGAGTTTTTAGAGCAATTGGCTCAATTAAATGATCCGTTTTTAATCAATACCTACAATGACCACTTTTCAAATAAGTTTGAATACATTTTTCAATACAATAACCAAAGGGTTCAAAATGAAAATGGGAAAAAAAACTATGTATTTGGTACAGCAACGGCTGGTACTTCAGGATTCCTTTTTGATCAGATAGGGATCGGAGAAAATGATACAACAGATATAGGCTTAAAAAAAATAGTTGGTGTACCGTTTACTCAGTTTGTAAACTTAGATTTTGACGTTCGGTACTATATGGATTTGAATAAATTACGTCCAAATAAGCAGGTAATAGCATATAGATTATTGGCTGGTGCAGGATATGCTTACGGAAATTCACCGTCTTTACCTTACGAAGAGAGCTTTTTTGCTGGGGGGTCAAACGATATTAGAGCGTTTACAGCCAGAACAATGGCGCCTGGTGGTACCCAAACATGGGCAGATACAAATTCAGCCAATACGCAAGTTGCCGATATGAGATTGGAACTAAATGTAGAATATCGGTTTGAAATTTCGAGTTTAATTAAAGCTGCAATTTTTGCAGATGCAGGTAATATTTGGAAGATAGATAGTGATGGTTCGCTACCAGAAGATGATTTGGGTGTTTTTCGACTGGAAACAGCAGGAGGGCAAATTGCACTTGGAGCTGGCTTAGGCTTGAGGTTGGATTTCGAATTTTTTGTAGTAAGGTTAGATTTAGCTGTTCCAATTCATAATCCATACATGTACCAAGGAGAGCGCTGGATTTGGGAAGAACGTAGTCAGTATAAAACTGAAGTAGAAGATTTACCTGCCACATATGTTGAGGCTCTGAGAGGGCCATTTAGGCCTAATTTAAATTTTGGGATTGGATATCCATTTTAATAAGATGAGGAGTAAATTAGTTTTTGTAGTATTATTATATTCATTTGTTGCGAGCGCTCAAGTTGCGAATGTGGTGATTCCTTTGCCCAAGTTAGCGACATATTTTTATTCGCAAGTAGAGCCCTCCATCTATATCAATCCGTCAGATAATAAAAAGATTGTTGCAGGAAGTGTTATGAACGATTATTATTATTCGAAGGACGGTGGTAAAACTTGGAAATCAAAATCAATTTATTCAAAATATGGAGTCAATGGCGACCCATGTTTGCTCGTAGATAAAAAAGGATTCTACTATTATTTTCACTTATCAAATTTAAAAGGGGAGCGGCTAAAAGGTGGAATTGTTTGTGAACGTTCAAGAACTGTAAAAGGCAGGTTTAAAAAAGAAAGTCACACAGTGGTGAACGGTAAATATCATGATAAGCAATGGGCAGTTTCTAACCCGATTAATGGTGAGATATACTTAACATGGACGCAGTTTGATGCCTATAATTCTGGTGATGCTAGAGATAGAAGTAATATCTTATTTTCAAAAAGCAGTGATTATGGTAAAACGTGGTCATCACCAAAAATTATTTCAAAATTTTCAGGAGATTGTAAAGATGATGATCATACGGCTGAGGGAGCTGTTCCAGCAGTTGGTCCAAATGGTGAAATTTATGTGTCATGGTCACGAAGTGAAAAAATATACTTTAACAAATCATTAGATGGTGGTGAAAATTGGCTTGATGAAGAAATGGAAATAGGGAAGCAGAAGATGGGGTGGACCCTTAATATTCCGGGTATATACCGTTGTAATGGATTGCCAGTAACGGTTTGCGATTTATCAAATTCGCCTTACAAAGGCACAATTTATGTTAATTGGTCGGATCAAAGAAAAGGTGAAAACAACACTGATATTTGGATTAAAAAAAGCATTAATGGTGGACAGAATTGGTCAGACCCTATAAAAGTGAATTCGGATAGCAGTCAAACACATCAATTTTTAAGTTGGATGACTGTTGACCAGGCAACTGGATTTGTTTATGTTGTTTTTTATGACCGACGGAATTATAGCGATAATCGAACAGATGTATATCTTGCGGTATCAAAAGATGGAGGAGATAGTTTTAAAAATCACTTAATTAGCAATTCCCCTTTTACTCCTAATCCAAAAATATTTTTTGGAGACTATTCTAATATTTCTGTGTCTAATGGAATGATAAGGCCCATATGGACCAGATTGGATGACATAAAAATATCACTATTGGTTGGGTTAACAAATCAAGCTGAATTGGATAAAATTAGTTCTGGTAAATAGAAACTTTATCTTCTCCAAAATAAAATTCCTGACTTAAATGTCCCTTAATTTGGGGTGCATATGAACCATTTTCAATGGAATTGATGCCTGTTAATACCCTAGCTTCATCCCAAATATTGTCTTTAATAAACTGTTCAAGAGTTATTTTTCCACCTTCAATAATAATTGATTGAATATTCAGTTCAAATAACTTCGAAAGCATACCTTTTAAATTAAAAGGTTCTAATGTAATGTATTTTGTATTTTTCTGAACTCCCAGCGGCTTCTCTGTAAAAATGTAAGCTAAAGCCTCATCATTACTTATCTTGTATCGATTAATGTCTAGTTTTGCATTTTTATCGATCACAATTCTTATGGGGTTAGTGCCATAATAATGGCGGCAAGTTAGCGAGGGATTATCATTTTGAACCGTTTTTCGACCAACCAAAATTGCTGATTCTTCTGCACGCCACTGATGCACTAGTGATTTGGTTTCTGGTTGTGTAATCCAATGAATTCCGTCTGATTCTGATTCGCGATTTATATCAATCATTGCATTTGCAGATTGGGCCCATTTTAGAATAATATATGGTCGTTTTAATTCGTGAAATGTAAAAAAACGCCTATTTAAGGCTATACACTCATTTTGAAGAATATTCACAATGACCTTAACTCCTTCGGCTTTTAGTTTTTCTATTCCCCTGCCCGCTACTTTCGAAAAAGGATCTATGCAACCTATGACGGCTGTTTTTATTCCTTTTTCAATAATTAAATCAGCGCATGGGGGAGTTTTTCCAAAATGAGCGCAGGGCTCGAGGTTAACATAAATTATGGAGTCTGATAATACACTTTTGTCTTGAACTGAATTAATGGCGTTCACTTCAGCATGCGCTTCCCCATATTGTTCATGATATCCTTCACCTATTATTTTGTTGTTATGCACTACTACAGACCCTACCATAGGATTTGGTGCCACTTTCCCTATCCCTAACTTTGCAAGGTGAATACAGCGGGCCATGAAGTCTTCATGGGCAAGAGACAAAGAAATCATTGTTTAGTTATAATCCGAGAATGGGATTGTCCATTAAAGTCAGTTGCCATTAATATGTAAAGGCCACTTTCCAATTCTGAAACATCAATTAGACCAATTTCAGCTGTCTCTAGTATCAATTTTTGATGAATACTATACAATTTTATATAGGTAAAATTCGCTGGATTCTGAATACTGAAAGTATGCTGCGTAGGGTTAGGGTAAACTTCAAGTTTGTTGATGGCTGGAGATATATGTGTAGAAATTGACAGAGTTGGGTTGGGGTGAGAAAAATCTCTCAAAAAATGCCATGTAATTTCCATACTTGAAGTGTCATTAATTGGTTCGAATAGAAAGATATGTCCTGCTCCAGCTCCGCTCATTTTCCAGTGCTCAAGTGGAGTAGTGCAGTCGTATACAATTTTTTCAATGGTCACATCATCAATGGCTGTATTTGGAATGTTGGAAATTGTAGAATCTCCATTCCATCCATTAACAGCTTTTAATTTAACAAGTGTTTCAGGCACTAAGCCTAATGAAGGTAAGGCATTTCCGGAATAAGGTACTACAGCATCATTTATGCCATGCACTTGCATTAACGGTCGTGGTAGAGATGGATTGTAGTTGGCAAGCTCATCACTGGACATAGTGCCTATATGACAAACAGCGGCAGCAACTTTATCACTTAAATGATGTAATACCTTATAAGTCATTATTGCTCCCATTGAAATTCCTACTACATACACTCTTGATCTATCAATATTATAATCCACAGCCATGGTGTCAATAATATTCTCAATAAAAGCCAAGTCGTTAGCCGTTGTTCCTAATAAAGTACCATTATTCCAAGCCGTTTGGCCAAAACCATTTACCTCGCCTTGCAAGTACACTGGTAAAAAACGGGCAGTATCTGCAATACCATTTAATCCGTAAGTTGCATAGTCAGAAGCCGTCCCGCCTATTCCATGAAGAATTATTACTAAGGGTGAGGCTTCTGAGTTTTGATAGTTTGTAGGGATGTACTCCACATAATCCCTTGAGTCAGCTCCAACTTGAATTGATTTGCTGTTTAGTTGTGCAAAAATTGGACTTGACAGAGCCAAAAATAGTATTGGTAGAAAACTTTTCATTTTACAATGTTTATAGGTCAAATTTAAATAGTTTTGTGGTCAAATCCTAAATTATTTGGATAACAGTTATCCTCAACAAACGATATAAGATAATATTTTTAGATGCAAGTAAGAGAATTAGAGCCTAAAACAATTTGGAACCATTTTGAAGATTTAAATGCTGTGCCACGCCCTTCCAAAAAGGAAGAAAGGGTGAGAGCTTTTATGGTTGATTTTGGAAAGAGTAATGGCTTGCAAGTATTGGAGGATGATTGTGGAAACATAATTATTAAAAAGGCTGCCACTGCTGGAATGGAATCAAAAGCGACTGTTATTATACAAAGCCACCTTGATATGGTGCATCAAAAAAATAATGATACTGACTTTGATTTTTTAACCCAAGGTATACAGTCGTGGATTGATGGCGATTGGGTGAAAGCGAAAGGGACTACTTTAGGAGCAGACAATGGAATGGGTGTAGCAGCAGCAATGACGTTACTATCATCAAAAGATATTGACCATCCGGCGCTTGAATGTTTGTTTACTATTGATGAAGAAACAGGGATGACAGGTGCAAAAGAACTAGATGGAAGTTTATTAACTGGTGAATATTTATTGAATTTAGATACTGAAGATGATGATGAAATATCAATAGGTTGTGCTGGTGGAATTGATACAAATACAAGCTATTCATACGATTCCGTTAGTACTAGTTCTAATTCGATTGCATTCGAAATAACTCTCAAGGGTTTGAAAGGCGGGCATTCTGGTATGGATATTCATATTGGAAGAGGAAATGCTAATTTACTATTGAATAGACTTATTTTTGAGTTTTCGTGCTTTGGAAATGTACAATTAGCAAGCTTTGAAGGAGGTGGGTTAAGAAATGCAATTCCAAGAGAGGCAAAATGTATTGTTGTAGTAGATGGTGATAAAAATGAAGGTTTTTTCAATGTTTATAATACGATTACCACCGAAATTACTTCAGAGTTTTCAGTTGTTGAGCCAAGCATGACTTTTTCGATAAAGGAAACTAGTTTGCCAAATTCTGTAGTATCAATTTATGATATGCCGAAAATATTAGGTGCAATTTATAATGCGCCCAATGCCGTATGGAAAATGAGCGACAAAATTGAAGGGCTGGTAGAAACTTCATCTTCACTTGCAAAGGTGTCAATAAAAGATGGGAAATTTATTACTCAATCGCTTCAGCGAAGTATGATAGAGTCAGGCAAAAGAGATATTGCCAATGCCCTTAGAATAAACTTCGAACGCATTGGAGCTGATGTGGTCCAAAATGGAGATTATCCGGGGTGGGCACCTAATCCTGATTCTAAAATATTAGACATAGTTGTGAGTAAGTATAAAGCAATGTATAACGAGGTTCCTAAAGTACAGGCTTGCCATGCCGGGTTAGAGTGCGGCATTTTAAACAAGCACTTACCAAATTGCGATATGGTTTCTTTTGGTCCAACCATCAAAAATCCTCACTCACCTGATGAGAAAGTAAATATCAAATCAGTTCTAAAATTTTGGGGATTTTTACTAGAAGTTTTAAAGGAGATTCCAAACAAAAAATAAAAATAGGCTCAACGAAAATTGAGCCTATTTTTGATCTATTGAATATTAAATTACTTTTTTGCAACGTAAATAAAAGCGGGCGGAATGTTAATCAAAGAAAACCGTAAATTTAGTTTTCCAAACTGTTTTTCAATTAGCTTTTTTGCATTCAATGAGTATTGGTATTGGACATAAATTCCTTGTGGTTTTAAACTATCAAATGAAGCCTTTAAAATATTGCTTTTTACTGGTTCTGGAATAACGGTCAAAGGCAAAGATGATAAAACGGCATCAGCGTTTTCAATTTGATGTTCCTTTAATACAGCGGTTAATTTTTCAGCGCTATCATTCACTAAAATTATCCGTTGATCGTTAAATTTTGATTCTAAAATCCGGCAAAAATCTTCATTCAATTCAAAAACAAATATTTTCGAGTCTAAACTCGCGCGATTTAAAATTTCTTGAGTAAAAACGCCCGTGCCTGGCCCCAATTCAACAATAACTTTTGCTTCGCTAAAGTTTATTGCATCACACATTTTCTTCACTAAAAATCTAGATGAAGGAGCTACGGCCCCGACCTGTTTTCTTTCTTTAAAAAATGTCTTAAGAAATTTGCCGCTCTGTGGCTTAGTTTGCTTCATTAGTCCTCAAATATAGAAATTATTCCCATGTTTATGATGCCATATGCTTTACCAGTTAAGATTGTGTCAATTTGAGGTGTGTTTTTTGATAAAGAGGCTAAGTCAGATTTGAGAAGGGTATATTCTTTATTTGGATCAAATAAAGTAATGTTTGCAGTATTTCCCTCAGAAATAGTAAAAGTTGAAATTCCCATAATTTTTCTTGGATTTATACTGATTAATTCAACTTTTTGAGTTAATGATAGTTCAGAAATGCGGTTAATATTTGCAAATAGGGTTTGAGTACCAATAATTCCAAAATTTGCCAAATCAAATTCTAAGTCTTTATGTTCGGTGTCTTCCGGACTGTGGTCACTACAGACAAAATCAATTGTGCCATCTTTTATTCCTTCAATAAGCGCTGTACGATCAGCTTCTGTTCTAAGTGGAGGTAACACTTTAAAATTGCTGTTAAAATCTAATACCGCTTCATCAGTATATATTAATTGATGTGCATAGATATCTGCTGTCACCTCTAAACCTTTACTTTTTGCGTTTCTAATTAATTCAACGCTTTCTTTTGTAGAAATACCAGAGAAATGAATTTTGCCTTGAGTATACTTTAAAAGACTGAGATCTCTTTCTACAATCAAATATTCTGAAATACTAGGAATGGATTTGAGTCCAGTGAGTAAACTAGCTCTACTTTCATTTACCTGTCCTTTTCCAAAGATTGAATGGTCGTACGGAAACGAGATTACTCGGGAATTAACGTTTTTCATGTACAGAAGAGCTCTGTACATTATTCCTGACGAAACAGGTTGTTTTCCATCAGTAAATGCAATAGCACCAGCATTGGCCATGTCATAATATTCAGCGATATTCTTCCCTTCGGAATTCTCGGTCAATGTTCCGTATGGGTGAATGTTAACCGCACTAAAATTAGCTTTATTAATCACGTACTCAATCTGCGTTTTATTGGAAAGAGTTGGTGTTGTATTTGGAACTACCGAAACTGCCGTCATGCCTCCTAATTCAGCTGACCGGATTCCTGTTTCAATGGTTTCTTTGTATTCTAAACCGGGGTCCTGAAAGTTAACTCTAGCATCATACCAGCCTTGTGAAATATGAAGGTTGTCTATTTCTACAACCTTATCAGCTTTGTCTTCAATGTTATCAGAAATTTTTACAATGATTTGATCAGTGATCAAAACATCTTTCTTTTTCAAATGAAATGGGCTTTCACGGTCAACAATTGTGCATGATTTTAATAATATCCTCATATTTATTTTCTTTCCGCATCTAAAGTAGTCTAGAATTTAGTCAAAGACTAGAATAATGATGTCATTTTACTAACTGGTTTTCCACCACTTTAAAAGAGCAATTTCAGCAACTAAAAATAAAAGCGTCAAAATCAAAAATAATTTCCAATATTCTCTCGGTTTAACGCTATCTGCTTTTAGCTGTCCTTTTTCATTTAATTCTAATTGAGTGATATTTTTCCAATTCTTTTCTTTAAAAGCGTTTAGCAATTCCTCATTCCCAAAGCATTCAGTTAAGGACTCTTCTCTGTCATAATTGAATGCAATAACATCAGTGAAATCATCTAAATTAGTAAGTTGATAAAATCCAGATAGCTTTAACAACCCATCTAATTGGTCAAAAATTACTTTTTGACTATTGGCAGCAATATCTGTTGAGGGAATTACATCAAATCTATATTCGTCATTAATTAATCTCACAGGTTTCCTTTCGTTTAACTCTGTTAGTAAAGAATATGCAGCCGGTTGTCCAATAGTGTAAAATAGTTTTTTCTGATAGGCTGCTGTCTCAGCTATTCTCAAATAAGTTGCAGCAAACAATGCCTGTTTGTTAAAATCTGTAAAATCAGCATCTAGAGGAGCGGCTTGTAAATAAATTTTTCCGCCGTTTTTTGTGACACTGTACGTTAGAAAAGGATTGCTCTTTCTAGTTCCAAACAAGGTTATAAAACGTTGTTTACTATTTGTTAACAAAGGATATTGTTTCAAAACTTTAGCCGCCTTATACCGTTCTGGCTTTTTTTCAAAAACTCCAAAATATAAGGGGTCATTGCTGTTGAAGTATTTTAAACTGTTATTAATTGTGCCTGCGCTCCCCAGTAGAGGTTGTTTTTGAATACCTAAAAAGCGATTCCAAGAACTTAAATCGGCATCTGCACTTGGGATTAAAACAATTGATGCACCTGAATTCAACGCTTGCTCAAGAAGGCTAGCGGTTCCGCTTGCTAGGTTTTTTATTCCATTTAAAATTACCAGTACCACGCCTTTAAAATCTTCTTGTTTCAACTGATTGATTCCAATAGATTTGCTCTTGTAAAAGTCATCAACCCCAAATAACTGATCAAAGCTATTTGTTGCATTCGTATTGGAGTTAACAATTAAAATATTACTACTTTCTTTGATTTCGTACGTAAAGTAAAATTGATCATCAAAAAATAATTGGTTAGTTTTTATGCTGACTTCTCCTTGCTTTATTCCCGGCTGGATATGATTATAGCTGATTTTTTCATTTATATAGGATTGAGCTCCTACAGATACAGATTTGACACCCTTTTCCGTACCATTAATTTTTAGAGAAAGCGTTAAATTTTCAATTGTTCTGTCTGACAGGTTTTTTATTCTAAAATAGAGTTCTGTTTTGGAACTGACACTTTGAGTTGGGGAGTTGAACCACACAGAATCAATGAATACATTACCAGAAACTTCGGCATTTGCCTGATAAACGAATGGAGAAATTGTACTGTCGTTCAAATTTCCAATACTATGGGTTGATTTTTGAAAATCACTCAATATAAACAATCGTTTATCTGATTGTCCTTCTGTATTTGAAAGTAAATCTATCTGTAAATTAGTGGCAGATTCAAGGGGGGTAGCTGCTGCCGAAAGGTCTATTTCCTTAATTCTTTCAATAATGTCTGCTTTCGTATAAAATCTCTGATCTCGCGAAAGTAAATCGGATGTTAGCAGATTTATTTTCTCATTCTCTTCAAAAGAGCTGACTAAGTCTATCGCTTTATTTTTGACCTCATTTAATAAATTGCCATCTTGACCTTGCGCTTGCATACTAAAAGAATTGTCAATGTAAATTGACGAAATTGTTTCAATATTTTTTTGCTGATTTGTTGCAATATAAGGCTGAGCGAATGCAATTACCAAACATATGATGGCTAGTATTCTTGCTAATAAAACAAGCAGATGTTTTAGCTTATTTCCCGATTTAGAATCTTCAATAGCTTCACTAAGCAGATCTACTTTGGAGAAATAAATGGTTTGGTACCGCCTAAAATTAAATAAATGAATAATGACTGGAATGGCTAAAAGCAGCAGTGCCCAAAGAAAGTTTGGATAGACAAAATTCATTCTGCAAATATGCTAAAATTTACCTTAGAAGAAATGGTTTTTGAGGAAAGATTTTGATTCACTTAACAGGTTTTAAATTATCTGGATTCGCCATGCGATAGTCTGATTCAGAAATGGGTTCCCACCTGTTTTCATAGCAATCTATCATATCTCTAATAAATTGTTTTTCCGGAAAAATTTTTGCCTCAATATTGGTTATAATAGTTCTAAGTCCTATTTTCTTTATTTCTTCAAATTCTGTTTGGTTTTTGATTTTAAACCAAACATCTATGCCTGTATATTTGCGGTAAATTGGAAAATCCATTTTATCTTTGTGTTATGAATTATAATGACCTACTAAACGAAGCCAAAGCCAAAGTTAAGGATAATTTGAATGAAGAGGCATTGTCACTTTTTCAAAAAGCGTTGGAAGTAAATTCAAAAGGAAAAGAAGTACTTTATGAACGTGCGGTCTTATATACCAATTTAAAGAAAAATGATCTGGCATTATTTGACTTAAACAAACTCATTGAATTGGAAAATGACAACCCATTTTTCTATGCCTGTAGGGCCTTTGTTAAAACAGGATTAAAAGATATGTCTGGTGCTATTTTGGATTATCAAGAAACCATAAAGCTTGATCCAGAAGATGCCATTGCTCATAATAACTTAGGCCTTTTGCAGGAACAGTATAGCTATAAGTCGGATGCAGAAAAAAGTTTTGAGCGCTCGAATGAAATTCTAGGGTATAATCCAAATCGCTACGATTCAGCAAGAGAATTAAAAAGTGCAGAAGAGCCGGCTTCAAAAGAAACGCTCTCGAAAAGTACAATTATTAAATCAATATTTACATCAAAATCAGGATTTAAAGAATTTTTAGAATTTATTAAAAACGGATTTAAACTAAAAAATGATGACAAAAGCTGAAAAAGTAAAGTTTGTCATTGACGAGTTGGAAAAATTATATCCAGTTGTTGATGTTCCCCTTGACCATAAAGACCCATATACGCTCTTAATTGCTGTTTTATTGTCGGCTCAGTGTACTGATGTTAGAGTCAATCAAATTACCCCCAAATTATTTAATATAGCAGATAATCCTTTTGATATGGTAAAACTGTCTGTTGAGGAAATTAAAGAAATCATTCGTCCTTGCGGATTATCCCCCATGAAGTCGAAAGGAATTTATGGTTTATCAGAAATCATAATTGACAAACATGGAGGACAGGTGCCTGTAAGTTTTGAAGATTTAGAAGAATTACCTGCAGTAGGTCATAAAACCGCATCTGTTGTGATGGCGCAAGCATTTGGCATACCTGCGTTTCCTGTCGATACGCATATTCATAGGTTGATGACCAGGTGGGGTTTAACCAATGGAAAATCAGTTAAGCAAACTGAAATTGATGGAAAACGATTGTTTCCGAAAGAAATTTGGAATAAAATTCATGTGCAAATCATTTATTACGGCAGAGAGTATTCCCCTTCACGAAGTCCAAAATTATCTGTCGATTTTATTACAGCAGCATTAGGGAGCAAAAAAGTCTTAAAGGATTATAAGCCTTAATGTCTAACGTCATTCTGTTCATAACCTTTAGAAGGACAGCAAAAAGACGATTTTAATTAAATTACTTTTACAACAATGAAAAAATATGTGCTTTATTTTAAAAATCGCTACGTCATTTCTACGCTAGCATTGGCGCTATATATATTACTGTTGCATGACACAGATGTCTTTTCTTTACAGAAAAGAAAAGACAAAGTAGCTAATTTAGAAATTGAAATCGTCCGCAGAGCAAAAGACATTGAGGATTTAAAAGAAGACTTAAAAGCCCTTGAAGATCTTGAATCTTTAGAAAAGTTTGCCCGAGAAAAATACTATTTTAAAAAATCCTCCGAAGACTTATTTGTGGTATCAAACAAATAAATTCGGTTTTATTAAAAATTCTTAATTGGCGGTTAGTCTAATATATTATACCTTATTTTGCAAAAAAAAAATGATATGAAAAATTTATTGATTGCTATTATAATTATCAATATTGATTTTGGGGTATCTGCACAAACTGTTATACTAGATGAAGGGTTTCAAAATGGAATTCCGGCAACATGGTCTGTGATTGATGCAGATGGTCAAACGCCAGATAGTTCCATCTCATTTGTAAATGAAGGATGGGTTAGATACGAGTCTGTTTTTGATACATGTGCTATCTCTACTTCTTATTATTCTGGTTCTTCTGACCAATCTCAAGATTATTTAATTAGTCCAAAATTGAATCTTCTATCATTTGGACACATACTAACATGGGAGTCTAAATCGTTTGATGCAAATTATCTGGAAACTTATTACGTATTGCTGTCAACTGCGGATTCATTGCCGTCAAGTTTTACTGATACAATAATGATTGTTACGGATGACTCTCCAAATTGGAAGACTTTTAGCACTAATTTATTTTTAGATGGTTTTGCAAATCAATCCATTTATATAGCTTTTCAAAATGCCTCAACTGACGAGTATATATTAGGTGTTGATAATGTAAAACTGACAACTAACGATATCGCTTCTGTTTCAAAAATACCAGAAAAAACTATTTCTGTATTTCCTAACCCTGTTGTTGATCAATTAAATGTTTCTGTGCCAGATGGTTCAAAATATGAGCTAATTGGTTTTGAGGGCAAAATTATTAAAGAGGGAACAATTGAATCAGGATTAGTAGATCTTAGTCAACTTAAATCTTCTATTTATTTTCTGAAAATACAAATAGACAATGAAATTTACACAAAAAAAATTGTAAAGTTGTAAATAGGCCATTTTTTTATATCGTTTGACAATAAGTGATTTAGCCTATTCCATGTAAAAATACTTGAAAACAGTTTGAATACTTTCTCGCATAAGTTGTATTTTTATACTTATAATTTTTTTAAAAATGGTTAGAAGACTCGCTATATTGTGTTCTTTTGCAGTAGTTTTACTGTTTCATACAGGTTGTGTAAAAGGATGTATTGATGACAACGCTTTGAATTATGATCCAGAGGCAACAGCAAATAAAGGTTGTATATACCCTGAAACGATTAATGTTGTGTCCATAGGTATCAATTCATATCCGACGGAAGATAATACTGGAGTGGAATGGGATTCAGATGGAACTGGACCAGATAAATTCATAAAAATTTATAATAATAATTCTGAAGAATTACTTTACACCACGGAAACTGAAGTTTTTACGCCGGTAAGCTGGACTTTAGATCCAGAAATCACACTAAATGCTAGTAATTTGGTGCTAAGGTTTGAATTGTTTGATAAGGATGAAAATGAAGATGTATTAATGGACATGGTAACTTTAGATATTGATAATTTAACAGGAACTACAGCCGAGACAAGTAATGATTTATATCCCGACTCGGGCACAGTTTTAGGAAGTAATGGAACTGTTTTCAAGCTTTCAATGAATTGGACGGAGTGAAAACCTATGTTTTATTGCTGAGAGGAATAAATGTTGGAGGCCATAAGCGCCTTCTCATGAATGACCTCAAATTGATGCTTGCTAAATTAGGTTTTTTAAATTCGACCACATACATTCAATCCGGAAATGTTGTATTTCAATTTTGTAATTTAGATAGTATTTCAGATCTGGAAAACAAAGTGGCAAAAAAAATTTACGAAACTTTTGGCTTTGAGGTACCGGTAGTAATTGTTTCTAAAAGTGCTATGCAGCGCATTGTTGATTCTAATCCATTTGTTGCTTCAAATCCTATTGAAAATTTACATTGTACTTTTTTTAAGAATAAGCCTCATGATATAATATTAACAGCTTTAAACCAAGAGGATTTTGGAGAAGATGAATGTTTTATCACGAGTAATTCAGCATATATAAAGTGTAATTTGAAGTACAGTAAATCAAAGTTGACCAATGGTTTCCTAGAAAAACAAATAGGTGTTGGATGTACAACTCGAAACTGGAAAACAACATTAAAACTTTTGGAACTCTGCAAAAATATGATGAATAAATAGAGTCTGCAAAATAGGATTTCTTAACAAAATGATTGCTGGAATTGATTAATTTTGCAGTACAACAATAAGTATGAGGTCAACAAGCCAGCTTCTTTTTTCAATTCTCATTTATTTAGCCCTTGAAATCTATTTGTTTAATGGAGTTAGGTCGTTATTTAATAAATCAAAAAAAAAGGTATTTTACTGGGTATATACCTGCATTACTGCTTTTGCAATTTTGTCTGTAATAATTATGTTTGCTTTCAGAGGGCAAATGTCGGCTTCAGTAATCAATATTTTTTTAGGGATTTTCATCATTAATTTTATTTCAAAATTGGTGTTATTACTTTTTGTTATCTTAGATGATTTAAGGCGACTAGGTATTTTAGCTAGAAACATGAAAGTTAAAACTGAGTCTGGTATTAGCAGGTCTGCTTTTTTGCAAAAAGCCGGCTTAATTTCAGCGAGCGTTCCATTGGTAGCATTGTCTACGGGAATTGCTATTGGTGGTGCTTACAGGTATAAAGTCCATAAGAAAAAACTAACTTTCAAAAACTTGCCCTTGGCATTCAATGGGCTTAAGATTGTTCAAATATCAGATATTCATTCAGGGAGTTTTTACGATAAAGAGGCGGTAAAAAAAGGGGTGCAAATGATCATAGATCAGAAGCCAGATGTTGTTTTTTTTACAGGAGATATTGTGAATTCTTTAGCAACTGAAATGACTGACTACTATGATGTATTTGATAAAATAACAGCCCCAATGGGTGTGTATAGTATTTTAGGAAATCACGATTATGGTGATTATGAACAATGGCCTAATGATGAAGCTAGAACACAAAATTTTGAGGATATCAAGGCTATTCATGGTAAATTAGGTTGGAAATTATTATTAGACGAGCATATTTACTTAGAAAAAGAGAAAGAAAAAATAGCAGTGATTGGTGTAGAAAACTGGGGGAGTGGCTTCCATAAAATTGGAGATTTAGCCAAAGCTTATCAAAACTGTGAAGCAGATTTTAAGATCCTCCTGTCGCATGATCCAACCCATTGGGATGAGGAGGTCACTAAAGATTATTTAGATATTGATTTAACCTTAAGTGGACATACGCATGGGGCGCAAATGGGAATAGAAACCCATAATTTTAAATGGAGTCCAATCCAGCTTCGCTACAGCAAATGGGCAGGACTGTATAGTAAAGGAAAGCAGCACCTTTATATTAATCGAGGGTTCGGGTTTTTAGGATACCCTGGTCGAATTGGAATATGGCCAGAAATTACATTGCTGGAAATTAATCGGACCACTTAAATGAAAACAACTGACAAGCAGCATATAGTTGAATTGGTAGATGTGATGGCTGCAAACGGAATTCATGATGTTGTAATTTCACCCGGTTCCAGGAATGCACCACTTACAATTGCTTTCAGTACTCATCCAAATATCAATGTCCATTTAATACATGATGAGCGTGTGGCAGCATTTTATGCTTTAGGTCTAGCTGAGGGCAAGGGCAGCCCTACTGCAATATGTTGTACATCCGGTAGTGCAGCTTTAAACTATGCACCAGCGATTGCCGAAGCATACTATCGTCAAATACCACTATTAATTCTAACAGCTGATCGACCGGCTAACTTGATTGATCAAGGAGATGGACAATGTATCCGGCAAAACAATGTCTACTCTAATTTTATTAAGTCTGAATTTACTTTGCCAGAAGAAACTGATAATCTTTCTTTTAAGAACGAGAGTAATGATGTGGTAATTCAAGCATTATCGGATTTGCAGTCAGTACCAACAGGACCAATACACATTAATGTACCATTACATGAACCGCTATATGCTGTGGTTGAAAAGGAGGAGTCAAAAGCTAAAATAATTAATAATGCTCCAGCTGAATCCAATTTAACTCGTCAAAAAGAAATTGAATTACAAGATATTTGGCAGAGTACAGAAAAAAAGTTAATAATTATAGGTCAGCTCAGTCAGGCATATAATATCAAGCCATATTTAGATATTTTGGCTCAGCAAAATTCTGTAGCAATCTTAGTTGAAAACACGTCTAACTTGCAAAGCTTTAGTTACTTCAATCACAGTATTGATCGTTCACTTGCAACCATTTCAGAGTCCGAAATTCAAAGTTTTGCACCAGATCTAATTTTGAGCCTCGGAGGAGCAATAGTTTCAAAAAAAATAAAAGCATTTTTAAGAAACATACCGCCTAAGCATAATTGGAGGTTAGGACATTATTTAATTGATGAGGATACTTTTCTATCAAAAACTGAAACAGTAAAAGTGAATCCAGCTCAGTTCTTAAAACTAATAGCTGATCAGGATGAAATTTGTTTTTCAAATTATTCGCAACAATGGAAAGGAAAAGATTTGTTAGCAATGGAAAGACATCAAGAATTTATAAAAACAGTCCCTTTTTCGGACTTGTTGGCGATTGACTTAATACTTGATACTTTGCCAGATGGATCTAATTTACAAATGGCCAATAGTTCGGTGGTTCGTTATTGCCAACTTTTTAATCCTATTTTTGGTGTAAAATATTTTTCGAACAGAGGGGTGAGTGGTATAGATGGTTCAACAAGCACTGCTGTTGGAATGGCTAGAGCTAAACCAAACGAATTGATCACTTTAATCTCAGGTGATATTTCTTTTTTTTACGATTCTAATGGCTTATGGATCGAAAACTTGCCATCTAACCTCCGAATATTTTTAATTAATAATAATGGGGGTGCAATTTTTAACATTCTAGAAGGTTCAAGAAAATCTGCTCAAAATCAATTATTTGTTGCGCCCCATAGAGCAAAGGCTTCTTCAATATGTGAAGCGTATAATGTTGACTATGCTTATGCTGAAGACATTAACGGTATGGAGTCGTTATTGCATGACTTTTATCTCGAAAGTAAAAATAATCGGCCTAAACTTATGGAAGTCAATACAGCCAGTTGCCCGAATCACGAAACATTAATGAATTATTTTAACGCGTTAAAGTAAACCTTAATGAGAGCAATTAACCGTTGAAAACTTTTGATAAAAAGGAGATAAAAACGCGTATTTATCATTAATTTTGCCAAAAATTTTAGCGTTTCTCATGGAAAACAAAACACAAGAATTAGCAACAGTAGAACAAGCGGTTGAACTGGGGTTATTACCAGAAGAATTTGATCAAATCAAATCCATTTTAGGACGAACACCAAATTTTACTGAAATGTCGGTTTACTCTGTAATGTGGTCTGAGCACTGCTCATACAAAAATTCAATCGCATGGCTAAAAAAATTGCCTAAAGATGGCCCTCATATGCTTGTAAAAGCAGGAGAAGAAAATGCAGGTTTGGTTGATATTGGAGATGGAGTTGGATGTGTTTTCAAAATTGAATCGCATAATCATCCAAGTGCATTAGAGCCATACCAAGGAGCTGCTACTGGTGTTGGAGGAATTAACCGCGATATTTTTACCATGGGAGCTAGACCTATTGCCCAGCTGAATTCTTTGCGTTTTGGAGACATTAAACAAGATAGAACAAAATGGCTAGTGAAAGGTGTAGTAAAAGGAATTGGTGATTACGGAAATGCGTTTGGAATTCCAATTATAGGTGGTGAGGTAATGTTTGATAAATGCTACAATACCAATCCGCTAGTTAATGCTTTTTCGGCAGGGATTTTAGAAGGTGATATGATATCAGCAACTTCAAATGGCCCTGGAAATCCAGTCTATATTGTTGGTTCTTCCACTGGTAAAGATGGAATTGCCGGAGCTGCTTTTGCTTCCAAAGATATTACTGAAGAATCTGCTGGTGATTTACCATCAGTTCAAGTTGGTGATCCATTCCAAGAAAAGTTGCTGTTAGAAGCAACACTTGAATTGGCAAAAACGGATGCTGTAGTGGGTATGCAAGATATGGGAGCAGCAGGAATTACATGCTCATCATGCGAAATGAGTGCAGCTGGTGATAATGTGGGTATGGATATTGACCTAAGCAAAGTGCCTACTCGCCAAGATGACATGAAAGATTGGGAAATTCTTCTTTCTGAGTCGCAAGAAAGAATGCTAGTAGTCATTGAAAAAGGAAAAGAAAAAATTGTTGAAGACATTTTTAAAAAGTGGGATTTGCACGCCGCTGAAATTGGTGTGGTCACTGAAGGTGGAATCATCAATTATTTTATGAACGGCGAGAAGGTAGCTAGTGTTCCAGCTGAATCTCTAGTGTTAGGAGGAGGAGCTCCTGTTTACCACCGAGAATATAAAGAACCAGCATATTATCAAGAATTTAAAAAATTCAATATTGATGATGTCGAGGAGCCAACTGATTTAAAAGAAGTGGCTATCAAACTAATTCAAAATCCAAATATCGCATCAAAAAGATGGGTATACGAGCAATACGACTCAATGGTAGGAACAAGAACAATGACTACCAATAACCCTTCTGATGCAGGAATTACAAACATCAAAGACTCTGATCGGGCTTTAGCTATGACAGTAGACTGCAACTCAAGGTACGTCAATGCCGATCCTGAAATTGGGACTCAAATTGCAGTTTCGGAAGCAGCAAGAAACATAGTAGTTTCGGGTGGGAATCCTAGTGCTGTGACCAATTGTCTGAATTTTGGTAACCCATACAACCCCGAGTGCTATTGGCAATTTGTAGGGGCTATTAAAGGAATGAGTGCTGCTTGTTTAAAATTCGAAACACCAGTAACGGGAGGAAATGTGTCTTTTTATAATCAAACAGTACTGGACGGAAAAGAAGAGCCTGTTTTTCCAACACCAACCATTGGAATGATAGGAGTAATAGAGGATAAAGAAAAAATAATGACCATGAATTTTAAATCAAAAGGTGATTTAATTTTCTTGGTTGGCGAAACAGTGAACGATATTGCTTCATCTGAATATTTGGTGTCTTACCATGGCATTGAAGCTTCTCCTGCACCATATTTTAATTTAGATAAAGAAGCAGAATTACAAGAAACCATCAAAACTTTAATTGGCGGTCAATTAATTAATGCTGCTCACGATTGTGCTGATGGAGGACTATTCATTGCATTGTTAGAGATGGCAATGACAAATAATTTAGGTTTCGATATCGTCTCCGACTCTGAAGTTCGTGAAGATGCCTTTTTATTCGGAGAATCTCAAAGTAGAGTAGCCGTTACTGTAAATGAAGAGAATGAAGATGAATTCTTGGAGTTAATGATGAAACAAAAAGTACCTTATACGTTACTTGGTCATGTGACAAAAGGAAAAATTTGCGTTGATGATGAACATTATGGATTCATTAACGAAATGAAAGATATTTACGATAATGCTCTAGGAGATGCTTTAACGAATTAATAGCACCAAGGCCAAATTTTGAATAGGGTTACAGGTGTAACCCTATTTTTTTGTCTAAAAATTAAGTAAAACGTTTTAACTTTATAAATATGTTAGTACAATTAAAAAATTCTGCAACAGTCTGGGTTTTCCAAGGCAATCAAAAATTTGACAAAGAGCAAGTGAATAATGTAAAAACTCAACTGAAAAAATTTATTCCAAAATGGGCTGCTCATGGATTAAGCTTAAAAGCAGACTTTGAAATTGTTAAAGATTTATTCATTATAATAGGAGTAGATGAGCAAACGACACAAGCTAGTGGGTGCTCGAAAGATGCATTAACTCGGGAAATAAAGATGATTGGTGATCTGTTAGAAATAGACTTTTTTGATAGGATGAGCATTGTCTATAAGGACGATACTGATAGCTTAAAATTGTGTAATATGTCTGAGTTTAAAGAGTTGTTGTCAAGAGGTACTGTGACAAAAGAAACAATAGTTTATAACAATTTAGTGGCCACAAAACAAGAGTTACTTACCAAATGGGAAACCACTGTGCAAAACAGTTGGCATTCTAATTTGTTAATCACTAATGTGTGATTAGAATAATAATAGCATATTATTTATTGACTCTTTCAGGGTTTGCTTTTGGGCAAGCTGACATAGTTAGTTTGAATAATTTTGATTCGAAAAAGTTGAACTTATTGTTATTAGATTACACAAATCAGCAAAGAAAGAGAAAGCGACGAGACACTATCGAATATTACCCTGCTTTAAGTGCTGCTGCTAAAAGTCAAGCCAACTACATGGCTAAAAATGAATATTTGGGTCATTATCAAAAAAACAGACGCCTGAAAACAGTAAAAAATAGAGTGCAAGTATTGGGTGGGGATGCCGACTATGTAGGAGAGAATGTCCAGTACATTTCCATTCAATACGAACTAGAAAGATTAAAAGGTAAGTTAACTTATCAAGCTCTTGCAAAAGAGTTGGGTGAAAATTGGAAAAAATCTAAAGGGCATTATGCTAATATGATTGATAAAAAGTATCAAGGTGTAGCGCATCAGTTTGCCATCAAGGATGGGCTTCTATATGCATGTCAGGTTTTTAGTTCCAAGCCTTTTGAACCTGCATTCGATTATGTCAAAGGAGTCGATTTCAATGTCAAAAATAAAAAACCATGTTTTGACTGTAAAAGAACAATGACCAAAAATAACAAAGAGCGATTGAATTTTGGCTGGTACTACGTTTCTAACGATTCAGTTTTTTATTACAATTATAAACGAACATTTTACACCTATCAAATTCCATTTTTTAGGCGGACCATTTTTATTCCTGCCACAAAAAGAAATTTGTACACAATTTTTAAGCGGAAGGGAAAATTATCGGTTGATTTTATACATCTTTCTCAATACAATTGTGTTGGTAAATACGCATACAGTGGAGCTTTAAATTATGATGGCTACTATTTAGGCTACATTAATAAAAAAGTCATCAAAAAAAATGACATCAGCCCTTCAAAAAAATATGTCCAAGTTTATGTTGGACAAATTCCGGAGTCAAATGATGAAAATTTTCAAATAGATTTTTTTTTGACTAAACAGGATCGGGCCTGCGCCAGTCAAAGCTTAATTTTTGTAAGTCCAGATTATTTTAAGCCGAGTGAATATTTTCAACTAAAGCATCCAACAATATCCATTGGGTCTGAAAATAAAGTAGTCGATTCAATTGTGGTCAGGGTTCCGTTTTTACGCAATCAAACTTCCGAAGATATGTCTGTCTTTGACGATTTACAAAATCAACTTAATCAGTTAAAAATGGATTCAACCACCGTTTTTAAAGTGATGTATTCTGGAATTGCATCTATTGAAGGCACTAAGTCTGGAAATCAAAAACTCATTGAAAAAAGAGCAAAAGCCATTGAAAACATCTTATCAAAATATTATAAAAACATTAAAGTCGAACATACATTAATTGAAAACTTTAATGATTTTAGGTTAGGACTGCAAGCTAAAGAAGGTGACAGATGGTTGAATGTTTCGGATGAGGAATTACGAGATTATGCCAACAAGAACAAAAATAAGGTGAAAATTTCAAAACTTCTAGATGAGTCTAGACAATCAGTAATATCCGTTTTCTACGAAAAAAGCTACAGTACAGTTGAGTTGAAACCTACTATCGAAAATTTAAAGAGACTAGTTGTTGAAAATGAAGGTAAAGCTGCTCTTTTGGTGTACCAACAATTAACCAAAAAGGCACTTGATGGAGACTCAGCTGTTACAAATCGTTTACATGAAGTTGAAGTGCCTTTTGATTCTAGTTTTTCTGAACTAATATGGGAGCAGTTTGTCTTTAACCTTAAATTATATAAAATAGAAGTGACTGCTGAAAAACTCAATGATTTATGCGCGGTTGGTGCCATTCCAACAGAATGGAATTATTTGGAATACAGACTTATGTTTAATCTATTTTACGACCAGGAAATCTGTAATACCAGTGACTTTGAAAATGTGCAAACATCAGTAAAATCAAAGAATACTAAAAATTGGCTCAGTGCTTTACAACTAATCAACAATTTTGAGCAAAACCTTATTTACTATGATATTGGTCCAGAATTAGCTAATTATGCCTTAGCTGGAAAATTTAATGTTTATCAAACGTATTTTGTAAGTCAGTATATCATTTCATATGGTGGATTATATTACGCTAAACTCTTGCTTGAAAAATATGCTCGACAAAGCAGGCATTTTCCTAAATTGTATCAACAATATCTAAAACTATCATACTATTTTGATGGCTTTGAAAACAAGAGACAATTAAAGCTGGATTTGAGAGTGTTAAAAAATTTAATAAAGTCTGATTCAAATGCATTCTGCAAGTTTTTTAAGTGGTTTCACATAGGCGTTCGGCTGCTCGAAAAAGAGGTTGTTTCAAAACTTTATTGCGAGAATTGCGTATAAAGGTTTACTAATCTGATTAACATGTTGGAAATTTAATTATTTTTGTTGGGTCCCTATGCATGTGTAAAAAAGATAAATAATCAATGAAGCTCATATTTAGTTTAGTTCTAGTTTTTTCAATTACTCTTTTTACCAATGACTTATCTGCACAGAAAAGTAGTTGGAACAAAATTAGAAAAGCCAATAAGCTTAGATTATTTGGCAATGTTGATAAAGCTGTAAAAAAATACGAAGAAATTCTAACTGAAACCCCTAACAATGCTGCAGCTAATTTTCAGCTCGGAAAAATTTACTTGTTAGATTTTGAAGATTACGGAAAAGCTGAAAAGTATTTATCAACCTCAGTAAAAAACTTTGATGAAAAAGACACCATCTACATGGCGTTTTATTATTTGGCAGAAACTCAAAAGCAATTAGGTAATTTCCCTGAGGCAATTGAAAATTTTCAATTGTTTAAGAGTAAAGGAATTAAAGATGTGGTAAAGTCTCAGGACCTTGTGTCAGATGTCAATACCAAGATTGATGAATGTAAATTAGCACAAGCGTATGGATCTGATAAGGAGTATACTTTCACTAGAGTAATAAATTTAGGTGAAAACGTTAACTCGGACTTAAGCGAATATTGTTCGATATTCTTCTCTGAAACCGATCAGTTAATGTATACGGCTAGATATCAAGATAGTGATAAAGAAAAGAAGTTTATGGATTTTAAATTCTATGAGGGCAGTTATGCTTTCTCAGATACTAACTCTTCAGAAACTGATCCTACACGACTAAAATTTGATGAAGAAGATAAAGTGCATTTTTCAGTAGTTAGTAAAACAACCTCTGGAGATACGGTAATATTTTACAAAGAGAATAAACTTTGGATCTCAACCATGAACAATGGGAAGTTGTTGCAGCCGAAACTGATGCCCCTAGTAGTTAACAAAAGTTATTACCAGCCGCATGGAGTATTCACTCCTGACGGAAAATCATTCATTTTTAGCTCAGCAGAAAAAGACGTTCAACTTGACTTGTATAGATCTACAATAACAGGCGGACAGTGGGGTGAAGCCGAGGTGTTATCTGACGTCATCAATACAAAATATAATGAAGATAGCCCCTATTTATCGGCAGATGGTAAAACACTTTATTTTTCATCAAATAAACCTGGGGGATTTGGAAAGTATGATATTTACTTGTCGAAAATAGAAGATGGTGTTTTTTCAAAGCCAATCAATATTGGAATGCCAATTAATTCTGCTGGAGAAGATATTTTCTTTTCTTTAAACCAAGACAATAAAACTGGATTTTTATCATCTAATAGAAATGGTGGTTTTGGCTTAATGGATATTTACATGTTTACTGAACAACCTTACCCTAGTTTTGATTGTGAAGAATACCTTGCGGCAAACGGAGGCGAAGGGAAAAATGAAATTAAAGTTCTTGATGAGTTGGTGATAAATCAATCTGTAAGATTTGACCTTTCAAAAGCAAAACTCGATCATGCAAACATTAGCAATATATTTTGGAAAGTAGATGATGAAATTTTGAAGCTAGATAGTCCGCAGCTAACGTTTTTGTTTGATACTAGTGGGGAACATTATGTTTCAACTCAAATCTTTGGAAAAAATAGAAAAACAGATTCTTATGTAATGGATTGTGCAACACAAAAATTTACCATTAATAAAGAAGGAACCTTGTTTTTAGAAATTGAAGCCGATAGAATGGTTAAAGTTGAAGATAATGCGATTATTGATGCTGCGGTTTTTTATTTGGGAAACAACAAAATGATTACAGACTATAAGTGGTTTATTGATGATAATGACATTAAAACAAATAAGCAGAGCTACAATTATTCTTTTTCAGATACTGGTTACCACGATATAAAAGTACTCGCAACTGTTGTTGATCAAGCAAAAGGAGAGTCGTATGAAGTTACTTCATCAAAAAAAATATTTGTCTATGACGAAAACCATAGTCTTTCGATTGGAGAAGATGGGATCGCTGTCATTCCAGGAATTGATTTGTATGACAATAAAAATCCTAGTGATGGCAAAATTAATGCTGTAAAGGCTGATTTGTACGGAATACCTGATAGTAGTAGAGTTTTTTATTCTTGGTATATCGATAATGCTTTGGTAAAAGGACGACAGTCTGAATTACTAGCATATGATTTTAAGCCACTTTCAACTGTAACCGTTGAAGCTTTAGTTGTGCCTCAAATTGAAGATGAGGAGGAGTTCACTTTAACTGCTTCTAAAGTAATTCCACCTTTTGAAACAGGCGTACTAGTGGTTGATGCTAATCCAACAAATTCGGATACTACAGCAACACCTAGTACAACAACAACAACAACAACAACAACAACCGCAACATCAACCGCAACTAATACTTCTACAAGTTCAAATCCTGATTCTACAGTAGCCGTTACAACAGAACCTGTTGTTGATGTCGTTAAATTAGATGGCATCAGTTACGAAATTAGACCAGTGTATTTTTACTTTGATAAATACTACCTGACTCCAAAAGCAAAAGCAATAATTAACAATAATATTGCTGCTCTTAAAGCCAATCCTAGTTTAAGAATTGTTGTTGAAGGAAATACTGATTCTATGGGGCCTTCTGCTTATAATTTGAGGCTTTCTGAAAAAAGAGCAAAGTCAG
>JBGCGA010000055.1:0-12241 GCA_045110285.1 Crocinitomicaceae bacterium | reverse complement strand
GCAACTTTACCTAAAGAACAAAACATGACAAAAATTTCTACCTTAATTATAGGCTTATTTATCGGATTTAGTTTAATAGCTCAAAAAGACGAATTAACGTTAAAAAATGCCGTTCTGCAGCAGTATAGAGGGTACTACCCTGAAAGAACATTAATGTTTAAATGGATTACTGAAACAAATGACTACAGTTATCTATCATCTGATTACCAGACTTTAATGAGAAATTCTGCAAAAGGAGATAAAGAAAAAGCAATTTTAACAACAACTGATCTTGAAAACATTACTGGAAGCAAACCTCAATACGTCAATGTAATGAGCTGGTTAAATACCAACGAATTCTACACAAAGATTAGCAACAAATACTACAGAATAAATGTGGCAAAAAAATCAGGGTACTTAGTGTGCAAGGTTGAAGATGGGGTGGAAAACCTAACTTTTAACCCCGGTAATGAACAAGTGGCCTATACTGTTGATAATAATTTGTATTTAAGTGATAAAAAAGGAGGTGCGCAGATCGTAACCAGTTTTGGCAAAAACATTGTTAGTGGTCAAGCCATTGCAAGGAGTGAATTTGGAATTACAAATGGGATATTTTGGTCTCCTCAAGGTTCTAGTTTAGCCTTTTACCAAAAAGATGAAAGCAATGTGGCTGATTATCCTTTACTTGACATTAGCGCTACACCAGGAATAGTGGAAATGATTAAATACCCAATGACGGGACAACCAAGTGAACATCCTAAAGTGGGCATTTCCAGCAACGGAAAAACAGTGTATATTGAGCCTACTGGCGACAAAGAAGATTATTTAACCAATTTTGGATGGAGTCCTGATGCTAGCCAGTGTTATATTGCTGAAGTTAACCGCGATCAAAATCACACCAAACTCAATCAATATGACGCCAGCACAGGTGAACTAATCAAAACCATTCTTGAAGAAAAAAATGATAAATGGACTGAACCAGAATTCCCTGTTTATTTTGTAAATGAATCTGATTTTATTTGGATGAGTGAAAAAGATGGATTTATGAATATGTATTTATACAACGCCCAATCAGGAGAATTAATTAAGCAGTTAACTAAAAACAAGTGGGAAATCACCGAAATTTTAGGACATGATGAATCTGGAAATGTTTATTTCCAAGGAACAGGTACAATACCGACTGAAAGTCAAGCTTTTATGGTAAACATCAAATCAGGCAATCAGAAACAACTAACTAAAAATGGCACTCATAGAGTATCATTTAACAGCGATTACTCATATTATTTTGATGGTTATTCATCCACTTCTATTCCTAATATTGAAGCCATTTATACGATAAAAGGAAAAGAGTCTAAACAGTTATTAAAAGCTAAAAATCCACTTTTAAATTTAAAAATGGGCACAGCGGAATTTGGTACAATTAAAGCCGCTGACAAAACAACGGATTTACATTATCGACTTATAAAGCCTAGCGATTTTGATAAATCCAAAAAGTACCCAGTATTAGTGTACGTTTATGGGGGACCTCATGCACAACTAGTAACAAACAAATGGAATGGTGGCGCATCATTATGGATGTATTGGATGGCAGAGCAAGGTTATTTGGTTTATACGGTTGATAATAGAGGCTCGGGGCATAGAGGTTTTGCATTTGAATCCGTTATTCACCGTAATTTAGGAACAAATGAAATGGCCGATCAAATGGAAGGCGTAAAATTTTTAAGATCTTTGGATTATGTGGATGAAAAAAGATTAGCAGTGCACGGCTGGAGTTTTGGAGGTTTTATGACAACTTCCTTAATGTTAAGAAATCCAGGGACATTTACAACAGGAGTAGCAGGTGGCCCTGTAACTGATTGGAAGTTTTATGAAGCCATGTACGGAGAAAGGTATATGGATCAACCTAAACAAAATGAAGAAGGTTATAAAAAGTCTTCGCTTTTAAACTATGTTAAAGCACTTGAAGGAAAATTGCTACTCATTCACGGAACATCAGACAATGTAGTGGTAATGCAACATAACCTAGCCCTTGTTAAGGCATTTGTTGAGGCGGAAAAACAAGTCGATTTCTTCCCATATCCTATGCACGAGCATAATGTAAGAGGAAAAGACAGAGTGCATTTGATGACTAAGGTGTTGAATTACATTATTGAGAATAACAAGTAGCCATAAACACTTAAAAAAACAAAGAAGCGTTTCAAATATACTGAAGCGCTTTTTTTCTGTATTTTTAAAGCTTAATTACAAAATTCTCAACATTGAAGTCAGTATTTTCTATTCTACTTTTATGTAGCTCAATTTCTGCCGCTCAAAATGGATTTGTTGATGATTCGTTAACAATTCTTCGGAATTGTCAATCTATGCTAAAAATGCCGGATAAAATAGATTCAATCCGCTTAAACCTTGTTGAGCAAAGACCAGAATCAAATGCTAAAAGATGGGATGATATTTACTATTACAATTATGCAAAAACACTATTCCAGCTTGGCAAACCTAAAAAAGCAGGAATAATAGCAAAAAAAGGACTTCAGCTATTTACCAATGACACGCTCGCAAAAAGCGCTTCTAAACATCACAATATAATTGCTGCTGTTCTATCGTTTGAAAACAAATACCCAGAAGCCATTGAAGAATATACCCAAGCTGTAAAAATTTTAGAACACCATGATGATCAGATTAACGCAGCGCTGGTAAAAAGCAATATTGGAAATCTATTTTTTAGTTTGAGTGACTATGAGTCGGCTTACAACAACTGTAAAGCGGCCATGGAAATACTAAATGAAAATAAGGATACAATGAACCTACCAGGTATTACTGCAGTAGTAGCAGTGTCAGCAGTAAGGCTGGGTAAAATTAAAGAAGGCCAATCATTGACCCAAATTAGCAAGAATCTTAGCAAACGATATAACAATCCCATTGGACTTATAGTTAGTCATTTAAGCGAAGGTGAATATCAAGATTATGTCAAGAATTATCAGGCATCAAAAAACGCCTATTTAACTTCGCTAAAATATGCAAAGATGTACGGTCAACAACATTACGTTCTGCTCGACAAAATTGGTTTGCTTAAGGCAGAAATTAATCTCAAAAATTACGAAGAAGCTTTAAAATATGGTTTGGAAGCCATGACTGATGCCGAAAGATTATCGAATGGCGATACACGCTATGCCATTCTCAAAAACCTCAGCTATGCCTATTATGGACTTAAAAAGTACGATACGGCATTTCCATTACTTGATTCAGCACATCAACTTTATATATCCACTGCAAGTAGCGAAAACAAAGCAAAAATCAACGAAATTCTGATACAATATGACACCGAAAAAAAAGAGCGAAAACTCGTTGAAAGTGAACTAAAAATAGCCAGTCAAAAAATTAAAATTAACAAGCGGAATAATTGGATTTTGGGGCTCGCATTAACTGTTTTAGTTGCAGCCCTTCTGTACTGGACCTACAGGCGCAAAAAAAAGCAAGAAGTGCTAGCCATTAAGCAGAGAGCGGAAACCAGTGCTTTAGAGGCTACAATTGAAGGGGAAGAAAAAGAGAGAGAACGCTTGGCCAACGAACTTCATGATGGTATCGCGTCCTCCCTAACTGCAATTAGATTGAAACTAGAACAAAAGGCAAATGCCGGAGAAGAGCAGTTAGTGATTGATCAACTTAGAGCCTTACACGAAGACACACGACGAATCTCACACAATTTAATGCCACTGTCGCTCTACGACGTTTCTCTGGAAGAAGCCTTGGAAAATTATGCTCGAGAAAATTCCACAGAACAGACTCAATTCCAAGTTCAGAGACTGAATAAACAAGACTTATATTTATTACCAGCGCAAAAAAACTCACTATATCGAATTTGTCAAGAATTACTGCAAAACGTTGTAAAACATGCAAACTCTATAACTTGTACAATTCAAATTAACCAAAGTGATTCAGCATTTCATATTTCGATAGAAGATGACGGTTGTGGATTCAACACAGAAAAACTGGGTCGTTCTCAAGGATTAACCAGCATAAAAAAAAGATTAGTTAGAATGGGAGGTGAATTGGATATAGAAAGTAAAGCAAATGAAGGAACACTAATTATTATTTCTTTTAAAACTGCAGTATGAAAATTCTTTTTGCAGATGATCACTATTTAATTCTAGAAGGGCTAAAAGACCTTATTATTAATACTTTTCCTAATTCTGAAGTGTTTCTAGCAACTGATAAACAGCAATTATTTGACCTGCTTAACCATCATAATATAGATGTGTTAATACAGGACATTAAGTTTGGAAAAGACAATGCAAAAGATTTCTTAAAAGAACTGCAAACCCTTCACCCTAGCACGAAAATTATTATCTTAAGTTCTATTTCAGATCCCAGTACAATTCAAAAGTTAAACACAAAAACAAACGGTTATATTTTAAAAACTGAACCTACCGAAATTATTTGCATGGGCATAAAAAAGGTCATTGAAGGAGAACAATTCCTTAGTCCCAAAGCAGAAAAAATTACAAATAGAATATTTACATTTCAAACAGAAACTAGCTTAACACACAGAGAACTCGATATAGTAAAAGAAATCATGAAAGAATTTCCTACAAAAAGCATTGCTAAAAATCTTCATATCTCTGAAAAAACTGTAGAGATGCACAGAGCTAATATCTACTCAAAACTTGAAGTTAATAATGTGACCGGCTTGGTAAAAAAAGTAATTGGTTTGGGTTTAATAGATAGTTAATGTAATACAGGTAGGGAAAACCCTATATCAACCTGCACAAATCATCTTTAAATTTGTAGAAAAAAAACAAAGATGATGAAAAAAGAACTATTAATATTATCTATTGGTCTATTAACCATTGGAATAACTGGATGTAAAAAAGACGGATGTACTGATCCCTTAGCTGAAAATTATGACAAAAAAGCAGACACTGATGATGGCTCATGTACATATCCAGAGAGTGTTATATCAGAGGAAATTACAGAAGATATCAGTTCGCCAACGACCTTTGAAGCCAAAAACTACAAAATTTGTAGTGATATTTCAATAACTACTCAAGTGACATTGCTTCCAGGCACAAAATTTATCATGTGCGAAGGCAGCTCAATTACGGTTGAAAGTAATGGTTCATTGGATGCTACAGGGACAGCAGAAAATCCTATTGTTATAAAAGGTGAAAATGAAGTAAAGGGATACTGGGAAGGCTTAGCTTTTAAATCAAACAACCCAAATAATAAACTAATTCACACTACAGTAAGTGATGCTGGAACCTACTGGGCATGGGATGAAGCAATCGTATATGTAGGGTCAAATGCCCAACTAACAATTACCAACTCAACCATTTCGAATGGAAATAATATCGGTTTATACATTGAATCAGATGGGATCTTAACCTCTTTTGCTGATAATACTTTTTCTAAAAACACTACTGGCCTAAGTTTACGAGCAGATCAAGTTAGCAAATTAGATGGCGCATCAAGCTATAACAATGCAAATATTAACGACTTTATTGACGTAAGAAGCGGTACTATCGGTATCCCTCAAGTATGGAAAGCCACAAGTACTCCACTTTTGTTAAATGACCTAGCGATAGAATCAAGTTTAGAATTACTGCCAAATACAAATATTATGGTGGAAGCCAACCAGTCCATTTCTGTTTCAGCTAGCGGTTCATTATCTGCCATGGGTACAGCAACACAGCCCATAAATATCAAAGGCAGATTTGAAACAGCAGGCTATTGGGATGGCTTAAAAATTGCGTCAAACAATCCAAATAACAAATTAGCCCACACTACAATTTCTGACGGCGGACAGTATTGGGCTTACGACTACGCCAACATCTTAGTAGATGGTAGATTAGACATTCAAAACTGTACCGTTAAGAATGCCAACAGCTATGGTATTCACGTGAACTCAGGTTCAAGTATTTTTGCTGGAGGTACCATACAACCAGATGCAGCAGCGGTTGAAGCAAATAATACTTTCACAAGTAATGGAACAGGACCTAATGCCAATTGTACCAACGGATGTACAATTTTATTTGAATAAAATTAACCAGATCCAGAATGCAAAAAAGCGCCCACTAGTTGGGTGCTTTTTTATTGTACCCTGGCCATGTCTTAAAATTCATATTCAATTTATCTGTAAATTTGCCTTAGGAGGATAATATCACGAACAAAAGAATGATGAACAGAAAAAGTTTTTTTTTAAAATTCACCACACTTATTGTGGTTCTGCTTTTTCTGGGGTGTAAAAAAGAGGGTTGCACAGATTCCGAAGCTGAAAACTTCAATAAAAAAGCTGACATAGATGACGGCTCTTGCATAATAATAGATAGTAATACAATTGCAATTAGTGAAGACATTACAATTCCAACTATTCTAAAAGCGGCAACATACAGAATTTGCTCTGATATTAATATTAGATCTGAATTAACACTAATGCCAGGTACCATATTACTGATGTGCGAAGGAAGTTCAATTTCAGTAACCAGTGATGGTATGCTCACAGCTATGGGAACTGCAGACAGCACCATTTCCATAAAGGGTGAATTGAACTCTAAAGGATATTGGGTAGGTTTAGGTTTTAAGTCAAACAGTATTAATAATCAATTAAAACATGTGACAATAAGTGACGGTGGAAGCTATGATGTTTGGGAAAACGCGACGGTTTTTGTAGATGATGAAGCTGAAGTTGCAATGGAGTTCATTACAATTAGTAATAGCTCGAATTTTGGATTGTATTTAGAGAATGATGCATTGCTAAATGCATTTAAAAGTAATACATTTGGCAGCTGTAGCACAGGCATTAGTCTTTCTGCCAACCAAGTTTATTTCTTGGATAGTAATTCTATCTATAACAATTCTAACATAAACAATTTTATAGATGTTAGAAGCGATACAATTCAAAATCTTCAATTGTGGGAACATACTAATTCTCCACTTTTAATTCACGGATTAACAGTGCAAGGAGGCTTAGTATTATTGCCTAAAGCAAACTTAATTATGAATTCTGCAGCTCAATTATCTGTAATTGACGGAGGGTATCTTTCAGCAATTGGTACCTCAGAAAGTCCAATTTCAATAAAAGGGAGAAGTAATTCCGCAGGATATTGGCAAGGGTTGAGAATTGAATCAGTAGCTAGTGAAAATGAAATTGCTCACACTATCATCTCGGACGCAGGCAGTTCAATTGAAAATAAATATTCTAACTTATTTTTGTCAGGCAGATTAGACATAAGCAATGCGACAATTAAAAACGCAAATAGTTATGGGATATATGTTAAGTCGGGTGCTAGTTTATACTCTAATAACAATCTAATATTAACTGCATCTCAAATTGAAAATTCAGTCAGTTTTATTGAAAATGGCAGTGGATTAAATGCAAACTGTAGTAATAATTGCACTGCCTTTTTTGAGTGATTTGATGACTACTATAACTTATTTAGAATAGGGAATCTAAATAAATTACTTTGTTTGAAAAATAAGAAATCATAGTAATTTATGATGCCTACCCCTCTAAAATAAAATTGCATAATCTTTTCGAAATCATATCCGCTTTTTGCCATTCCCATAGCCCCTTCTTGACATAAGCCAACACCATGTCCAAACCCTCTACCTTTTAACACCACCTCATTACCTTCTAGATAACAATCAAACCAAGTAGACCTTAGTTTAAAATGATATCGCAAATCTCGTAAAGGAATTCCCAGTTGAGGCATTTGATAAAAAGCATGCCTTTGTTCTTGTCTAAAATGATACAATAAATAATTATATGCTGAGTCTTTTACTGGATATCCAAACTGTTTTTCAAGATATGATTCCCATTTGTATCTAGGTATTCTTTTCTCCCATTTCGATTGTCTTGAATGGATGCAAAAAGTGTCTATCACACTTTTGCAGTATGGCACTGCTCTATTCCAAACAAAATCTGCTTCACTTGTTTGTCCGCCGCAATTGGCAAAAAAGAATCCATTTGCCAATTTCATGGTTTTGTCTACCATCACAATTTCTTTTGTCTCTGATACGGCCTGCTTAATTTTTGGCGTATAAATTAACATATTATGGTATGCTTGACAGTGCACCTGATCACATAAATTAAATCCTTCTTTTTTATGTTTGTTCAGGTGACTCAAGGCATAAGTTCTGCTTAAAACTGCTTGTACTTTATAGTACTCTAAATGCTTCCCTCCTCCTCCTTCACTTTCAATGACGCCACCTAAATATTTATTGATGTTTACTCTATTCACTATTTTCAATCCTTTTTTAGCATCCGTCGTTATGATTACATTATTGAAGTACTTTCTTTCTTTTATTTTTTTAGGTTTTAAGCTTTGAATTCTAAATGAGTGGTTTGGCTGTGATTCTTCAACTAATATCGTATCAAAATATCCTAAATGATGAAGACCTTGCAGGATTTGTAGCTTTTCACCTGATTTTTTTATTTCAACAGATTCAGTTGGTAGCATAGTAAATACTCTCGTTGAATCCCCATAAATATTATAAGACCCTTTATGATATGATATGAGTACATCACTAACTTCATAATGCCTTAACACACCAATGTCTAGTTGCTGGCCATAAGAGAGAAGCACCCTTGTTAAGCAAAAAAATAGTAATACCAATTTCACCTTGCAAAGGTAAAACCGATTTCAAGGCAAACTTTATATAAATTCCCGAATTATTAACAATTATTTTTGATTTATGACTAATTGAAAACTTATATCTTTTGCGACTTCACAATTAGTGAGGCCACTGTTTCTGAAGCCCCTCCCGCGCCTAATAATTTTTCTAAACTGTCATACTCTTTTTGAATTTTCTCAGTTGAATTTTCAAACTTCGCTAATTCCCTCACTATTGCAGTAGCCGTTAAATCATTTTGAATCAATTCACTGACAATAGGTTTATCCATAATTAAATTTACCAATGAAATATATTTTACCTTAACTAACCGTTTTGCAATATGATAAGATAGAAAACTAGCCTTATAGCAAACCACTTGAGGCACTTTAAAAAGTGCTGTTTCTAAAGTAGCTGTTCCAGAAGTGACCATGGCGAAACTCGACTGATTTAATAAATTATACGTATCGTTCTCTATAACTTTTACTGATGCTTTTCCAGCAATAGCTTGGTAGAAAGCTGTATTTTTGTTTGGAGCTCCAGCAATGACTACTTGATACTTTTTAAAACTTCTGGCAGCTTCTAACATAATGGGTAGCTTAGTTTTAATTTCTTGATTTCTACTGCCAGGCAGAAGCGCCAAAATCGGCCGTTCACTTAACCCATATTTATTACGAAATTCGAGATTTGACAGAGCCTCATTTTTAAAAACTTGAATGGCGTCAACAAGTGGGTGCCCCACATACTCCACTTCTACATCAAACTTTTTATAAAAAGCCTTTTCAAATGGAAGGATTGTATACATAGCATCAACTAATCTCTTAATTTTATGAACCCTACTTTGCTTCCAAGCCCAAATTTGAGGAGATATATAATAATGAACAGCTATGTTATTATGCTTAGCGAAATCTGCCATTCTAAGATTAAAACCGGGGTAATCAACTAGTATTAACCTGTCAGGATTAAATTCGAGAATTTGTCTTTTGCACGTTTTTATATTTTTGAAAATTGTGCGAATATTAGCAATGACTTCCACAAAGCCCATAAATGCCAGCTCACTGATGTGTTTTTTAATATTTCCATCAACCGCTTTCATTTTATCTCCTCCCCAATATGCAAATACAGCTTCACGATCATGTAATTTAATAGCTTGCATTAAGTTACTAGCATGTAGATCGCCTGAGGCCTCACCTGTAATTATGAAATATTTCAACTTGTTATTTTAACAAGCAAAAATAAGGTTTTAAATGAATTAATTTAAGCTAGTTTGCTCAACTTTTAATTCAAAACCGCAAGAAAAATTTGCTGAAAAATCAAATCAGGTAGTTAAAATTATATCGCCTACACTGCTGTGAAGAGACATAACGTAAAAGTTCAACCTAATTCAAAACAAATGAATATTCTATATAAGCTCCTTTTAAACTATTCAATTGTATTAACAGTTATATGTGGAAACATGATTTTTAGACCTTCAGATTAGGGTTATAAAAGTCCTAATTTTACATCATGAACAAACGGGTAGCTATAGCCACAGTTATATTCTTGCTTCCTCAAATTACTTTTGGGCAAGACAAAAAGATTGATCAATTAGAAGTCTTGTACAGCCAAGTTCACTTTACTAAAGTATTGCGAAAAGCCAACAAATTACTTGCGATTCCCGACTACGATTATAGTGGCATGCCTACTTTTTATAAATCTTTGGCCACTTTTAGACTTTTGGAGAACGAAGACTGGACAAAAAAAAACAAAAACGCACTTTCAAATGCCATTAATTTGTATGACAAGTTTTTAGAGCACTCAAGAAAAACAACTTACATTCGTGCCCACTATTTTGAAATTGCGGAATTAAAGCAGTACTTAATTGAACTTCAAAAAAAGTTGAAAACCCAAAACAATGGAACTGACGCTAGGAAAATTAAATCGTTTTTAGAGGCTCAATTAAAAAATATTACACCCACTGGAATTAAGAACCTAGACGATTATCCTTTAAATAACAAATCGGAAAAGCAAGAACCTGATAAAGATTTAAAGAATAGTGATAATTATCCTTCAACAGTGAGCAAAAGTACAAGAGGTGAATTGGTGCAATACGCTTCAGGCTTTATTGGCACGCCTTATCTGTGGGCTGGAAACACACCAAAGGGTTTTGATTGTTCAGGTTATGTCGGGTATGTTTTTGCAAACTATGGAATACCTGTGCCGAGAACAGCTGCTGCTTTGAAAAAGAGTGCTAAATCAATTGATGATTCAGAAGCCAGAAAAGGAGATTTGGTTTTTTTTAAAACTGGTAGTAAAATCACCCATGTCGGCATTGTTATTTCAGACCCAGGTGAACCGTTGACCATGATTCATTCATCATCAAGCAAAGGTATCATAAAAACGGCTGTCCAGTCAAGTACATACTGGAGCAAAAAATACGCAGGAGTTGGACGAATTCTTGAATAAAAAAAAGGGGCACAAATGCCCCTTTTTTTTAAAGTTTACCGTTTTAGGTTTACTACATTTTACTTAAATCTGGTTCCGTTCTGGTGAAAGCTGAAACACCAGTAATATCCATACCAGTAATGAGCAAATGAATATCATGAGTACCTTCATAAGTCACAACCGACTCTAAATTTGCCATATGTCGCATAATTGAATACTCATCAGTAATTCCCATTCCTCCCAAAATTTGACGCGCTTCACGTGCAATTTTAAGGGCAAATTCAACATTATTCCTTTTGGCCATTGATATTTGAGCAGAAGTTGCTTTGCCTTCATTTTTTAATTGACCCAATCTTAAAGTTAACAATTGTGCTTTTGTAATTTCAGTGATCATTTCCGCCAACTTTTTTTGAGTTAATTGAAAAGCACCAATTGGCACACCAAACTGCACTCGCTCTTTTGAATATCTTAACGCTTGATCGTAACAGTCCATTGCCGCGCCCAAAGCGCCCCATGCAATACCATACCTTGCTGAATCGAGGCAGCCAAGAGGAGCGCCTAAACCAGATTTGTTAGGTAATAAATTCTCTTTTGGAATTTTTACATTTTCAAACAATAACTCTCCTGTAATTGAAGCACGTAACGAACGTTTTCCTTTCATTTCAGGAGCAGAAAAACCTTCCATTCCCTTTTCAACTATTAAGCCATGTATTCTTCCTTCTTCATTCTTTGCCCATACCACTGCTACATCAGCTAAAGGAGAATTTGAAATCCACATTTTTGCTCCATTCAAAAGATAATGGTCACCCATGTCTTTGAAATTCGTTAGCATACCGCCAGGGTTTGAACCGTGATCTGGTTCTGTTAAACCAAAACAACCTAAAAATTCACCTGAAGCCAATTTTGGAAGCCACTTTTTCTTTTGCTCTTCGTTTCCGTATTTCCAAATCGGGTACATCACCAAAGAACTTTGTACTGAAGAAGTTGATCTTAGTCCAGAATCACATCTCTCTAATTCTTGCATTATTAAACCATATGAAATCTGGTCTAATCCAGGCCCTCCATATTCAGCAGGAATATATGGTCCAAGAGCTCCAATTTCACCTAGTCCTTTAACTAAGTGCACTGGGAAGTCTGCTCTTTCATAATAGTCTTCAATAATTGGAGAAACATTTTCTTTTACCCAAGCTCTTGCTGCATCCCTAACGAGCTTGTGCTCTTCAGAAAGCAGATC
>JBGCGA010000054.1:0-12849 GCA_045110285.1 Crocinitomicaceae bacterium | reverse complement strand
TCTTAAAATGTTATTTGAATTCCTCCCATATATGTTTTTGCTTGCGGATAAAGTCCATAATCAACTCCGCCAGATAATGCTCCAGAAGATCCAATGTCAGGATCAAACCCTTGATAGCGAGTAAGTGTAAATAAATTGTTTGCCGATAAATAAAATCTTACGGCTTCCATTTTTGCTTTTTTCATTATTTTTTTTGGGATACTATAACCAAACTGGGCATTTCGCAGCCTTAAAAATGAACCATCTTCAACATAATAGGAAGAAAATATAGTGTTTCTAGTGGCTCCTGTTGTTACTCTTGGGTGCTCGTTGGTAGTTCCTTCACCTGTCCAACGGTCTATCACATAACCTAATTGATTTGCAAAAGGCTGTTGTCTTTCATAATTTCTAATAATTTCATTTCCGATAGAAGCATAAAGATTTCCAGATAAATCGAAGCTTTTATAATTCACTGTAAATGCAAATCCCATAGTAATGGTTGGAATAGCTGACCCTAAATTTGTTTTATCCGAATCGTCACTAAAGTTAATTACACCATCACCATTTTGGTCAACAAATCGAATGTCTCCTGGTTGAGCGCCTTCTTGCACTACGTCTGCATCATCTATTTCAGCTTGTGATTGGAATATTCCGTCCATTTCATGTCCAAAAAAGTAGCCAATTTCATATCCTTCTTCAAATCTTGTAGCTACACCACCGCCAACCCCAAAAGAAGCACCTGGAATAAAATCAACTCCATCTGGAACACCTGTTACTGTATTATTAACCGTGGTAAAATTTAAATTTAAAGTAGTGTATAAATCTTTGTTTGGGTTTGTAGCATATTTTAATTCAAATTCAAAACCGTTATTTCTAACATCCCCAGCATTAATAATTGGGGGATATCCGCCTGCTCCATAAGTTCCTAAAATTGCAGTTACATCTGGTTGAAACAATAAATCGAAGGTGCTTTTTACAAAATAGTTAGTTGTGAATTTGAATCTTTTCCACAGTGTCATATCTAACCCAACATTAAACTGTCTAGTTGTTTCCCACTTTAAATCTGGGTTTGCAGCACGTCCAATAGCAACACCTTGCGTAATAATATCGTTAAATACATATACGCCTTCGCCATTTAGCAGAGCTCTATAGGCAAAGTTGTCGATTTGGTCGTTTCCAGAAACGCCATAACTCATTCTTACTTTTAGAAATTTAACGACTTCACTACTGTAAAAATCTTCTTCTGAAATTAACCATGCAGCTGAACCTGTTGGAAAGAAACCATATCTACTGTTTTCTCCAAATTTACTTGAGCCATCACGTCTTAATATTACCGAAGCTAAGTATTTTGATTTGTAAGCGTATTCTGTTCGTAAGAACGAAGACAATAATCTTTCTTTAAATTCCCAAGAACCAACATTGTTCAAGAAACCACCAGCAGCTTGATTAGCCGAAATGTCAGCAAATTCTAATGAATTATTTGGAATGTTAAATCCTGTACCATCAAGCGATTCTCCTTTTCGTTGAAAAATTGAGATTCCTGCCGTTGCTTTTACTCTATGAACTGAATCAAAAACTCGGTCGTAGTTTAAATAACTTTCGTAAGTAAGGTCTACAAACGACTGTCTTGCTTCATATACAGATGCACCTCTTTCTAGAAAAATACTATCAGCAATTTCAACAAGTGGCGATTCTAAATCTTCATTTAATGCAGTATTTGCAAATTTACCGTTTCCGTACCAAACTAAAGGAGAGAAGGTTTTACTCTTAATTTGTGCATAATTATAATTGAATCTATTTGTAAAAGTAAGATGGTCAGTAAAATCAAATACAAATTCTTCTTTCCCAACAAATTTTTCAGCAGTTGAAGAATTGTATTGGTTTAAAACTTGGGCTACAGGATTAATGATGTCACTAACTTCTTCAAGGTAAGAAAAATTTCCATCTGGCGTTTTTACTGGTTCTGTTGGAAAGGCATTAATTGTATTGTATAATACTGACCCAATTCCATTCTCCGGTAATGAGCTTCTGTCGTCACTTGAAAATAGAAAAACAGAATTAAAGCGCAATCTCGAAGAAAGTTTTGTACTCAAGTTTACCCTTCCATTATATCTCGAAAATTGTGATTTTGGACCACCAACAATACCATCTTGCGTAAAATAACCTAAACCAATCGAATAGGTAGTGTTTAATGTACCTCCACTAATAGAAAAGTTGTGGCTTTGCATAGGTGCTGTTTGAAATATTGAATCTTGCCAATCAGTTCCCACACCGAGGGCCGTATTATTAAATGGCATAGGCTGACCACCAAATGCAAACATCTCATTTTTTATCACAGCATATTCTTCAGCTGTTAATAAATCAAGTTTTCGAGCCGTTTGTTGAATGCCATAGTATCCATTGTATTGAATTCTTGGTTTAGCATTGAGTCGTCCTCTTTTTGTTTCGACAATAATAACTCCGTTGGCTGCCCTTACACCGTAAATTCCAGCAGTGGCATCTTTCAAAACATTGATCGATTTAATGTCAGACGGATTCAGGGCATTCAGTCCATCTGAATCGTAAACAACACCATCTACTAATATTAATGGATCATTATCTCCAAAAGTTGACAATCCTCTAATTCTAATATTTGACGATCCTCCTGGAGAACCTGAATTTGTACTAATGTTTACTCCCGAAACCTGACCTTGCAGAGCTTGATCCATTCTCGACACATTCATTTTTTCAATATCATCTCCAGCAACTTTTGAAGTAGCACCTGTAATTTCTTTTGTTTTTACTTCTCCATATCCTACCACAACAACTTCGTCCAATTCTTGTGAGCTGGCTACCATTTTTACAACAATAATGCGCTGGGTGCCAACTTCAATTTCTTGATTAAAATAACTCACAGTTGAAAAAACAAGTGTTAATCCTGCCGTATCCTTAATAGTTAGTGAGTAATTACCATTAAAATCGGTTTTAGTTCCTTTGTTTTGTCCTTTTACCGCCACAGAAACAAATGGTAAAGCTTCATTCTGCTCATTTGTAACATTTCCAGTGATTGTAATGTCCTGCGAAAATAAGGCTGATCCTAAGAAAAGCAGAGGAAGAAAAATGAATAATGAACGCATACGGTTTTATTTTTTGTTAAAACTATATAAAAAATATCAATTATGGTCAAAAGTACAAGAAGTATTTTTGCAAGTCTACTTTTTCGCTAAAAATGCCTCGATATCTTCAATATGGAATTTTAAGGCATTTACTGATATATGAATTTCTTTGATTAAAAGTGATAACGAAATAATTAGAAGAACAAGTGAAAAGCCAAATATCCATATGGCTAGTGTATTCAAATTAATATAAATAAGAAACATTGTTACCACACAACCTAACAAACTAGTAATTCCGAATGTTTGCATCCACCGAGTTAGGTTTAGTCTCAGTTTTAAGTTTTTTATTTGTCTAATTAACTGTTCGTCTTGCACGGCTAAAAATTTATCGTGCAAATTTCTAATCACTGCCGCATATGCGAGAAAGCGATTAGTGTAAGCTAGCATAATTAAAGAAATTGCTGAAAATAATAAAGCTGGTGTTGTTAGGGTTAGGTCTTCCATAATAAATGATTCAAACGAATTTACAAACTTTATCTTTTTAACTTTGCATAAGTATTTATTTATCGCAAAAGCAGAAGAATGTTGATTAGCAATAAAAAACAATTAAGAGAGGTTTATGGTTGGCCGTCAGGCAGAGCTAAGGATAAAGTTTTGTCTGCATTGGAGAGCCATTCCATTCATTTTATTACTAAATCGCCGTTTTTTGTTTTGAGTACTTATAATTCTGCTGGAAAGTCCGATTCGTCTCCTCGAGGAGGACAGCCAGGCTTTGTTGTAGTAGCAGATAAACAAACAATTTTAGTTCCGGATGCGAAAGGGAATAATAGAGTTGACAGTTTGGAAAATATTATAGATACAGGACATGTGGGTTGTTTATTTTTTATACCTGGCATTAATGAAACGCTAAGAATAAACGGAACCGCTGAAATTTCTGTGAACTCAGAAATATTGAATCATTTTGCGAAGCAAAAAAAGAAACCGATTGCTGTAATTAAAATCAAGATTGAAGAAGTTTTTTTGCATTGTGCAAAAGCCTTTATGAGGTCGGACTTATGGGGAGAATCAAACCGACAATCTCGCCCCGAATTTCCAACAATGGGTAAGATGTTAAATGATCAATTAAAAATAAAAGATTCAAGAATTGAGAGCCAACAGGAAATGGAAGACCGTTATAAAAAGGATTTGTAGACAGACTTAAGAAATGCCAAGGACATTTGAAGATTGAATTATAAAATTTTAAAACCAATTTTTTTCATCTAAAACACTTAATTTCGTGGTCTAAACTTTTTAGGTAAATAAACTTAAACTGACAATATTTAATAGCATGGCATTACAAGAGGAATTAAAAGAACAAGGCGATTTTTTATTTAAGCACAGAAGTAACTTGCCACTGCTATTGTTAATCGTTGGCCTACTAATAAAAACATATCAAGTTCTTATAGTTGAAGTAGAGGGGGAGACAATTTTGTCAGAGATTCTTAAAATGTCAAGCATTTTTGTAGGACTTTTTGGTCTTTTCATAAGAATTTGGACAGTGGGCTATACACCCAGTAATACATCTGGTAGAAACACTAATGAAGGTCAAGTGGCAGAAACTATCAATAAATCTGGATTATATTCGCTAACCAGAAACCCTCTGTATGTCGGTAATTATTTAATGTGGTTAGCGATTGCTATGCTTACAGGTAATATTTGGTTTGTGATTGTGTTTTCTTTAGTTTTTTGGATTTACTATGAAAGAATTGTATATGCTGAAGAAAATTTTTTAAGAAATAAATTTGGTTCAGCTTATCTTGATTGGGCAAAAGATGTTGCTATTTTTATTCCTAAAAATTTAAAGTATAAAAAATCGTCTATTTCATTTAGTTGGAAAAAAGTATTGAAAAATGAAAAAAATGGACTGTTTGCGCTCTTTTTATTGTTCTTTATTTTTGAAACGTTTGGCCAATGGCTTAAAGATGGTACTTTTCTGATCGATCAAAAGTGGATTATTTTTGGCATGGTTGCATCAGGAATTATTTACCTTATTCTAAAACTCTTAAAAAATACGTCCGTATTAAGCGAGGAGGGGAGAAATTAACTTTTTTTAATTTTTTGAATATCTAGTTGGTCTGGTTTTTGTTGTTTTTACATCAAATAACAAAGCTTTACACACCATGAAAAAGATCATCACATTATTTAGTTTTTTAAGCATTTTGAGCACTTATAGTTTATTTTCACAATCTGTTAACGGAGTTGCAATTGCTGATATCGAAGCAGAGTATATTCAAATTGTTGGTACTCAGAGATTTTTAAATAATAAGGTGTCAATCGATATTGATTTCGGGCAAGAGAATAAAGTGTTAAGTATTAGAGATACTCAAATTAGAGATGAAAGTGGAAGGTTGGTTGTTTTTAATTCAATGATTGATGCCTTAAACTTTTTCAGTAAAAACGGTTACGAATTTGTAAACGCTTATGCATTACATGGCGAAAATCAGGACGTTTTTCATTACATTTTGAAAAAGAAAGCACCTTAAGTTTAATTCACATTTATTTAATTACGTTTGTATTCTCTTAAACTCAATATGTAAATGAGGTCACTTTTTGTTGCAGTATGTTCTCTTATACTTCTTTCAATTTCAAGTGATGATAAAAAGAATACGTTGTTAGAACCTTGTCCAAATTCTCCCAATTGTGTAAGCACTCTAGAAAAAAGAAAGCGAAAACGTTTAAATCCGCTTGTTTATGAAGGTAATTTAAAAACAGCAATTGACAAATTAACTCAAATACTTGAAAAATATCCCGAAGCAGAACTTATTGAGCAAACCTCTCATTATTTTCATTATGAATTTACCACCAAAGTTGGAAGTTTTATTGATGATGTTGAGTTTTTAATCTATCCGTCAGAAAACACAGTACACTTTAGGTCGGCGTCTAGAGTTGGATATGGAGATTTTGGTAAGAATAGACGCAGAATGAAAGAGATTGCTGATGAATGGGCAAGCTGAGCAAGGCTGCCGCTAATTAACAGTAATTAATGTCAAATATTTAATTTATCAGATAATATTCATAATACAATAAACTAAAAAACGTCTAATTTTTTTTTTCAGCTTTTAGAAGCCCCAATTCTATTTGTTACTTCATATTATTTAAAGTATCACCAGTTTTTTGGTAGAATTTGATCCTGAAGTTGAAGATAGCTTAACAATGTAAATGCCTGCGGACAGCGAAGATAAATCAATTTGGTTCGTCAATTGATACAGCTTTTGCGTTTGAATCAATTTTCCTGTTTGATCAATTAATAGAAAGTCAACCGATTCCTCGCTTGAAAGAGTTATTGTCATGTTTTCTTTAGCTGGGTTTGGGTGAATGCTAAACTCCAAGTTGTTTTCTCTAATTTGAAGTACAGACGATACCGTAATGGCTTCCGAAACATATTCACAACCATTGGCATCTGTTATTGTTACAAAATAATCCCCTCCAATAAGGCCGGTTGGATCTTCGACAGTTGAAGTAAAACCAGAAGGACCTGTCCATGAATAAGTATAAGGTGCTGAGCCATTTGTTACGCTTAAATTAATAATCCCGTCATTACCAAAAGTTTCAGGACCAATACTTGCTCCAATTACTGGTGCATTTGGCTCAATAATAGTAATAGTATAATCATACGAACAATCTACACCATCAGAAACCACTACTGTATATGTTCCTGCACATAATCCTGAAAATACTGAGTCTGCCTGCGGGCCATTTCCTATATCGAATGTATATGCTCCTGAACCATCTGTACCAGAAATGGTAATTTCACCGTCACATTGGCCCATACAAGAAACATCAGCTTTTGCAGTTGTTATGCTTTGAGAGCAGGTATATGTGCCGCAATCTGTTTGTACAATTAAACAGCTATTATTAGCGTTCAGTCTTCCTCCCGTCACCGTTTCAGTTGTCAAATTAGCTACAGGGTCAACGCCATCTAAAATTGAATTTCTCACAATATCTGCAGCATTTCTTGGATTAATCACTGCCATATCTGCCAAATTAGTGCAAGGTACAGAATAAATAAGACCACAAACACCAGCTGTCAATGGAGTTGCGTAAGAAGTTCCAGATGCAGAGCTTGTTCCGCCATTACTCGACAAAGATAAAACAGATTGACCAGGTGCAGCCAAATCAATTGTTGTTTGGCCATAACCTGAAAATGTTCTTACATCTGCACTATTAGTTGCTGTTACAGAAATCATATAATCAGACCCACAAGCGGTTGGTAAATCCCCAACCACATCAATATTCACATTACTGTTAGAAGTTGCTCCAAAATTTAAAATTCCATTATAACCTAAAGTGTCGTAAAACGCACACCAAAGAGGAGCTGAGGCAGGGTCTCCGTTGTCAATTCCCCAAGATGCATTTGTAGCTACAACAAATGCACCACTTGCACCATTACTGCTATTGTATAACTGGCGCATAATAAGAGGGTAGGTGTATGAGTTAATGACATTTGATTCTGATAAGCCGGGTGCCATATCAACTTGCATAATTTTTACATCCCAATTTATACCAGAAAGTTGGCTACCGTTATTTCCTTTTGCTCCAATTAGTCCGCTCACACCGGTTCCGTGATTTCCAGTACCAATATTATCATTTGCATTACTTACATTCCAACCATTCACGTCATCAATGTAACCGTTATTATCATCATCTATTCCGTTTCCATCTATTTCGTTAAAATTTCGCCAATGGTTACCAATTAAGTCTGGATGGTTGTAATTTGCGCCACTGCCTTCTAAAACGCATACAACAATTGTATCTCCATTTGCTGTAAGTCCACCTGTTGTAATGTCCCACGCCAAGTCCGAATCAATATCGTTATCACTAGGTCCGTCGTTGTGGTACCATTGCGACCCATAATTGGCATCATTAGGCACCAATCTTTCTGAAACTATATGGTTGTTTTGAACTAATTTAACATGACTGTTGGATTGAAGAGCCGATTTCATTGAAACATGTGAAATAGCCAAATGATTAAAATGTAAATGCCAAATATTAGCTGGCTCAGAGATGACTTTATGAATTACTAATTCCGTATTGATTCCATGAGAAACTCTAGTTTGTTCAATTACCGTATTGATGTTTTCATTTTTATCGACCATTATTAATATATCCCCTAAAATGTATGGCATGGTCTCATATTCATCAGTTTGGCTATATAAATTTAAGCTAGAAACTAATAAAAATGAAGCAATAATAATGGTTTTCATAGACTGTGTTTTGTTTTACAAAGATACTGATAAGTGTTCAGTTTTTAGGTGAAAGACAAAAGATGTCTTGGATTCCCAAGTAAAAAAAGAACTATACAAATCTTACAATGTTATATTTGTTTATTGCTCGCCTAAATACAAGTTACAAATGATTAATATGGAAATAGAATTTGATTTTACTGTAAACGATTGGATGGAATTTCAAAAAAACTACCTGAAAAATTCTAAGCAATTCAATCGAACAAAGATTATTGTTACAGTAATGTTTCCATTAACGTTTTTTTTTCTCTTAGTAATAGATTATGCACAGGGTAAATTCAATGTGGCAGGACTAATAGTACTAGTTGTTGCTTCCGTCTTATGGGTCTTGTTTTACCCTAAAAGAATGTACAAAAGAACGTTGGGAAGAATAAGAAAAATGCTTGAAGATGGAGATAATACAGGGATACTTGGACTTCATAAATTACAATTAACCAAAAAGGGGATTGTACATACTGAACCAAATTCGGAACAGAAAATAACTTGGACTGGAATTAAAAAAATGGAAGAGAACGACACTCATATATTTCTTTACAATACCGCAGTTTCAGCAATTATTATTCCCAAACTAAAAATACAAGATGACTTAAAAGAAGTCAAAGAAATATTGACAGATTATGGTCCTAAAAAAAGCTCAAAAGATTTTCAATGAAAAAAATAATACTCGTTATTCCAACTTTTGTTTTTATGCTTTCTCTGTTAATTGGGCCTACTGTTTCGTTTGTCTTAAATTTTGATAATCAGTACTATGCGTCACCAGTGGTGTTTCTTTTATTGGATGTTTTTCAATGGTTTGTGATTGCTGTATGGATGATAAGTCTGGTGCAGTATTTTAGTTATGAAGCGAAAACAAATCGAAATAATGTTTTCATTTACCTTTTACTTTTTATTTGTGCTTTAGCATCAATATGGATTGATAATTACATGTTCAGCTATGTTTTATTAAGTATTTTAATGGTTTCATACACTGCTTTGACGGTATTAATCACTTTAAAAGTAAAAAGTGTATTTTATGCCAGATCGGCTTGGTTTGTATTTTTAGAAATACTGTTCGTATTTATTGGGTTTTTAACTTTAACTCCTCAGGTTAAGGATTGGGAAGCAAGTGATAAAGTTTAGTTATTAAATTATCTAGTTTGTGACAACCCTATCCAGTACATTTTTTATTAGCGACTTCATATTTATTTCAAAGTCGGAATCGAAGGTATTATTATACCTATTTGCCAAAACCAAACAAATGGTAACAGCATTATGTCCCAAAGCTTTACTTAGCGACAGAAGAGCAGATGTTTCCATTTCAAGATTTGTCACTTGCAAATTATCCCACTTAAATTGTCTTAATTTATCTTTAAAATCAGCATGTTTTAAAGGAATTCTGATGGCTCGTCCTTGGGGACCATAAAAGCCATTAGCCGTTACTGTAATTCCCTTTTGTCCTAAGTCTGATAGTGTGGATACAAGAATTGAATTCGCTTCTGAAATATAAGGGATTACTAAATCATTCGGCCAATTCATTTCTTTATGGAAGGCTATTAATGCTTCAGTTTCGTTATCAGAAAAAGGAATGTCATAAAAATTAGCAACACCATCCATTCCAACAGCATAATTAGAAATTATTGCAGTTCCTACCTTTATATCTTCCTGAAGGGCACCACAAGTTCCAATTCTTACCAATTTTAATTTTGTTTGTTTTTCCTTTAATTTTCGGGACTTCAGATCAATATTAACCGCCGCATCAAGCTCAGTTAAAACTATGTCCATATTATCGCAGCCAATACCGTGACTCACTGCTGAGATTGGTCTTCCTTTATAAGTTCCAGTGATGGTTGCAAACTCTCTATGTTGGGCTTTAAAAGTGATGGAATCAAAAAAGCTTGCCACTAATTCAACTCTATTTTGGTCGCCAACTAATATAACTGTATCCGCTACATCATCATTTCCCAAATCCAAATGGTAAACTTTTCCTTTGGCATTTAGTGTCAATTCTGATGGAGAGAAAGTGGTGTTTTTCATGCTGTGAATTTACGTATCAAATACTATATCTCGAAATTTCCTAAAATAATTATTCAATATAATTGCTTTATAATATTGCTTTATAACCTGCTTATTGTATATTTGACTATAAGTATAATTGTATGATTAGAATAGGAATAAACGGGTTTGGTAGAATAGGTAGGTTAGTAATGAGGATAGCTTGTGAACGTGAAGATGTAACAGTGGTTGCAATAAATGATTTATTGGAAATAGATCATTTAATGTATTTGCTGAAATATGATTCTGTTCATGGTAGATTTCCCGGAGTATTAGAAATTGAGAACAATAATTTAGTTTTAAATGAGAATAAGATTAGAGTGACTGCTGAAAAAAATCCAAAGAATATAAAGTGGGATGATGTAGGGGCTGACTATGTTGTTGAAAGCACAGGTGTTTTTACAACTTTAGAAAAAGCAAAGGCTCATATAAGCGGTGGAGCAAAAAAAGTGGTCATATCTGCTCCTTCTGCTGATGCACCAATGTTTGTAATGGGAGTTAACCATAAAGGTTTAAAGTTGTCAGATACTATTTTTTCAAATGCTTCATGTACTACAAATTGTTTAGCACCTGTTGCCAAAGTATTAAATGATAATTTTGAAATTATAGATGGGTTAATGACAACTATTCATGCTACTACTGCAACTCAAAAAACAGTGGATAGCCCTTCAACTAAATCGTGGAGGGTCGGAAGAGCCGCACTTCATAATATAATTCCCTCCTCTACAGGAGCTGCAAAGGCAGTTGGAAAGGTTATTCCAGAACTTAACGGTAAACTCACAGGTATGGCATTTAGGGTTCCAGTAATGGATGTTTCCGTAGTCGATTTAACTGTAAATATCAAAAAGAGTGCTTCTTTTGCTGAGATTTGTAGAGTAATGAAAATGGCTTCAGAAAATGAGTTGAAAGGTATTTTAGGTTATACTGAAGATATGGTAGTTTCACAAGACTTTGTTGGTGAATCTTGTACTTCTGTTTTTGATGCAAAAGCTGGTGTTGCTGTTACGGATAATTTTGTTAAGGTAGTAGCCTGGTATGATAATGAGTACGGTTATTCTTCAAAAATTATCGACCTAATATCTTATTCGGCTTCTCTATAGAGATTTATTTGCTCTTTTCATCTTCAAAAAACTCGTAGCCACTGACAATATCCAAATAAACACCATCAAATCCTGCAGCAACAATTCTATCTAGATAAGCATCAGTATTCCCAAAAATAATTGATTGCCAGTCTGACATCCAATAAAAAACCTTAAAGTTACCTTTCCATTTTTTGTTTTCACCATATAGCCAAGCTGGTTCATTTTTTCTTTTTTCCCAGTTTGAATTCCAATAGTAGCGATAGTCTTCTGCTTCACCAATGCTCATATATGAAATAACTAAACGTTTGGCTCCGTTTGGTTTAGTTTGCAATTTTTCAATATCTACATTAGTTAACGGATAGCCGTCATTGTCAAAAAAATCGATTATAAAAGCATCATAATTAGTAGCGTCTAAAGCCGCTATTAAATCTACTTTTTCTTCATAATTACTTGGATTTATTATGTAGAGAAAGTTTTTGGCATCATCCAATTTTATAATATCTTCATTATTGCTATTGTTAATTGCTACATCAGAAATAACATTTAACTCGCGCTCTGTTGCAGCAAATGATAGATAGCCTTTGTCGGTATTTTTTGATTTTGAAAGTACAATATTTTCGGAGGATGAACAGTAATCAGTAACTAGAATGGTAATACCCTCATTTTTTCCTAAGTTTAAAAAGGGTATTAATTCATTCTGAAATGCTACATCTGACTTTTTATCATCTTTGTCATATCCAAAAAACAAATCTTCTTGCCCCTGGCCATCAATTGCTGAAATATAATCTAGGTCGATTTCTGTTGTGCTTTCCTCATCAATCGACAGTAATTTAGCACCGTTTTGAGGAATAACAATAAATTCGGGGTTAGTGGACTTTGCATGAACAGATAAGTCAATAATAAAGTCTCTCATTTCTTGCGCAAATTCAACCGAAGGAATCTCTTTCTTTTTGCAGCTATAAGTTGTAATAGCAAGACAGCCAACGACAAATAATAGAATACATGATCTCATGATGTTGAATTTAAAGCAAAATAAGCATAATTTAACCATTCATGTTTAAATGTTGAAGAAGAAAAACAATTAGAATTGAAAAGTGTTCACTTTTGTTCAAATGTCCTGAAATTATCTGAACAAATCTCTATCTTTTCTTAACTTTACGCCTTTAATTTTATTACACAAATGAAAATATCATTCAACTGGCTTAAGAATTATATTAATCTCGATTTAAATCCTGAAGAGACATGTAAAATTTTAACGGATACAGGACTAGAAGTCGAAGGTTTAGAAAAAGTAGAGTCTGTAAAGGGAGGACTAGCAGGATTGGTGATTGGCGAGGTATTAACCAAAGAAAAACACCCTGATGCTGACCGATTGAATGT
>JBGCGA010000053.1:0-15440 GCA_045110285.1 Crocinitomicaceae bacterium | reverse complement strand
AAAATGAAGTTAACACCTGAGCAAGCTTTCAACGCTACAACTATTAATGGCGCACATGCAATGGAACTTGGAAGTGAATTGGGTTCAATTACTGTAGGAAAAAAAGCCAATATTATCATTACTAAACCTATGCCTAGCATGGCCTATTTGCCTTATTCTTTTGGTGAGAATTGTGTGGAGCAGGTTATTTTATCGAAGTAGATTAAAACTCTTGTAAAAAACTAAAACTAAATCCAAGGTTTGATTGCCTTTTGAGACGAAAATCAAATCTATCTTTACTATTTCCATGAATTCTGTTGAATTCAGGAGCAAACCTAAGCGCTGTTTTTTCGCTGAGCTTATAACTGAATCCAATCTCACCAATACTGCCAATTAAATTCAAAGCTGTTCCTTTAGTGATGTATGGTTCTTTTGAAAAAAGTCTTTCGTAATGAAAACCAGCTGCCACATCAAATGACCAACGTACTTTATCAAAAATTTTGTAGCCGAATTTAGCATCAATGCCCACTGCAAAAAACTTTGTACTGGTAGGTGACCCAACAAGCGACATGACAGATGGCTTTCCGCTTAAAATTGTGAAAGTAGGATCTAATTGAGTAAAAAATCTAGACTTTATTGTGTATTGGAGTATAAAAGCAACCTTCAGAGGTCTGTTAATTTCAAAAAAATACGGAAGTTCATTTAAATAATCCTGATATTCCGAGGATTCTACCAAAATAATGCTATTATCACTAAAACTTTCAGCTGTAAAACCAGAAATTTGCTCATTGTAAATCGAATAATTCGAAGAAATTTCTGCTCCCCATTGCCAAGAGCCTATTTTATTTTTAATGGTTTCTTTTCTTTGAGGAAGAACTTCTATTTTGGTTAGAGCTAAAAGCGGAATTTCTTGTAGATTCATAAACTTAATTTCATCACTTAAACAGGGGATATCTGTTTTAGTTTTTTCTGATTCTTTATTAATTTCAACTGTTACTGGTTGAACAATTGGAACCACAGAGATTTCTGACTGAAATAATTTACTCCGTTCACTTTTTCTTCTGTTTATTGCGCTTATTGAATTATTTGCCACAACGCTTTCAGAAATTTCTGAATTGTCAATGTGATAATTATTTAATTTAGTAGAACTCGCCTTTGTCTGCTCGGAAGCAATATTTTCTTCAATGTTATGGTTTGGAAAATTAGCTTGAGCATCAGAAATTTCTTTAGAATTTTGATTATCAACGGACAGTTCTTTAATATTTGAAAAACGATCTATTTCAACACCATCTTTTCTGAGGGCGAAAAATGAGAGTAGTACACAAGCAGCAATTCCACTACCAGCAAACAGCCACCAAATGGCAGCTTTTTTTTTACTTTTAGCAGGAAGAGCAGCCGAAATTCCAGCCCACGCATCAGCTTTAGGCGCAGCTCCATATTTTTCAAACCTAGTTTTTAAACTTTCCTTACTTAACATAACTCATTCTATTTTCAGCCTGTTCGTTTTCTAATTCTATTTCCTTCTTCAACATATTTCTTGCTCTACTGTATTGCGATTTTGAAGTACCTTCACTAATGTTTAAATTTTCACTAATTTCTTTGTGCGAAAAGCCTTCAATTGCGTATAAATTAAATACTGTTCTATATCCAATGGGAAGCTTTTGAATCTTCGCTACCAAATCATCTAGTTCCATTTTTTGAAAAAGGTAGTTACTTTCATCATCAGGAATAACTGACTCCATTGTTGCGGTTAACTTTGTAAGCTCCATCTTTTGCTTCCGAATGTGCTCTAGCGCTGTTGTTACCGCAATTCTTCTTATCCAACCTCCCAGGGCTCCGGTGTTTTTGTATTGTTCTAATTTTTGAAAAATCTTTATAAATGCATCTTGTAAAAAATCATCTGCTTCGCTTTCGTTTTTGCCATATCGCAAGCAAACACCTTTCACCATAAACGAAAACCTGAGATACAATTCTTCCTGAGCCTGTCTTTTTTGCTTGAGACATGCTTTTACTAACTCTATGTCGGTATAGTTCCTATACTTTGAAATATCCTATTTTATTGGTTATCTAAAGATAAAGCCAAAACGTAAATCAAACCTGTTTATTAGATAAGTAGTTTGTGCGGAACCGTCGTTCCACCAGCTCCAATTATCAACTTTTAACCTTCCGTATCTGAACCCAATTCCGGTTATTATCCCAAAATGCTGTCCCATTTCGTGCTGAAAACCTAAAAAACCTTGACCAAGTAACCCTCCTTTCCTAGTGTCTGTGAATTCAAAAGGAAAATCATAGCCTACACCTAAACTTAAAAATGGTGTCGAACTTTTCTTTAAAAGATTGTATTTTCCTTCAAAAAATACAGGCAAATAAGATCGGCCATAAAAAGATTCTACACCTATTCCAACTCCAGCAGCCCAATGCTCATTAATGCGATAACCATTTACAAACATTACATTAGTTGAGACATCAGACCCTCCTAGAATACCGCCAGAAATATTAGCGTAATATCCTGTTTTGGCAACGATAGGACTATATTCCTTAATTTCAACCACTTCATCTTTATGAAAAACCCATATGCTCCCATCTTTCGTTTTTAATTTTACAGACGCTTCCGTTTTTTCAATTACCACACCTCTAATCTCTGATCCATTTTTCAAAACAATCACATCCATTTGGGCTTTTAATGAGCAAGCCAAAAACAGAGCAATAACGATTAAAAATCCTTTCATTATTTAAAATTTATTGTGCTAATTTTACTGATGTTATCGACATCAGAAATATCATATTGATGCAAACCGTCGTCTCCAATTATCATGGCAATATTTTCTAGTAAAATAATGTCTGTCGCTTGCACATTTCCGTAGGTTTTAATTTTATTATTACCAACTTCAATAGGGTTACTGGCGTCGAATATTTTTAAACCAGCGCTGCCATCACATACGTAAAGTGTATTATTTTTAATTCCTAGGCCGTGAGGGTTTTTTAAAGAATATGTTTTTTTCAAATCGGGATTCGTATAGTCCGAAACATCTATAACATCTAATTGATTTTGTTGTCCGCTGCAAACTGTTCCTGTTCTCAAAGTGACGTAAGCATAATCGCCATCAACAACTACTGGATCGCAGGCATTTGCGTGCTGAATTACACCTATTTGAGTAGGTGCGTTTTTGTTTGTAGTTTCATAAATTAACATACCAGTAGTAGTACCCATAAAAATATGGTTATTGTAAGCAAAAAGTGTTTCTACTTCTCTCCATATAAATTCTTCATTTGTGTTCAAAGGCCTAATAGGGCTTGATAAATCAAATGGTTTCAAATTATTTCCATCCATCACGTACAAGTAATTGCCAACTAGCGAAAATTTAGTGATGCTTCCCGAAACACCTTGGCCTTGGCTACCCGCACCATTTGAAAAAGCAACATCTACTGAAAACAAAGCAGACTCTGCTCCAGTCCATGTTACGCAATTAAAACAGCCGCCTATTGGCTCCTTATCTGTTCTGTACTCTTTTACTTCCCATCCAGTTATCACACCCTTAGTCTGATCGACTTCAGCCAAAGGATACTGGGGGTTGTATGAAGGTAAAGCTCTATCAAAAACATTTTCAGCCCTTCCAACTTCAGTAGGGTTGTCAATTGCTGAAACGTCAATAACTACTAAATCAGTGTACGCATTTGCATACAAATATTGATTCTTAATAGAGATGCCCGTTATTCCTGTTAAAGCATAATAGCCTTTATTTACTGGCGCTGAAGGATTGCTATTATCCATAATATGAATGCCCTTGTAGTTATCTAATATAAACAAAAAATTATCCTTAAAGTAAATATTTCCTTTTTGCTCAATTTCTCTAGCGTCTTGATACTGCACTTTACCCAACGTACTTCTAAATGTTTCAAAATCTGTATAAATTGGAACATTAGCAGTGTATTTTTGAAACTGCTTGTCTTTACAGCTAGTCATTACCAATGCGCAGGCAAAAATCAATAAACTTATTTTTTTCATAATTATAGTTTTTTAGGTTGATGCACTATTTTTTAAAAAGGTTGCATCAAAAAAAAGAGACTCACTTTGAGTCTCTTTTTTTCTTTCTTATTTACCTAATCTTAGAAGCAATAGCCAATTGAAAAGTTAAGAAATTTTGTATATGGGACTAAATTTTTTGATGTTAACTGTATACTTTGTTCATCATAAAAAGACTCCACTCGATCAAAATACGTTTTTAATGCACCTTCTTGACTGTCAATAAATTCTTTCACATCACTGTCTACTTGTTCAAAATCAACATCTTCTCCGGGCAGCTCGGTACCTGTAACACCAAAAGTGTTAGAACCAACACCTAAACCAATCCATAAAATATCAATTGCAATTTTATTAGCAATCGTCCATTGGTTTCCAAGTCCAAGTCCGCCACCTACAAAGTTAAAACCCATTTCTACATTCCCTCCTCTAGTAATTGATGGATTGGTTTTATCTGGAAACTGAAAATCAAAGTCCGCAAATGTTCCCTTTTGAATACCAAAATATGGCGCTAAATAAAACCCTTTTAGAGCTTTTGCACCTGTATAATATCTCAACTCCAAAGTGAAACCAGATGAATTAAATTTATTATTAAAAATATCGGCAGCTGTATTTGCACTATCTAATTTATCTTGAGCAAAATCGCTAAGTTGACCACTTAATGGAGCAGCAGCTTTACTAGAAAAATTAAATTTTGCTGAAGCTGAAAAACGATCAGTTAACTTTCTTTCATACATCAAACCTATATTGTTAGCTAAAGCCAATTTACCTGGAGCCAATACTAATTTAACTGCATTTTTTTGTCCATAAACAGCAGTGCTAGCTAGCAGAACGCACATCATTAGAGTTTTTTTCATTTTTTTTAGATTAATTTTAAGGCTAATATAGCAATATATATTTTGAAACGTAAAAAATCTCAATTGCGTTTGGCTTGCAGCAAATTCAATAGTAAAACAAAGGATTACACTAGAAAAATATACCTAGTGAAATATTAAGAAACTTTGCATATGGAATAATATTTCGCGAGGTCACGGTAATAGTTTCAGCTGTCGAAGAACTTTGCACACCATTTTCAAAAAAGCGTCTGCTTGGGTGATCTTCAAGCCGGTCAATAAACTTCACTATATTACCTTCTACTTTCGGAAAATTAATGTCTTCACCTGGCAATTCTGTTCCGTTTAGCTTAAAACTACTTCCTCCCAAACCTAAGCCTGCCCACAAAATATCCAACGAAAATTTTTCTTTGAAAGTCCAATGGTTTCCGAAGCCAACTCCACCTCCAAAAAAATTCAATCCCATTTCAACACTTCCACCAATAGATCCCTCTGGGACGGATGGGTCCAGATAAAAGAAATTGAAATCAGAAACAGTTGATTTTTGATAGCAAATAAATGAAGAAAAATACAATCCATTTAAAGCAGAAGAGTTAGAATAATACCTTAACTCAAAAGAAACCCCGCGCGAAAGAAATTCATCATCAAACAAATCATTATTAAATCGATAACTATTCATTTGCTTACTTGCAAAGTTTGCAAGTGTCGATTGCAATGGAATGGTTGGTTTACTTGAAAAATTAAATTTAACATTTGCTGAAAATCGCTCATTTATTTTTCGCTCGTATGCCAATGCAATATTATTCGCGAGCACAAGATTTGTTGGCGCAACAACTAGTTTTACAACATTATCTTGCCCTAAAACAGTAAGGGATGACAACAAAAAACAAGTAATAATAACCCGACTTAATTTCATAGCTATTCTTTCTAAAACTATTTTACTGCAATATCAGATTTTTTTTCGTTTGCTCACAAGGTAAACACCAATAAAAACCAAAATGGCAGCAAATAGCTTTGCAAACGATAAATCTGATGAATAGTCAATAAGTCCAATATAAAATAGAAAAACGATAAAAAGAGTTACTAAAACGGGTTGCATATAGATGTAACTACTTGCAATCGAAGGACTAATTACTTTCATAGCAGTAACCGTTAGCAAATATGGCAAAAAAGTTACACCAACTACCACAAACAAAATTTTACCATAATCAGTTACTTGCCAGCGCTCAATATCCAGTGCAGTTAGTTCTTTGGTAGAAGCTGGCCAAAGTAAAACCAAAAGTAAGCCAATTGTAAAAACCCAAGTTATGACAGTAAGGGGATTATATTTTTTCATTAATGGTTTTACCAATACCATATAGACAGAATAGGAAGTGGCGTTTACAAAAATAAATACATCACCTCGCATTGAACCAGATCCTGAAGAATTTGTGCTTAGAATAATGATTGTAATGGCACCTATAGCTCCAATAATTACTCCAAGTACTTTTCTAGAATTAGGCACTTCACCTAGAAAGATAATTGAAAGAACAAAAACAATGATAGGTGTTGAAGTCATTATTATAGATGAATTCAATGGTGAAGTCAACATTAATCCATTAAAAAAAAACAACTGGTTTACAGCCACTCCAAATAGTGCGCAGCCAAAAATTCTTAGCCAATCAACTTGTTGTATTTTTTCCAAATTAAATGCAAACAAAATCCAAAAAAGAATAGAGGCTCCTGAAACCCTTAATAAAATAAATGCATTTGGTGTAATTATATCCGGCATTAAACCTTTGGCCAAAATATAATTTATAGCGTACATTAAATTGACAGTAAACAGCAGAATATGAGCTGTTAATGGCTTACTTGTAATTTCTGAAAGTGATTTGATAAGCAGATTTATTTATTCTCAGAGTGAATAGCTGCTTTTGCTGCAGCCACAACTTTTTTACTATTACCAACAAAAACGTGGTCGTTGACGAATATAACTGGACGTTTTAAGAAAGTATATTCCTCTAAAATTAGTCTCTCAAAATCGGTTTCTGTTAGATCTCGCTCATGCAAACCCATTCCCCGGTACTTCATTGCTCGCCTAGAAAATACAGCTTCATAGCTGCCTACACTTTTTCTCATCTTTAAAAGGTCAAGCTTACTTACTCCTAGCTCTTTTATATCTTGAAACTTTGTACCAGACGGTAAGTCTAGGTTCTTTAAAATTCTCTGGCAGGTTGAGCAAGTAGACAAATGAAATATCTTAATCATATTCGTGTAATTTAAACATCCAAAATTAATTATATTTAGCCTTTTCAGATCTTTTTTATGACAGATTCAGCAAAATATATCCCCTATAAGTCAATCGAAATTCCAAATAATGATCAGTATACTGCCGCTACAGAGTTCTATGCTTTGATGGACAAACGTAGATCAGTTAGAGAGTTTTCAAATAAATGGGTTGAAGAGAGTGTAATTGAAACCATTATAAAAACAGCAGGTACTGCACCTTCAGGAGCGCACAAGCAGCCTTGGGTATTCTGTGCAATCTCTAATAAGGAGTTAAAGCATGAAATTAGGCTTTTAGCAGAAGCGGAGGAAAAGCTTAACTACGGTTCAAGAATGGGCGAAGACTGGAAAAAAGACTTGGAACCTTTTGGAACTAATCCAGTTAAAGAGTTTATAGATATTGCGCCCTGGCTAATTATTGTCATGCGGAAACCATTTGACCTTGATGAAAATGGAAATAAACATAAGAATTATTATGTGGCAGAATCGGTAGGAATTGCAGCTGGAATGTTAATTTCTGCTATCCACCAAGCAGGCCTTGTTACTTTAACCCACACCCCTAGTCCTATGGACTTTTTAGCGAAAATTTTAGAGCGTCCAAATAACGAAAAGCCATTCCTTTTGATGCCGGTTGGGCACCCAGCAAAAGGGGCGCAAATTCCCGATTTACAAAGAAAGCCAATTGATGAAATAGCAAAATATTATAGATAAATTTTGATTTTTTGTTTAATAGTATTTTCTTTGCATCTAATAACTAAAAACGCATAACATTATGTCTGACGTAAATTCAAGAGTAATATCTATTATTGTAGATAAATTAGGAGTATCAGAAGATGAGGTAAGTAACGAAGCAAACTTCACTAATGATTTAGGTGCAGATTCATTGGATACTGTAGAATTAATTATGGAATTTGAAAAAGAATTCAATATTGCAATTCCAGATGACCAAGCTGAAAAAATCCAAACTGTAGGAGATGCAATCTCTTTCATTGAAGGAAACACCAAGTAATTCTACCTTTTATAGTTAAATTTAAATTGCATTCATATGGAATTGAAGAGAGTTGTAGTAACCGGATTAGGCGCTTTAACGCCAATTGGTAATAACGTAAATGACTATTGGACTTCATTGGTCAATGGTGTAAGCGGAGCAGCTCCAATTCAACAATTTGATGCAGAAAAATTTAAAACGCAATTTGCGTGTGAGTTAAAGAACTTTAATGTTCAAGACCACCTTGATCGCAAGGAAGCAAGAAAACTAGATCAATTTTCACAGTACGCCATGGTTTCTGTAGCAGAGGCTATGGCGGACTCTGGGATTGATACAGAAAAAATTAATTTAGAAAGAACAGGGGTAATTTGGGGCTCAGGTATTGGAGGTTTAAAAACCTTTCAGGATGAAGCTACGGAATTTGCTCTAGGAGATGGCACACCACGCTATAACCCTTTCTTTATTCCAAAAATGATTGCAGATATTGTTGCAGGTCACATTTCCATTAAGTATGGATTTAGAGGGCCAAACTATGTAACTGTATCGGCTTGTGCATCTTCAAACAATGCATTGATTGATGCCACTATGTTAATACGCTTAGGAAAATCTGATATTATTGTATCAGGTGGTTCTGAAGCTGCAGTTAACGAATCTGGAATTGGTGGATTTAATGCTTTAAAAGCACTTTCTACTAGAAATGATGACCCTCAAACTGCCTCTAGACCTTTTGATAAAGACCGAGAAGGATTTGTTTTAGGGGAAGGTTCTGGTGCTTTAGTTCTTGAAGAATTAGAGCATGCCAAAGCAAGAGGAGCGAAAATTTACTGTGAAATTATTGGTAGCGGCCTTTCGGCAGATGCTCACCATATTACTGCACCACACCCAGAAGGCTTAGGTGCGTTAAGTGTAATGAAACAAGCTATTGAAGAGGCTGAAATTTCAAAAGAAGATGTAGATTATATTAATGTGCATGGAACTTCTACTCCTTTGGGAGATATTGCTGAAACTAAAGCAATTAAAACTATTTTTGGAGAGCACGCTTATAACTTAAACATCTCTTCAACCAAATCAATGACTGGCCATTTATTGGGTGCAGCAGGGGCAATTGAAGCCATTGCATGTATTAAAGCCATTGAAAACGACATTGTTCCCCCAACAATTAACCACTTTACTGACGATCCTGACATTGACAATAAATTAAACTTAACGTTTAATACAGCTCAAAAAAGGACGATCAATGTGGCATTGAGTAATACCTTCGGATTTGGCGGGCATAATACATCTGTCATTTTTAGAAAATATAAAGACTAACTAAAACTATACTAGGTTGTTTCAATTTCTTAATAAGAAAAAGAATGAAGATGGTGACCTAACACTAGCAGCATATGTTGCTAAAAAAACAGGTTACAAACCAAAAGACATTAAGCTTTTTGAGACTGCATTTTCTCATAAATCATACACTAACCCACTAGAAGGAGTTAGAAGTAATGAAAGGCTTGAATTTTTGGGTGACCGTGTTATTGACCTAATTGTAGCCGAATATTTATTTGGGAAATTTCCAAACAAGCCTGAAGGCGACCTTACCAAAATAAAATCTAAAATTGTAAACCGTAAAATGCTTGCCCAAATTGGTGGTGAAATGCATATGGAAAACTTTATTCAATACAATAAAGGACAATCGATAAACATTAATACTATAGTTGGGAATGCTTTTGAGGCGCTTATAGGTGCCATTTATCTTGATTCTGACTACGACATCACCAAAGAGGTGTTTAATGCTTCAATTATTCGGAAATACATTAACCTAACAAAGGTAATGGAAGAAGAAATTGATTTCAAAAGTACCTTAATTATCTATTGTCAAAAAAACAAGGTAGATATTAAGTACGACATGAAACAAGAAGCCGATAAAGAAAACGATTTCACTTATATTATCTCAGCCATTGTTAACAATAAAGAATGGGGAATTGGTCGTGGGAAAAATAAGAAATCTGCAGAGCAAAACGCTTCTAAAGAGACTTTGGAGCTATTTGGTTTGGGACAGAACTAATAAACTGCTTTCGTGACCTTATCACATACTAAAATCCAACATTTCAGCGTTAGTGGATAAACTCATTATGAAATTTTTAATTCTTGCTACTTATTTTTTAATGACATTGTATACATTTGGGCAAAAGCACAAAATTGGAGTATACAGTGGCGTGAATGCTAATGGTGAAACGTATCGCCCCGTAGCATGGCCAGAGTTTAAGCTTCTTATAAAACCGCACTTTGGAGTCAACTATCAATTTCACTTTTGTGAAAAGTTCATTCTTTCTTCCCAAATCGGAATTATTGACAAAGGTTTTAAATACGAAAACGTTTTATCTTTGCCTGATAGTGCAGGAAACATTTCAATAACACCTATTTCAATTTCAAGTGTTTCTATTATGCGTTATTTAAATACAAGGGTAATGGTAGGATACAAATATGTAACTAACGACAAAAGCTATTCGTACTTGAGCATTGGGCTTGCTCCTGATATTCTTCTGGCAGTAAAACAAAGGACGGTACAAAATGGGGTTGAATACTCGTCAACTAATGACACAGGTAAGAAATTAGACATTAATGGCATATTCAAAATTGGTTATAATATTGCACTTTCCAGCAAAATTAATTTGGATCTCTGTGGGCAATTTGCTGCAAGTTTAACTCCATACATAAAAAAAGAGTTTATTGTCGAGTCCTTTCGGCCCTACCACTACAGCGGTCAATTGACTGTTGGACTCCAATATAGCCTTTAAATTAAGGCGTCATTTGACATCAAAAAACCCAGTTCAATTCCTCAAACTGGGTTCAATAATAAATTTATTCATTTTAAGAATCCTTCGACTCTTCTTCAATATTTGCTTCTTCTACTTTATCACCTTTTAAAAAGCCTGGTAATTGCATACCCGCTTGATTAAACATATCCTCTAATGGCGGAACTGATTTGTATAATCCAGATAAGAATCCCGCAGTAGACGATTTTCCATCAGCACCACCAGAGCCACTATCCCAAACAGTTACTTTATCTATTTTAATGTTTTTGATAGCTTCAGCCTGGGTTTTAACCAATTCAGGTAATTTATCAGCTACCAATAAAAGTACTGCATCCTTTGCGTTTTCACCTGCAGCTTTTACAATTCTATCTAAACCTTCGGCCTGCTTGGTTAAAATTTCGAGTTGACCTTGCGCTTCGGCTTGTTTCTTGAACAAAATACTATCTGCTTCACCTTTGGCAATTCTTCTAATCTGTTCTGCCTCTGCTTCGGCATCAATTTCAATTTTATTTTTTTGAATAGATGCTGGTACAATAATATCGGCATGTTGTTCGGCTTGCTTTCTTAATGCTCTGGCTTCCTCCGCTACCTTTTCTGCTGCGTATGATTCCTCCAAAGCTTTTGCTACTTGTACTTTTTCAGAAGCACTTGCTAACCTTTCTGCTTCTGCTTCTCTCGAACGTCTTGCTGCATTCGAATTAGCCATTGTTATCTTTGCATGGTTTTCTCCTTCTACTGCTTGTGCGTCAGCAGCAGCAACCTGTACTCTTTGATCTTGCATGGCATTGGCTTCACCAATTGAACCATCTCTGTTTTTTTGAGATACAGAAATACGGGCATCATTAATTGCTTTTGCAGCAGCCTCTTTACCAAGTGCTTCAATATATCCAGATTCATCATGAATATCAGTAATATTTACGTTAATGAGTTTTAGACCTACTTTTTGAAGCTCTACCTCAACATTATGTGTAATGTGCGTTAAAAACTTATCTCTATCGCTATTAATCTCCTCAATATCCATTGACGCCACTACCATTCTTAACTGACCAAAAATAATTTCTTGAGCAAGTTCTTTGGTAGCGTCACCTGTTAAACCAAGTAAGCGTTCTGCAGCATTTTGCATAACCGTTGGCTCAGTTGAAATACCAATTGTAAATCGTGAAGGTACGTTTACCCGAATGTTTTGTTTTGATAAAGCATTGGTTAAATTTACCTCAATTGAAATTGGTGTTAAATCTAAATATTCATAGTCTTGAATAATTGGCCAGATAAATGCACCACCACCATGAATACACTTAGCAGAACCACCACCAGTTCTTCCATAAACGACCAAAATTCTGTCCGACGGACATCTTTTATATCGTTTAACGATTGAAAATATAAATACTGCAACTATTAGTACGATTGCTGCAGGAATTGCAAAAACGGGAACTCCGCTTGTTTGTAATAACATCATGTCCATCTTTCTACTTTGTTAGTTTTTCTATTAATAAAATTTCTCCACTCACTATTCCTAAAACTTTAATCACATCACCTTGCCTTAAATCTGCTTCTGAATCTGTTAAAGCGCTTAATTCTCTTTTAGAACCTTGCACATCAATGGTGATTTTTCCTATTTTACTTCTTTTTGCTCCCACTGACAGGTAAACTTCGCCAACTTCTCCAATAGCATTCGTAATTTTTAATGTTCCACTTTCAGCCAACTTACTAATCCACAAAAATATGAATGACAAAAGCAGCATCATTGCAACACCGGCTATAGTGGCAATGGTAATTGCCAGACCATTTGAATAAGCGTTTTCTAAACAAACAATCCCGGTCCAACCGAACAAGGTGAAAAAAGCCATGATATTTTTAAATGTGAAAAACTGAATGCCAATGCCCATGTCTGCTTCAATTTCCGCATCAACATCAGTATCTGAGTCTACTCCAAACAAACTCATCACCAGCAAGATTACAAAAATTGTAGAGCCCACCAATGCAGTAATCCAAAAAGTGATTTGAAGGGTAGACATATCTGCAAAAAAATCAGTCATAATATTGGGTTAATGTGTGATATAGCCTAAATATAGATTTTATTTCTGATTTTGGCATAAAAAAACCGATTTGACTTCTCAAATCGGTTTCTATTATAATATTTATTTGGTTTATTTTACAGACTAAAAGCCGCTTTTACTTTATCAGTATAGTCTAACTTTTCCCATGTAAATGTTTCCACTTCTTTAGTTTCTTTTCTTCCAGCATTCTCAAACGTAATGGTTTTGAATTCTGGTGTCCTGCCCATATGTCCATAGGCGGCAGTTTCAGAATAGATAGGATTTCTTAACTTTAATCTAGTTTCAATAGCGTATGGACGCATATCAAAAACCTCTGTCACAATTTTTGCAATTTCACCGTCGGTCATGTCAACTTTTGCAGTACCATAGGTGTCTACAAAAATTCCCATTGGTTCAACTACTCCAATGGCATATGATACTTGAACTAGAATTTCTTCTGCTACACCTGCAGCTACTAAATTTTTGGCAATATGACGAGTTGCATATGCACCAGACCTGTCTACTTTAGATGGATCTTTACCTGAAAATGCTCCCCCACCATGAGCTCCCTTTCCACCGTATGTATCAACAATAATTTTACGACCTGTTAAACCAGTATCACCATGAGGACCGCCGATCACAAACTTTCCAGTTGGGTTAATATGATAAGTAATATCCTCAGTAAATAAGGCCTGCAACTTAGCTGGCAATTTAGCTTTTACTCTGGGGATTAAGATAGAAATGATATCCGCTTTAATTTTCGCCAACATTTCTTCGTCGTTATCCGAGAAATCATCATGTTGAGTAGAAACAACAATAGAATCAATTCTTTGTGGCACATTATCATCAGAATACTCAATGGTTACTTGAGCTTTTGCATCTGGTCGCAAATAAGTAATTTCAGCCATTTCTCTTCTCAAATCAGCTAGCTCTTGTAAAATTTTGTGAGATAAATCTAATGCCAATGGCATATAGTTTTCTGTTTCAGTAGTGGCGTATCCAAACATCATTCCTTGATCACCTGCTCCTTGTTCCATAGGGTCAGATCTGTCAACTCCTCGATTAATATCGTCAGACTGTTCATGTATTGCCGATATTACAGCACAAGACTTGGCATCAAATTGATATTCGGATTTTGTATAACCAATTTTAGTGATTGTATCACGTGCAATCTGCTGCACATCTAAATATGCATTTGACTTTACTTCACCAGCTAATGTCACTAATCCAGTAGTAACCAAAGTTTCACAGGCTACTTTTGAACTCGGATCAAATGCCATAAAATGATCAATTAACGCATCCGAAATTTGATCTGCAACTTTATCTGGATGTCCTTCTGAAACTGATTCAGAGGTAAATAAATACGCCATAGTGTTAGGTATAAAATTAAGAGGACAAATTTAGTGAAATTATTTTAGCTACAACCCCCAAAGTCATTTTATGACTTCGACTTAAAGCTAATTCAACTGAATATTGTCAATTAGCCTTACTTTTCCGCAATAGGCTGCTACGCAAGCAGACATGTTCGACTCTATGGAAGTTATTGGCTTTAAAGTTTTATTCGAAACAAAGTCCAGATATTCCAAATCCAAAGTGCCACGATTAAAGAGAGATATCATATTTTCTTTTACTACAGGTAATGATTTCCCTTCGGAAACTAATTGCTTACCTAGCCTTAAAACCCAATTAATTATTCTGGCTTCCTCCTTCTGTTTTTCTGACAAAAGTGCATTGCGTGAGCTTAGCGCTAATCCACCATTACTTCTTTTTATTGGTACTGCTACAATTTCAACTAATAAATTTCTAATTTCAACCATGTGCTTTACAATAGCCACTTGCTGAAAATCCTTGATGCCAAAAAAAGCTAAGTCGCATTCAGTGACACGCAAAAGAGTTTCTACAATATTACAAACACCTTCAAAATGACCGGGTCTAAACTGCCCTTCCATCACTTTATCTAATCCACCTAGATCAATTTTGTATGGCGGATTATTCTTTGGATACATGTCATTAACTGAAGGCATAAAAATAATATCACAGTCATTCTGAGCTAATAGTTCAGTATCAGCTTTTTCAGTCCTAGGGTAGTGTTCTAAATCTTTAGGGTCGTTAAATTGGGTTGGATTTACAAAAATGCTGACAATCACAATATCACTTGCTTTCTTCGCAGCCTCCACTAATGTAATGTGTCCACCATGTAACGCCCCCATTGTAGCAACAAAACCTATTTTACCCGCAGGATTAGCTGATTTCCACAATGCAATGGCTTCTTTTAAGGCTGTACTCGATTTATAAATTTCCACTTTACAACAGTTTAAGCTCACAAATCTATGTTTTACGCTGGAATAACGGCTTTTTTTTCGTACTTTTGTAGCTTAGAAATCATTAAATCGATTATGGATAAGAAAAAAGTACTTTTTATTTCTCAAGAAATTCAACCTTTTTTACCATCCTCTACCATTTCAAGTATAGCAAGAAAATTACCTCAGGGAATACAGGAGAGCGGGAAAGAAATCA
>JBGCGA010000052.1:0-14255 GCA_045110285.1 Crocinitomicaceae bacterium | reverse complement strand
TAGAGCTATTGGTGTGCTTTGCACTACTATTTTACCAGTGGCATCAGTTACAGTATAATGTACTGCTGGAACGCATTGTTGTTTTAGGGTAATGAATAGTTCGTTGGTTACCATTGGATTTGGAAATACATCTGCAATAATGCAAATGGAATCTTGCGCAGTTTGGGTGGTAGTGTCGGTTGGCACTATTGTTTCGCTAGAGTCTACTTCTAATTTAATTTCGGCTAACCCTGCACAGTCGGACCCATAAGTTGTAGCAGCTGTAATTAATAGGTATTTGGCTTCAACTCCATTAAAATTAAAGAGCTCTTGTCCTTCGTACGTATTTTCGCCTGTGCCTTGTGCTAAGGATACTTCGCCGTATTCCAACCAAGTTTCGCCATCTAATGAATAATCGATATGGGCAGTTTGAATGCCGTGGTCTAAAAATTCAGGTGCATTCACGTTCCAAACTGAAAAATTGTACATTTCTAATACATTTCCAAAGTCGTACATAATCCAATGCGATTCTGGTCGGGTAGCATTTGGGTTAGCAGATATTTCGCATGACATCCACCCATTATACCAAGCTGTATTGTGCCTTTCGGGATAACATTGGCCGTATGCCACGTTTGCGGCAGATAAAAACAGAGCGATATATAGAAATAGATACCTCATTACATATTTAAAAAGCCAATTGGCGGATTACTGGTTGAAATAGTTGCCAAATTGTGGAAATTAGCCACATTTGGGAAAATAGTAGACAAATCGGAAGGTGTTAAACCATACCAAAGTGCCAGTTCAGAAAATAGTGAATCGGTTGCCATAGTAGGAGCAATTACACCACCATCAATATATTGCGTACTGCCAATTTCTAACGACGGATAAGAACCATAAATTTGGTTTCCAATAACATCTCCACCCATTACCATGGCATTTCCTCCCCAAGCATGGTCGCTTCCGTTTCCGTTTGAAGTTAAAGTACGGGCAAATTCAGACCCTACAAAAGTGGTCACATCATCAAACATACCCATTTCATCTAAAGCTTGTTTAAATTCAACCATGGCCGCATTAATGTCTGCTAAACCATCCGCTTGTCTGGTTAATAAATCATCATGATGGTCCCACCCGTTATGGCGTAAGAAAAATATTTGCCTTTCGAACCCTAATGTATTTCTAACCGCAATGGTTTTAGCAACCATTTCAAGTTCTTGCGAAATATTAGCCGTTGAAAAAGTAGTTGTAAATGGTGGTAAAGCGTCAATGGCTTGTTTAAATTCAATACCAGCTTCTAAAGATTCACGAAAAGTGTCGGCATATGTTTTTTGAAAAGGATCTTGATAATTATGGTACAATAAACTATCGGTCATGGCTTTTCGAGCCTCATTATTCCCCCAAGTGGCATCATAATACAATGGGAGCTTCGGTCCGTTTCTGTTCATACTAAACGGCACTGTGGTGTTACCCGCTTGAAATAAATTTGATCCACCCAATGATACATTCATTGAAATGTTTTGGTTGACGTTAGTTGACCCAACCATATCGGCAATTTTACCGCCCCATCCTTTATTCACTCGCATTTGCGGCTGTGCCGTTTGCCAGTGGTTGTATTGATCGAGATGAGAGAATAGACCCAATGGAATTGGAACCGTTCCGTTTTGATATTGTGCGACAGTTGTTGGTTCTATTAAAGTTCCGACATTGGCCAGCATGGCTAAATCGCCATTATCAAACATTTGTTTAACCCCTGTTAAACTTGGATGTAAGCCAAAATCGTTTGAAGATATGCCCAATAAATCGTTTTGTGGAATGGCTAAATTCGACCGTGTTGTAGCATAATGCCCGTATTCCGTATTCGATTTCGGTGCCAACATGTTAAAGGAATCATTTCCGCCTCCTAAAAACACAAAAACAAGTGCTTTATAATTTCCGAACGGTAAAACTGGTGGTGCACTCATTAATGAATTTAGTGCTTTTAATTGCACCATAGCTGACGCAGGAGCTGACAATCCCAAAGCAGCTAAACTAGCCGTTTTAATGAAATTTCTTCTCGATTGTGTCATTTTATCCTTCATTCAATTCTATTTTAACACCACAAAATCAGGGCTTACCATTACAATATATAGCGCCAATTTAATTTTACTATCTAAATCCGTTAATGAACCAGAGTATTCTTCAAATTTATTTTTTATGACACTTCGTGTGTGAGCCGATAATTGACCGTTACATAGATATACATCTAAGTGATCTAAAAATGCATCAGTGTCTTTGACCAAGTCATACAAACTAGTTAAATCACTAGGCGTATAATGGCTATCTAAAGCATCACTGGTGAATGAAATAAACAATAAATTCAATTCAACCCAATAGTAAACCATGTCTGTATACCCAATGGCAGTTCTGGTATTGTGAATTTCAAATTCAGGTCCTACCATATTGGCGTCTCCAATTGCGCCGTTTGGCGTAAAGTCTGGTCCATAAAAATTAAATACAGTTTGTGAATGCAAAGGCGCTTGGTTTACACTCTCGAGCGCTAAATACGCATAATTCCAAAATCTGTTTTTTCCGTGTGGTGTTTCACCCAAGAATAATCGGGCGAATTGTGTATACCTTAATATCGGTTCTTTTAATTTTCCTTGGTCGGCTCCATTAATCCCATCACAAGTTCTGGCTTCAGGATGCGTTAAAATAGCCATGATCACCGCTTTCATATCGCCCCTTACGCCTGTTCCATTATCATTAAACTTTTCTGCTACAGTTTGAATGTAGTTGGGACTTGGATTTGATTTTACAAATTGCTGTATTAAACGACGGGCAATGAACGGCCCAACGTTTGGATGATTGAACAAATGATCAATTGCCATATCAATATCTTCCATTCCTGCTTGGCCGGGCGGAATTACAAATCCGTCGAGTAATGTTTTCTGTGCAATTTCGTGCTGCTCTTCGTACATTTTCATTGGCACAGAAAAGTCAGCTTGCCATAATCCTAAATAGAAATATAGATTTCCACTATCTAATCGGCTTGCGACACCTAAACCCGTAAATACTTTTGCCAATTCTTTAATGTCATCATTATCGTATGTTGGAATTGGGTTACCAGAGCCATCTAATTGTTGGCTACCATTTATATTTAATTTATACAGACCAATAGTAAACAATTGCATGATTTCTCGTGCATAGTTTTCATCTGGGTGAATATTATTTGCCAAATCAGCTTTAGGATTGTTTAAATGACTTAAATAACTACCCATAGCCACACTCAAAGTCACATCTTTTAAAATATCGCGAAAATTACCAAAGGCATTTTTCAATAAAATATCATAATAAAGTGACACACCAGTTCCGTAGTTTCCTAAAGTCCCCTCTGAGGAAATAACCAAAATTTGGCTTAAAGCATAAGCTGTTCTTTGCCTTAATTGGTCTTCAGCATTCATGGTATTGTTCCACCATGCATAATCCACATGTCTATCGTCAACTCTATATGGATATCCGCTTGAATCGCCTCCATTAGAAATGTAATTGGCTAGCCCTTGATCGTAAAACGCTTTTGCAGTGTCCGCTAATAGTGTTGCGGGTAATGAAAATTGTTGCGCCAACCATTTATCTTGACCAATTTTAACCAAATTATCGACATCAGCCACTGAACCACCAAAACCAGCTTGACTTAAAAACCGAGCAGCCTCAACCTTAGCACCAATTAATCCCTCACCATCCAAAGTATTATCAGCATTAGCATCTAAATACCCTGGATATGCTTTATAAGTTGAACTAGAAGTGACTGTTACACCATTGGAATTTCCTGCACCAATAAAAGTTCCACCTTGCGCAAACACTCCGGTATTCGCTAACATGAAAGCAATTAATGGTAGTTTATTTAACATATGACAGCAGTGCTTGGAGGTAAATATACGAAATCCTCAATTTTTATTTGGTCTTTTTTATCAACATCTCGGTTTTAAATACAGAAACCGTTAATTTTATAAACCTAAAGCACTAATTAGGAAACAACTATAGCAATTTTTATTGCATGAGGTAAATAGACAAGGTACCCCTTTGGCCTGATAAACAAATTTTATCACCTACAATTTTAGCCGCATAAAACGGCTGTTTGGTTAAGGCTTGCCATGTTTTTCCTTTATCGGTAGAATACATTACGCCCAGTCTACCAGTAGCTACAATCAATTTGCCGTTTTGAGAAGCCGTAACACATGAGGTGTAACCTGGTAAGCCAAGCGAACGGTTCGTCCATGTTTTACCGCCATTATTGGTAATAAAACAAATGCTGTCGTTTTCTAATTTGTCAACATAGCTTCCACCAGCAATCATCCCATTTTTAGCCGACCAAAATGCTATGGAATATATGCCGTGGCTGCCACCTGACCTCATTGGTGTATTTATAGCCGTCCACGTTTCACCATCATTTTCAGATTTTATTAATCGCGCTGTATCACTAGCTCCAGTAGCAAAATAGACAGTTGAGCCATAATATGCAATTCCTGTATTACTTGCAGCGAACCCTGCTTCTCCTTTTAAGGGACTTGGCAAATTGTCAAGCATTTCCCAATTTTTTCCAAAATCTATTGTTTTATATAGCGTAAACTGATTATCAATTGGGTCTCCCATCATAAAACCTACTCCACTTTTGTTGATTGCAATAGCATCATAAAACGCAGAGTCTTGACTTAAAACAGCATTCAATTGCTTTGTGGCAAGGTTGTATTGGTATATCAAACCTCTATCACCTGAATTCATTAACAATAAAGTTGACGCTTGAACAAATTGAACCCCTCTAAAATCACTAGCCTTAATAGTAAAAGTGTCAACTACAGATAATGAATTTAAATTAAAAATAGTGACTTTGCCTTTTGCACCTGAAATAGATAGTAAAGAATCATGTGAAGTCATACCTCTGGCATGAAAACCTTCGGCGCCATACCCTTCGTATACTTGATTAAACTTAACTGCACCGCAAGCATAAATAAGGAATGAAAGGAGAAAAAACAGTAAAAACTTCACTTAAACAACGACTTTAATAGCCAGCACTAAAAGTACTGATAAATATATTATTAATTGAATCTTGTAATTCAGGTTTTATGAAATACCCATTAATTTCTTCGACATTAACCGGGTCGTAACTTTCCCCTTTCCAAGAATGTCTTAAGGCGATTAAACCGATCTCCGGATCTTTGTACCCCATTAAAATATCGTTGTATCCAGACTCGGTCGTTCGGTATTCAATTAAGAACCCATAGTACCGATTGATAATTTTATATTTATTAAAAGACTTTTCGATTACCAAAACCTGCTTAAATGGAGCTGAATATACACCTTCTTTCATTTCTAGTATGAACCCTTTATTAAAAGGAATTTCTGGTCCCAGAGGAAACACTCTGAATTTGCTGTGGTCACAAGGCTCAAGTATGGTGTTGGTATCGGATAATGAGCAAATATTCAGTATTTGAATAGCTGAAAGCACTGAAGAATCGACTAATGGTGGGTATTTATTCTCAACCAATACCGTGTCGCTTGGGAAGTAATTGGCTACATCTGTATGCTGTGGTTCAGACTGACAGCCTCCCAAAAACAGAAGCATAAATAATAAGAAACCTATGAATTTACTTCCCTTTTTCATCCAAATTTTCAATTTTTCCTCCTAATTTTATGCTTTGCGATTTGATGGATGGATTCCCTTTATAAGAGACAACACCACCTGCTTTAATTTTTACCTCTAGGGTTTCAGTAGCGGTTAAAATTACTTCGCCACCAAACTGAATACAAGCTTCAACTACCGGCACATCTACATTAATCGCCGCAATGGTTCCACCAGCATTCACATCATAATGAGCGGTTTTTGCCCCTCCATTTACCCTCACCGATCCACCAGACTTAATCGAAACATCTAGATGATTGCATTTTACAGCTACAACTATTTTCCCTCCGGTAGTAGCAGCCACTTCTATTTTGTCTGCTTGAAGCTTATCAGATTCAACTTGAGCTGCTCTTCGCGCCGATATTTTATCAATGTCCTTATAATATAACTTAACAGTGATATCACGTTCAATATAAATGTCGTTTTTAATCGACATTTTTAAGGTTTTATTATCGATATCTACTATAATTTCATCATCTGTTACTTTGTCGTCTTGGTTTATGATAACTATATAGTTTGAATCGGCTTTTACCATCTTCACTTCATAATTACCTGTAAATTCAACCTGATCAAACTCAGATAAAGATTTTTCGATTTGACCTGCAAAGGCGGGCGACCCCCCCAGCACTATCAGCAATAAAAATTGTATATATTTCATATTAAATGGGAAAAACAGTTTGCGACATTAATTCTGCCTGTTTAAACACATCCATCTGCAAATCTGGTGCCATTTCGATACTTTCGAAATAGGCTAACATTACCTCAGTTGGCATATTTCCGACTAAATCATCTTTTGCCATTGGGCAGCCTCCAAAACCTTTTATGGCTCCGTCGAATCTTTTGCAGCCTGCATTAATTGCAGCTTCCACTTTTTCAACCGCAGTTTCAGGTGTGGTATGTAAATGAGCGCCAAACTCAACTTTGGGTATATCTTTTATTAAATTAGAAAATAAATAGTCGATATTTTCAGGAGTTGACACACCAATGGTATCGGACAATGCCAAAATATCAATATCAAATTCATTATATAAGGTCTCACTCCACTTAGCCACTTCATCCACGTCCCACTGATCGCCATAAGGATTTCCGAATGCCATAGATAAGTATACAACCATTTTTTTATGGTGCTTAACGGAAATGTTTTGCATGGACTCTACTCGTTTTAAGGATTCCGCAATAGTTGCGTTGGTATTTCGCTTTTGAAATGTTTCAGAAACAGAAAATGGATAACCCAAATAATGAATTTCTTCGAAATTAACGGCATCAGCGGCACCACGCTCGTTAGCTACAATGGCCAGCAATTTACTTTTTGTATCTGCTAAATTCAATTTTGACAATACTTCAGCAGTATCTTTTAATTGCGGAATGGCTTTTGGTGACACAAAACTTCCAAAGTCAATCGTATCGAATCCAACTTGAAGCAGACTATTAATATAATCGGCTTTAGTTTGGGTTGGAATAAATTCGTGAATGCCTTGCATAGCATCCCGCGGACATTCAATTATTTTAATCATTTGCTAACAAATTTAATGACGATATTTTTTGATTAATGGACTTTACCAATTTAGGTCCAGAGTACACAAATCCTGTGTAAACTTGAACGAGACTTGCCCCAGCTTTAATTTTTTCAATCGCATCATCAGCAGAATGAATGCCACCAACACCAATAATAGGAAAGGCCTTATTCGATTTTTCTGACAAGTATTGAATCACTTGTGTTGACCTGTCTTTCACGGGCTGACCACTCAAGCCCCCGTTACCAATTTCCTTCAGCCTTTCTTCTGATGCTTTTAGACCCTCTCGGTTTGTCGAAGTATTTGATGCAATAACACCGTCTATTCCTGACTCCGCTACCACTTCAATAATTTCATCTAATTGCTGATTATTTAAATCTGGTGCAATTTTCAGTAATATTGGTCTTGGCAAAGCCTTATTCTGTTCTTTTAGTGTATTTAGCAACTCCAAGATAAAATCTTTATCCTGTAATTTAGCCATGCTACCCACATTAGGGCAGCTAATGTTCACTACAAAATAGTCGACATGAGGCTGCAAAGCTTTAAAAGTATCCAAATAATCAGAAATATATGCATCTGGCAGGCTATCGGTATTTTTACCAATATTTCCCCCAACAACTATATTAGTTTTCCGCTTTTTTAGTTGCTCAACTAGGGCTTTCATTCCTTTATTGTTAAACCCCATCCTGTTGATAAGGCCTTGGTCGGACTTTAGTCGAAATAATCGCTTTTTAGGATTTCCGTCTTGAGGACGTGGCGTTACTGTGCCGACTTCTACAAATCCAAATCCAAAATTTTCAAGTTCATTGTACAATTCTCCGTTTTTATCGAACCCGGCCGCTAAACCAACAGGATTTTTAAAATTCAATCCAAAAAGATTTTGTTCAAGATTTTTTGTCTTTACCTTATAAACCGACTTCAAAATGGGAGAAACCAATGGGATTTTTGACACAAATTTGATAAATCCAAAAGTAAAATGATGAACTTTTTCGGGGTCGAACCAGAACAATATTGGTCGAATGATGAGTTTATACATAAAAAAACGCATTTATACTACAAAGTTAAAAATGCGTTTTGAAAATGATATGAAATTAACCTATTTTAAATCTTCATTTTGTTAATGTGAATTTAAGTGGCGACAACCTCAAAGGTCGGCTTGCACCAATATCGCCAGATATGCCTTCAAAATAGACTTCGGTGTTTGATTGAGCCGACTGAATAGCCGCTACCATTTCACTACTCAACCGATTCGATTTAGAGCGAAATACCTTGAAACCAAACTCTGTGGCTATGTGCATTTCAAAACCTGAAATCGGAATTTTTGAGTCCGTCAGTATAACAGTGCTTGTGTTAACAGACCCTGTTTTTAGCATCCCACCAATTTTTCCGTTAATTTTTGGATGATTTTGCAGGGCTGAATTTGCTTGACTATGGTCTTCAGCAATAACAGGTTTATGTTTTTTCGTTTTTGAATCCGCACTGATCTCTATTGATGTTTCAGTGTTTACAATTTCAGATTGGTTAAAAGATTTATTTTTTAAAGTAGAAGTGTTATCATGTATTTCCTTTTTTTTTAGTGGAATTAATTTTGTTTTCACTGGATTTTCTGGGCCGTCCTGTACTTCGGCAGATTCAAGGCTGGCCAAATAAATGGTTTTGCTTTCATCTTTTGGAGGCGCACTTTCGGTAGTTTTGGCAGCCAGCGGATAACTTTCCGCTGGGCTGTCAGTAAAACTATAATTTGCACCAATCAGCAAACTGACGGAAGCCACTCCTGTTACCCCAAAAAACCATGGGTTTTTGTAAAATGGTTTCTTCATGATTTGATAATCGTTTAAAACACTATCAAAATCTTTGTGCTGTGCAATTTCATTGGAAGATAATCTAGGGCGATCTCTTCTTACATTATGATTGTCCATATGCTTTTCTATATGTTTTTTTCATTTTATTCAATACGCGGTGTGTTTTCACCTTTGCATTATTTTCAGTTAAGTCTAAAATTTCACCAATTTCTCGGTACGATCTTTTTTCAAAGTATCGCATTTCAACTAACTGTACTTCTTCTTCTTTTAATGAACTAATGATACTCAGTAGAATTTTTCTATTCTCCTCCGTTGTATCTTCCTCCCAATTTTCGATAAAACCTTCCAAATGTACAGTATCAACATTCACTGTTCTTTTGGCTTTTTTATCTCTGAACGACTGATACACTTCGCTTTTAGCGATTCTGTATAACCATGAAGAAAAAGGAACACCTCTATATTCATAGCGTTCAATATTGTTTAAGGCCTTCAAAAAGACTTGACTAGTGACATCAAAGGCTAAATCTTGATCATCCATTCTTTGGTATATATACCTGAATATTTGTTCGTAATACTTGTCGTAAAGCGGCGCAAACCGTTTTGGGTCACTCTGCGCGGCCTTAACCAACTGAAGCTCCGACTGGAGTTTTTCCTCAGTATGATGGTAAAGCGGATTAATTGACATAATTTTCTTGTTTTGGTTTTGGTTTTTTTTCTTTGCACATACATAACCTTTGTACTAAAAAAGGTTACATACTTTTTTAGTAACGCAAAAAAAGAGCCATTATTGCTACCAATACCATGGTTGACCTGAGGGCTTAAAAATTGTGGTATTTCGTTATTGATTTATTTATTACTTTTGCATCTATTGAAATTATTGAAATCAACCTATGAAACTAGTTTCTTCTTTAGTCATCTTATCTTTATTCGCTCTAGTAATATCTTGTAAGAAAGTGAAAGAACCAATTCCATGTATTGAAACCGACAAATCGTCAGTTTCTGCAGGAGATAGTATCACGTTTACTTCGTGCTCGGAAAACGAATTGAGCTATATTTGGGAAATTACAGGACCCGATTCGTCAACAGAGAATGGATTGATGTGGAACGACCGAGTTTTCACAAGAGCAATGAGTGTTCCCGGGACTTACAAAGTTAAATTAATAGTGTTTAATAACTTTTCTTTTCTAGGTGATTCAGCTTCTGATTCAACAACTGTAGTTGTTAACTAGTTTTCATAAGCACCAATATCTGGGGTACTAGCACTTCTGTTATTTCCTTCAATATCTAAATTTAAACCTGAAAAACTATTACCTGCATTGTCAAGCGGTGATCCGTCATCAAATTTAAAATCGTTTTCAGAAGTATTTTTGAAAAGTGGATTTTGTCTCCAGATGACATCTATATAATTACTGTATTCGTAAATTTCATCCTCTTCTCTTTCCATCAAGCAATTCCTAAATAAAACATCAAAAGTTACGGGGCTTTCTATTAATGTGTCAACCACAATTTCGTTTGCTCCATTGCCATACATGATACAATTATCAAATATAGTATTTGTAACAGGTCTGACATAGGCAATATCATCAACCACAAAGTAGTTTTTAATAGCAAAAGCAGGTCCGCTTCTGGACCCTGTCCAATAGTTCACAAAATTACAATGTTTAAATTGAGCTTCACCGCCTGCAAATAAATAGGCGGATATAATACCTGCATTTCCAAAAATTGTATTTTCGAATGTTGCAATTGGTCCAGAATTGAGCCATAAATTATAAAACTGACTGTTATTAACAACTGTATTTTTCACAGCTAAAGTTAACCCCCCCATAGTTGTGTCGGCCCTCAGGCCTATTTCAGCGTTTCGGATAATAGCGTGACTGATGGTTGAGTTTTGCGCCTGCGACAAGAATATTCCGCCCCACTGACCTGGCTTATCGTCATAAAACTGCTCCAATCTATCGTGCCTAAATTCTACTTCGTTTCCGAGTGATCCATTTACGTTCAAACTGCTTTTGTAAACAAATAAAAATGAAGACTTGTGTGCGTAAACTTGAGTGCCAGCTGGAATATTTAGTGTTAAATTAGAGTCGACTCCCGGGAAACCAACTGCTGCTAGACCGTAAATCACATGAGGTTTATCGTTTTGCCATGGTTCATTGTCGCTTACAATTTCGTTTACATGAAAATATGCATCTTGACCCCAAACCACTAATTTCACATATTGATCTGTTCCATTTGTTCTAAAACGGATTGAATCTTCTACCACCAAAGGTAAATTTCCGTCGTTTACCGATAATTTAACTTCAACAAACATAAACAGAGAGTCGTCCTTCGGCAAATCAATGTCTTCAAAATTCTTACCAGCTACGCCATCCAAATTGATATTAAACGGAGAATTTTGACCACCCATTAATTCAACTTCTTCAATTTTTATTCTAAGGCTATTGTTATTGTATAATTTAAGTTGTTTTGTTGTTGAACCTATTGTTGTAAATACTGTATCGAAAATAACTGTATCGTTAGAGAAATTAAGATTCTCTTTTGAATAGGCCAATGGTTTTTTGCAGCCTATCGCCAATAAAATCAAAAGAGAGGATGATAAAAACAGTATAAATTTCATAATATTGCGCCTCAAAGATACTAATACGCAATTTAATTACTTTTATTTTGCGATTATATTAATTGTATTTAAAAATAAATTCAGTACATTTGCACTCCAATTTCGGAAATAATATAAGAGCATTAATATAGAATTAAAATGAAAAAAGGAATTCACCCAGAAGAGTACAGACAAGTTGTTTTTAAGGACATGACAAATGATTATGCATTTTTGTGTAATTCTTGTGCGCCTTCAAAAGAAACAATCGCATGGGAAGATGGTAACGAGTATCCATTGGTGAAATTAGATATTTCTCATAAATCTCATCCTTTCTTTACTGGAAAGTTACAATTTGTGGATACTGCAGGGCGTATTGATAAATTTAAAAACAGATACGGAAAGAATCTTAAGAAATAAAAAAAATTCATACATTTATAAAGCCTCAATTATGAGGCTTTTTTTTTACCCTTTTTTTTATGATTCTTAAGTTCACGGACAATTCCAAACACTCTGCCTTTTGCCCTTTAGCACTCACCCGCCCCATTGCTGATTTAAGGTTTGGCATATTAACCATTCAAGACACATGGAGCAAACTGATTAGCGCAACAGGAGAATCAGTTAATTTGTATTATGAAACAGAATCATACCTAAATGGTAAATTTCCTAATATTGAATCTTATGATTTTTTAGTTGCTGGAAATTTTAAACCAGCTTCAACCTCTGCCAATGCATTACTGAATTTGCAGCAAGGCGAAAATTTGATTGTAAATGGGCAATGGCTGGCTAGCAGAGGTACAAATACCGGTAAAACAATTGAAATTGAAGATTCCGAAGCCATTTGGTTAGAAAATATTTGGGATTTGTTTCAGCAGAATGCGGCGGCCATAGCTTTAGACTTTCATCTGCTAACAATTGGAAGAAACAGTCAACCAATTTCTACTACTAATCAAGTTCTAAATCCTGAGCAAGTTTTTATAGAAGAAGGCGCTAAAGTTGAATGCACAATAATCAACGCAAGCAGCGGACCAGTATATATTGGGAAAGACGCAGAAGTAATGGAGGGCTCAATGATTAGGGGACCCTTTGCATTGGGGGAACATGCCACAATAAAAATGGGCGCAAAAATTTACGGACCTACAACTGTAGGAACAGAATGTAAAATTGGCGGCGAAGTGTCGAACTGTATATTTTACGCATACAGTAATAAAGGACATGATGGCTTTATAGGGAATTCACTCATTGGTGAATGGTGTAATTTAGGCGCTGACACCAATTCATCAAATTTGAAAAATAACTATGGCTTAATAAAACTGTATGATTTTAATTCAAAATCGTTAGTTCAAACACCATTACAATTCTGCGGCTTATTAATGGGTGACCATTCTAAAACAGGCATTAATACCATGTTAAATACTGCCACTACCATTGGCGTTTCTGCCAATGTTTATGGTGCAGAATTCCCTCCAAAATATATCCCTTCTTTCGCATGGGGACCAAAAGATAAATTTCAGTTCGATAAAGCACTTGAAGTATCAGAAAACATGATGAAAAGAAGAAACCTAAGCTTATCAGATTCTGAAAAAGAAATCTTAGAACACTTGTTCAAAACATCAAGTTTGGCATAAAGGTTGAACTACTAAAGGCTCGGAGAATTTTACACGGTTTTAAGTAGAATAAGAGGTTAAAGTTGACAAGATTTGCCCCACTCCGTGAGATTAAATGACAAACTGACAAAAAACTGAACATATGTCTGACTTCATGCACGAAGACTTTTTAGATTTAGCACAAATAATTGACCAAGACGCAGAATTCGTTCCATTAATTTCGGACGAAGAAGAGGATACAATGAATAAAGAAGCAATACCAGAAGTGTTGCCAATTCTGCCTTTACGCAATAATGTTTTATTTCCTGGAGTGGTTATTCCAATTACTGTGGGAAGAGACAAATCCATAAAATTAATTGAAGACGCTTATAAAGCCGACAAAACCATTGGCGTTGTGGCTCAAAAAATGCCTGATGTACAAGAGCCACAAGCGGAAGACTTACATCAAATAGGAACGGTAGCGACGATTATTAAGAAATTGAAAATGCCCGACGGTTCTACAACCATTATCATTCAAGGTAAAAAACGATTCGAAACCACGTCTTACATTCAAACTGAGCCATATTTCAAAGCTTTGGTGACTGGATTAATTGACGTTAAGATTGACATTACCGAAAACAAAAATTTGGCATTGGTGGACTCCATGAAAGAGATGGCTTTAAAAATCATTAAAGACTCTCCTAACATTCCGTCAGATGCGGCTTTTGCCATTAAAAACATTGAAAGTCCTACTTTTATGGCCAATTTCATTTCCAGTAATTTAAGTGGAGATGTGCATCAAAAACAAGCTTTGCTTGAAATTAATAGTCTCGATTTAAGAATTGAGAAAGTGTTGACTCACCTTTCGCATGAATTGAAAATGCTGAAGATGAAAAATGAAATTCAAAGCAAGGTAAAAGTTGACATTGACAAACAGCAGAGAGAGTACTTTTTGAATCAGCAAATGCGAACCATTCAAGAAGAATTGGGCGGCAACCCAGTTGAAGCTGAGATTCAAGAGTTTGAAAAACGAGCGTCCAAGAAAAAATGGAGTAAGACCATCAGGAAGGCTTTTGATAAAGAAATAAAAAAGTTTAAACGTATGAACCCCCAAGGCGCGGAGTATTC
>JBGCGA010000051.1:0-28344 GCA_045110285.1 Crocinitomicaceae bacterium | reverse complement strand
AGTAGTACCACTTACGTTCCAGAAAATATCAGCTTGATTAGTTTCTACATTGTTTACTCCTAAACCAGTTGGTACTGGACAGAATACATTTGTCGTAAAAGTGAATGGTCCAACCCAGTTAGACGTTCCGTCAGTACCACATTCAGCTTGTACATAATAATCTAATTGTGAATCTGGAGTAACACCTTGCAATGTGAAAGGGTTAGTATTTGCATTAACAATAGTTCCAGTTCCAATTAAGAAACCTGATGGCCCCCACTGTACATTCCATGCTGTTTCAATATTACCAACTGTCCAGTCGATATCATAGTTAAACGGATCGTTAGCATCTGGAGTACCTCCCAATGCACTTGGATCGTCACAGTTACATGCTGTACTCATGATAAACGGTCCAACCCAAGCAGAAATTTCTTGTGGAGTCGTAGTTGCATCACAAATTTCTCTTACATACATGTGAAAATCTGTACATGTAGGCAAACTCTGAGCATTGTATGCTGAGGAGGCTACATTTCCTGCAAAAATCATACTAGGATCATTAATTGGCGTACCTAAAGGTCCATACTGTAAATCCCATGTTGGTGAACCACTACCTGGCGAACCGCCTGGCTGCCAGCTTAGTATTGATGATGTACTTAATGGGTTACTCATCAAAGCAGTTGGTGCTTGACACACTGGTAGAGTAGTAAAGCAAATCGGTCCAATCCAACAGCCTGTATTTTCTATAGATATATAGTAACAGTATTCTGTTTCCGGAATTAACGGAGCACCATTATAGGTTGTAATCTGATATTGGTTTCCAGGTTCAATGGAATCAACGTTTGTCGTATTTCCTGAACCTAAAACAAAGCCCGAAGGACCCCATTCAATATCCCAGCCAGTTTCCAAGCCAAAAGGAATCCATGTCACAAATGCACTAGTTAATTGTGGAAGTACACCAGGAGTTGGTGCATTATTAACAGTGTAGTCAAGTTCCCAATCAAAAGGAACACCTGAATTTACTCCATTCCAACTATCATCAAATTCAATGTAGTAAGTTGTACCACCTGTTACTGCAATATTGTTTACAGTTCCATCTTGCCAACCAGAGTTAGCGACACAGTTAAGTGCTGAACATGATCCTGAACGAACAGTTAATCTTATTCCGTTATTTGGGTTAGCTGGTACATTGTTTGTAATTGACATTACACCATCACAAGTTGGTGTAAATTCATACCAATCTGCATTTGTACCACCGAAGATACCACATCCAGCAATGTTTCCACCACTGGGCGTACCTACAAGAGGTCCGTCAGCGTTGTAATAGCCTGATCCAGTTAGTGCAACTGCTGTTGCGCAAGTAGAACCTTGTGCAGAAGCGGTCACCGAACCGAGAAAAACCAAACTTAAAATCAAGTAAATTTTTTTCATAATTATCATTTTTTATAAATAGTATTCTGCGAACTTACAAAAAAAAGAATATTAAAACAAGAATTATTTAACAGAAATTAATTTTATCTGAGAATTGTTTCCACAAATAATAAACACTCTTTTTCCATTGATATTTATTGAGGCCATATCTTTGTCGTCTGTATTCGAAAACCAGCCAGATTGGAATGGCTGTGGTGCTTTAAAAGATCCGTCACCGTTACCTAATAACAGATTGCCTCTTCCAGCATCATAACGTACTGTTTCTACTTCAGCGGCATAATTATTACCTACTGTTAATATGTCGGTATTTCCATCATTATTATAGTCATCAATTTGGATGCTATTGATAGCAGAAAATTGTGCTTCTGTCGGCAGATCTATGAGTGAGTAGCCATTGCTTCCGTTGTTTAGTATAACTGATGAAGTAAAGTTAGTAGCAGAGTAATGTACTTTTGCATTCTTTAAATTGTCATCACCATATAGTTTCTCAAGGTTAGCTTCAGCAAATTGAGAATAGTTCGGGAACTTCTGCGCAATAAATGGCATTTGTTCAGAGCTACATTGTCTGCCTCTGACAGGATAACATACATTATTTTGATATTTTGCTAGTACAATGTCATAAGTTCCCGACTGATCAAAGTCATCACAATAAATTTCTAAAGGATGATTTTTAGACGGATGGAATTTATTGTTCCAGCCAATGTTGCCCGCAACATAATCTGTTAAGCCATCATTATTAAAATCTCCTTTTGATAATGAGGTCCACCATCCTACTTCGTTACTAGTACCTTTCTGGTTGGTTACATTTTTAAAAACATTGTTTTGATTTTCAAAGAAAGTAATTGGCATCCATTCTCCAACACATATGAGGTCAAGATCTCCATCTTTATCGAAGTCATCAAATAGGCTAGCTGTAACAAGGCCTGGTCCCATAATGTCAGGAGAATTATTAGTAATATCTTTAAATTGACCTTCTCTATTTAGAAGCAGGTAACTGCGAGGGGCGAATGGGTAAAACCCTGGTGTTTGTCTACCTCCTAAAAATAAATCTAAATACCCATCACCGTTAATATCTGCACAAGCTATTGATTGCCCTGAAGTAACCATGTTAGGTAACCGTTGCTTAGTTTCATTTGTGAAGTTTCCTTTGCCATCATTAATGTATAGTTGGTCAAATAATTTGTCGGACTTTATTGTGGCTTCATTTCCACCACTCACTACATATAAGTCTAAATCGCCATCATTGTCCACATCAAACATTAAAGACTCCATTTCCTCTCTGTTTACTTCCTTTTTCCAAGGACCATTTTTTTCAGAAAACTTCCCAGCCTTATTTTGAATCATTAATTGACCCGTTTTATACATTGATCCAGATAAATAAAAATCTTCAAGTCCATCACCGTTAATATCTCCAGTAGATAAGAATGGCCCTAATTGTGACATTTTATTTGGAAGTAATACTTCTGATTCAAAATCGTTAACGGCAAGTTCTTCGTGTGCGATAGGTTTGTGTTCTTTTGTAATATCTTCAAAAATCACATTTTTTTCCATTTTAAGTGATTCTGTAATGGCAATAGCCGTATTGTAATTTACTTCGAGTGTTTGGTCGGCCTTTACATTTTTTAATTGTGTTTTTTTTCCGTCTAACCATTTCACTTCAACCACATCAATTTCACTATTTTCTCCAAGTCCAAAATGACTAATACTTTCAACTGATGAAATGTAACCTCTTGTAGTTTGTAATTCGTGGAACTGGATTCCATTTTTTGTTTTCAAAGTAATTTTTGAGCCTAATCCAAGTGGGTTTCCTTCAGGACCAGTAACTTTTACTTTAAGATAATGATTTTTACTTTTTAATTTATTCTCCACAATAAATGACATTTCGTCCATATTGTTGATAACAAGGTCCATGTCTCCATCTTTGTCAAAATCCGCAAAAGCAGCTCCATTAGAATTGACAGCAAAATCCATATCCCACTCATTCATTTTTTTATCAAACTGAAGTTTGCCATTATTTTTAAAAATGTAGTTTTGAATTTTTGATGCAGGCATTAAGTTTAACTTTTCTTCATATGAAATTTCTTGACCGTTTGATGAATTTGCTTTGGCCATATAATCGTTATCTCTAGAATCTCTTTTGTATCCATTCGAAATAAATAAGTCTTTATATCCATCATTGTCAAAGTCGACAAATAATGGTGCCCAGCTCCAATCGGTTTTTGAAATGCCAGCCAATTGTGCAACTTCAGAAAAAGTATTGTTTCCGTTATTTAAATGCAATGAATTAAACATGTATTGGTAATGATAACCTACACTCACAGTGTTCCAAAATTTTTCAGTGCTCATTCCTCCCATGTTTTTTTTCGATCTGACATGGTCTTCACTGGCCATGTCTAATGTTAAGATATCTGGATAAGTGTCGTTGTTAAAGTCTGCAATATCATTCCCCATACTAAAGTTAGACATGTGCTTCAACTGATTTAAGGCTTCGTTGCTAAATGTGCCATCTCCGTTGTTAATGTATAGGTGGTCTGGTGCCATATAATCGTTCGAGATATAGATATCTTCAAATCCGTCTCCATTTATATCTGAAACGGCTATCCCTAGTCCGAATGCATGGTTATTAAGCCCTGCTTTTTTTGTGATATCTACAAATTTACCGTCCACATTTTCAAGAAAAACATCACTGCTTGGACTCCCTCTTTCAATCATATCATTAACCTGAGCCACAGTCAATTTAATTCCTGTTTCAGACTGGTTTGGGTGATTCAAGACATATAAGTCAAGATCATTATCATTGTCAAAATCAAAAAACGCTGAATGTGTGGAGCGACTTTTTACATTTACACCATACGCTTCGCCCTGTTCTGAAAACGTATTGTCTTTATTATTTATTAAAAGTAGGTTGCCTTGATTATCATCAGAATCCGCTCTTCCTGATCTTGCTATATATATGTCTAACCATCCATCAGCATTAATATCAATCATGTTAACTCCTGTATGCCATCCTAACGTAGCAATATCTCCGATTGCCGACTCAGTAATGTCTTCAAATTTTAAGTCACCTTTATTGATGTAAAGTTTGTCTGCAACATGGTTCCCGGTAAAATAAATATCTGTTAAGCCGTCATTATTAATGTCGCCAACAGCAACTCCGCCACCATTAAAAATATATTCAAAATTAAAAAAATTCAAAGAATCTGTTTGCTCAACATTATTGATGAAGTCGATTCCAGAATGTTTTGAATCTACTTTTTCAAACTTCATAGACGCTTTTTCTTCTTGTTTATCCTCCGTATTTTTACTTGAGGAATTTCCATTACCACATGAAAATAAGAGCGCTATAGTTGCCAGTAAAGTGATTGATTTTAAATGCATAGTATCTTTCTTAAATAAAACACGTAAAGATACAAAAAAATCCCAAATCGCGCAGTTCAAATGCCGTTGAGAATTTTTTAAAAAAATGCGCGAAGTTCCATTCCACCTGAATGGATGGCATTCAGTTCTTCAGATTTTCTGCCATTATAATTAAAGTTTAATTGCAAATTGGTTGCCACTTTTCTTTGATAACTGATGCCCCAGATAAAATTCACCCCAGGCTTCAGTGCTTCCAACAGTTCAAAAGCAAGGGGAGTGTTTGAAGCAGCATTGTACCGAATGATGTTGGTGGCAAGATTAGCTGAAAAACTTCCTTTTTTAGCTTGATTAATTCTTAATTCGCTTCCAATTTTAAAAAGTTCAGCCTTTTCCTCAAGTTCAGAATCATTCAATTTTTCGCCATATTGAGCATTTAACCCTATCCTGAATGCAGTGTTCGGTTGATAGGTAAACACTAGATCCGCAATTTGATTTTTATAATCGAAATTTCGATTACTTGCAAAGTCACTTTCGGATCGTCGATTTCCGTTTTCGTATTCTAATTTTAAATTAAATACTTTGGAAATATTCCACCTTAGTTTTAAGATTTGTGATTGCCTAAAATTTGCTGAAAACCCACTAGTCAATAAGCTTTTTGAAGTGTTATTGCGAACAAGGTATTCCATGCCAAAAACTGGATTTAGTCTATTGAAAAACAGTGTGTTTCTGATGGAGGATAAACTATTTATTAGACTGGTGTCAGCAATATTATTGTCAAAGGGGTTTAATGCTGAAATTCCTTTTTCGTAACTTGTTTTTCTGTTGATGCTGTAATTGGTTTGATTGCTGAATAGGGCAATTACCTTTTTGACTCCTTTTTTGCTGCTCCAAAGTCTTTCTGGTTTGATAAATAATGCCTGAGAAAATTGATTACCATAAGTTCTGACAAATTCGGTGGTTGCTATATTTATTCTAATATATTCGGCTTGGTCTGCAAATTGAGCAATTTCAAATTCTCCGATATCTTTAATGTTGTCTCCGTTATAATCAATCCAAGTATATACACCTTGTCCATTATTGACTTGGATAAAAACAAAATCTCTTTTCAGTTCTAAACCTGAATTTAATTCGTAAAAAATTCTACTGCTTAACAATCCTTTCCATAAATAAAGATTTTGCTCTAATCTTCCCAAAATTGATTCTTCGGGCTGCTGATTAATTAGGTCAGACTCCAAAATATCTAACTGCCTGTAATTAACATTTAATTTCAACTGGTAAGCCCTTCCTTTTTTATATTGGCTTGTAATGCCATAATTATTAGCTCTGGCTGCATGCTTCAAATTGGTGCTATCTGAAAACCAGTCGTGTCGCTGCTGATAGTATAGTTGATGATAACTTTTGGTACTATCGCCAACTGCTACGTATGATTTTATATCGTAAAATTGGAAGGAGTTTCCTGCTAATGTATTGTTTTGAAAAACCTTGTTTCGTTCAAATATATCAGTCAGACCAATTTCAAATCGATCAAATTTTTTAGATAATCGGCCTTGGTGTCTTGCATATTTAGTTTCCTCTTGTCCGTTGGAAAGAAGATAGTTTCCATTAAAAAATACGTTAAAACCTTTTTTAGAGATTTGCATTAAAATGTCATTTTTCCATCCGCTATAATCGGTTCCCCAGGTTAGTTGATTTAATGTGTAGGAAATTTTACCTAAGTTTTTTATGGATGCTGCTGAGTTAAATGATGAAATAAATTGATTACCTGTGTAGTTTTTTTGTCGAACATTCCAATCTCTGTCAAATTCTGCCGATCTAAACCATTGTATTGGTGAAAAGTTTTTATCATTAAATTCAAAATTAAGTTGGTTGGTGAGTTCTAATTTTTTGTTTTTAAACCTTTTAAGATTGGCAAGTTCCCATTTTAATCCATAGCCATTATCATCACCACTGTCTAGATCTGAAAAGGTGTTTCTATCATTTTTAGAGTATGCAAATTCAGCTTTCGAATAGGTTGACTCGTTAAATTGATATTGTCCACCAACAGTCATCATTTGATTTCGTTTGGGTGCTACAAGTAGTTGTATGGGTTCGTAATTTCCTTGGGGTATATTGTTAATTGGACTCACCCATTTATATATTTTACCATTAGCAGTGTATCTATCAATAATATAGTTCCCCTTGTTTTCTCCAACCAAAGCAAAATTTGCTCTATATTCTGCACTATCTTTATTGGCGGTAAAAACTAAAATTGAATCAATTCCCAAAGAATCTGTTAAGTAGTAGTGTAAAGTATTTTCAGTAAATTCGGTTGGGAATATGCTCGAAACGAAAGCATCAGAAACATTGTCGCCAGCTAAGCTTAAACTGTTTTTCTGATTTAAATTTAAACTTTGTTGAATGGGTTGGTTTTTGGCGTCTTGTTCATTGTATATATTACCCCACAACTGGTATTTTTCAGCTTTTACAGTGGCATTGTACGCGACTAAACTTCGGGCATAATTTAAGTCCGAATATTGAAACTCCACAATAATTCGTTTATCTTTTGTGATGAATTGGTTGGCTGTAAAAGTGATTTCTGCTCCATTATAGTCAATGATATAATCAAAAGCCTGACCTCTTTTTAAAAGCACGCCATCTATAAAAACACTTTCGGTTCCTGCCAGAATAATGATGTTTTGTTCATTTTCTGCTCCAAAAAGTCTGTACGGCCCTTGGTTCCCCTCAATGCCTTGGACAATATTTCTTGCAAATTTCCCACGAGAAAAAGCTCCACTAATTTTATGTGTAATAGTTGGATTTGATTTGGCATTTGCTAGGCCATGTTTATAGTCTACTGATAGGCCCTGACTTCTTTTTTGATAATTTAAAAAGTATCCGTTTGGTTTTCTTAACCAAAAATCGCCCCCGGTTACCGATACATCATCATTGTATATCTGTAAAAAAACTTGATCGAATTCCTGCAATTTTTGAGTGTTTCCGTCTGGTTGAAAAGGAATATTGTCGTCAGAAATAGATCCTTTTATAAAAAGGTCGGGTCCTATTTTACCACTTAATTGCAGGTTTAATGTCGACTGAAAAGAGAGATTTTGCGCATTCCCAGCCGAAACTCCTCTTGAAATACTTCCTTGCTTGCTTAATTGATTGTCTGAAAAAAAATCGAATTCTTGGATATCGCTTCCAACTGAAAATAAAGAAGGAGGAAGCAAAGTGTCTGAAGCTCTAAAAATCAGCGAATCATCTTTGTGATTATAATTTACATTTAAATTAATTGGTGTTCTATAGTAAGAAATCACAATTGAATCAGAAGTGGCTATTAATTCAGACTTTAGAACTAGTGTTGATTTGATGGTATTTAGTTCAAAGTCAGTTATATTTAATTTTTTCCCATTTATTTCTGCAATAAAACCATAATTTAGAATTGATACTGTATCTATGGTTATGGTATCACTTTTAGCAAGAGGAAGAGTTACTTTAAATAAATCGGACTGCGCATGAGAATTTATAATCGCAAAAAATGCAAAGCAGCTTAATAGATATATTTTTATTGTCTTGAGCAATCTAGTTTTAAAGCAAACGCAAATATACTCTCAAAATTACCTTATTTTTGAATAATACATGATAGCAGTTAGTTTTACAGCTATTTTTAGGAATTAAAAGTTTGAACTAGTATGGAAATTGTAGTATTAACAGGGGCAGGAATTAGTGCAGAGAGTGGGCTAGGTACGTTTAGAGATTCTGGAGGCTTATGGGAAAAATTTAAAATTGAAGAAGTGGCTACCCCTGAGGCATGGCAAACAAATCCAGAACTTGTACTTGAGTTTTACAATGCTAGACGGCAGCAAGCCAAGTTAGCAAAACCAAATGCCGGTCATAAGGCACTCGTGAACTTGGAAAAAGTGTTTAAAACAACAATAATCACTCAAAACATTGATGACTTGCACGAACGTGCTGGCTCAAAAAATGTCTTGCATTTACACGGAGAAATATTTAAAGCTAAAACGGCTGAAAATGACATGGAATTGGTTTCCATTATTGGAGATGTTAAAATTGGCGACAAAGGTAAAAATGGTCGGCAATTACGGCCACATGTTGTCTGGTTTGGAGAACCTGTACCTGCCATGGATGATGCCATAGAAATTGTTTCGAAAGCTGATCTTTTAATAGTGGTAGGAACTTCACTTCAAGTGTACCCTGCTGCTAGCTTAGTTCATTATGCTCCAGCAGGTGCTGAATTTATTTTAATAGACCCGTCGGATATTGGAGAAAGCCAAACTTTGTTTTTGCATGTAAAAGCACCTGCAACTGTTGGCTTACCAAATTTGGTTGATCAGTTGATTGCAGGAAAAGTGAGAAGTAAAAAGTAGATTGGTTTACTGAATCAATATTTTTTTTGTTTCAATAATACCTTCATTATTTCTTATTGTATAGAAATATACACCAGCGTTTAAAGCTTCAATATTAACTTGATTTTTCCCGTTTTTAATTACTGCGTTCGAAACCACTTTGCCAGCAATATCATAAATTGAAACAGATCCAACTCCATTTAAATTTTCAATATTAATATTTACAACATCCGTTGCAGGATTTGGGAATACGCTGATGTTTGCTTGTTTTTCTGTTTCAACTGATAGTTGGTAGGTGTAATTTATATCTACTGAGTCTAGAGCTACACCGCCTACCATTATGTAATACCTGTAAGTACAGCTTCCAGATTGACCGTTGGGTACATGGTAAGAATAGAGTATACCAGATCGTTGATCTTCAAGTACTGCATCTAGTGGAGCAGTCCATGGGTCATTTGGAGCTACGTCAGCTTCAGAGTAACAGGTGCCTGTGGCAAAGTCAGTACCCCAACAAAGGTAGTCTCCAACACCAGGGATTACTTGAATTTTTTTTCTTTTCACATTAAACGTTGCAGCTGCACCGGTGGCGTTCTTGAAGTCCATGTAATAATATAGGTTTCCTGTTACATTTACTGTTGTTCCAGAAATATCAGTCGTTGATCCATTTTTATAAATTTCAACCTGAGAAATAGCTAAAGTATTTGCCAGTATCAATGTAAAAGTAAGTAGAATTGTTTTCATATTATGATCTTTACAATCAAAGTTACAAAAAAAATAGCTCGCAGATAAGATGATTAGGATGAAATATTTTAATTGGCGAATTTAGGAATCCAACAATAATGAAGACACGAATGTAGTGAGACTATCCATGATATTATTCTATCTATATTTGAATACGCTCAAGAACTAAATTCTACTAAGGGTAAAACGACCATGGGTAAAATTTGGGATATCAATAATTCCATGAATTCAACCCCATTTTGCCTGTAAATTTTTCTACATTTGTTAAACAATGATTTTTGGTCTAGTTTTTGGGACTTACATTGTAAATCTTAAAAATACAGAACATGAAAAAACTATTATTTGCTTTAACGGTTGCAGCTGGAATTGGATTCTCTTTTTCTAATCTCGTCAGCGATACCGATACCGAAGGAAAGTCTGTGCCATCTGTCAAAATAACAGATGTAGAGGGTAATGCTATTAATACAGCTGAAATGTCAAATGACGGGAAACCAATAATTATTTCGTTTTGGGCTACTTGGTGTAAACCTTGTAAATTAGAGTTAAATACAATCCATGAGTTATATCCGGATTGGCAGGATGAAACTGGCGTAAAATTAATTGCAGTTTCGATTGACAATGAAAGAACTAAAAATATGGTAAAGCCATATATTAATTCAGCTGCTTGGGATTATGATGTTTGGATGGATGTCAATGGTGATTTTAAAAGAGCACTCGGAGTTAACAATGTGCCTCATACTTTTTTAGTTGATAAAAATGGAAAAATCGTTTATTCTCACAGTGGTTATGTGCCAGGGGATGAAGAAGAATTATATGATCATATTCTAGAATTAGTGAAATAATGTATACGAGCCCAACTCTACTTAAATTTTATTCGAATAAGCTTTTTCTTGCTTCAATTTTTCTTCTTATTATTAAGAATGCTAGTGCACAGTTGAATTTTGGTAAGCCAACAGTAACTGGAAATGTTGAAACAATTTTTCAGTATCTTCAAAGTGATTCCACTATTGATGCTTTTGCTCCTGAGCAAAAGGCAGTAATGAATTCTTATGCTAACATAAATTATTCGCTGGGAAATTTTAAAGCTGGTGTTAGGCTCGAAAGTTATATGCCAAGTGTAGCAGGTTACCCAGCTTTCTATTCTGGATCAGGCATTGGTTACAGATTTCTAGAGTATAGTAATGACAAAGTAACTGCGGTTGCAGGTAACTTTTTCGAGCAGTTTGGGAGCGGCTTAATTCTAAGGTCTTATGAAGAGAGAGCTATTGGATTAGATAATGCCATGGAAGGTGCTAAAATTAATTTTAAACCAATTTCTGGTGTCAATATTAAAGGTGTTTTTGGAAAAATGCGGTCTAATTTTAATCAAGGGAGGGTTGAACTCTCCGAAGGAATTATTAGGGGGCTTGATGGTGATTTTTCACTAAACCAAATTTTCAAAGGCTTTAAAGAATCAAAATTAAAAATGACTTTTGGGGGAAGCTTCGTAAGTCGATACCAGGGTGGTAGTAATGATACTATTATTCTACCTAAAAATGTGGCCGCCTATGGTGGGCGTTTTGATATAAAATATAATAATTTTTACCTAAACGGTGAGTATATTCATAAGATAAATGATCCTTCTGCTAATAATAATTACATATACAATAAAGGGCATGGCGCGATAGTTAATATGGGTTACTCTCAGAAAGGTTTAGCTGTATTGTTTTCAGCAAAATCTATTGATAATATGTTTTTTCGAGCGGATAGAACAGTTACCGGAAACCAGTTAATGATTGGTTTTTTACCTGCTTTAACAAAAAATCACACTTACAATTTAGCCGCTAGTTTATATCCGTATGCTTCTGCTCCAAGTGGTGAAGTAGCGTATCAACTTGATGTATTGTATAAGATTCCGCGTAAATCGTTTTTAGGAGGGAAATACGGTGTCGATATTAATATGAATATTGCAACTGTTTTTAAGCCAATTAGGCATTCTACAGGATCAGATTTTAGAGGAAATAGATTGCTTTACGAAGGGAGGCCTTATGATAAAAGTGATAGCTTATATCATTTTGATTTTAATGTGGAAATTAAGAAAAAAATCAGTAAAAAATTCAAATTAACAGCTTCTTACTTCCACTTTATCTTTAACAATGATGTGAATGAGGTGACCAAGGATGCAAGTGGTTATGTGCAGTCTGATATTGTGGTCTTAGATGGTGCATATAAGATTAATAGAAAGCACAGTATTCGAGCAGAAGTTCAAGCACTTTTCACAGAACAAGATAAGGGGAATTGGGCTACTTTTTTAATGGAATATACCGTTTCTCCTCACTGGTTTGCAGCAGTGATTTACCAGTCAAACTATGGTAATCCCGATAAGAAAAAAAGACAAAATTACCCATTTGCATCATTTGGATACACCTTGGACGCCTCGCGTTTCATTGTGTCTTATGGTAAGCAAAGGGCGGGTATTTTTTGTATCGGTGGTGTTTGCAGAGAGGTGCCTGCAACAAATGGACTCACCTTTTCATTTACAACAACGTTTTAAAATATAAGATTATGAGAATATTATTCGGAATTTTTTTTTCTCTTGCATTATTAGTTAGTCTTTACTCTTGTGATAAGATAGATCAACCTTTCGTTCAAATTGAAGGATTAGATACTAGTTTATATGAAGGTGGAAATTTTATAAATTATAAAGTGCCAACTTTTGGAGCAAATACGAACTCATTGAGAAATGTTCTTATTGAGGATTTTACGGGACACACGTGTGGATTTTGTCCCCCTGCTGCCGAGCGTGCAAAAGTACTTGAAGAAAATAATCCTAACAGAGTTTTCTCTGTGGCAATACATGCAGCACCAAATGCAGCGGGTACTGGCACTTTTCAAAGTGTGAAAACCAGTGGTAGTAAGTTTAGACGGGATTTTACTACACCAGAAGGTAAGGGAATAGCCAGTTATTTGTTTAATTCTTATGGGGGAGATGGTAATCCGGTGGGTAATATAAGTAGAGTGAAGCCACTTTTTTTACCACATCAGCAGTGGACATCTTATACCGACTCTTTATTGCAAACAAATCTTATTGCAAATGTTCAAGTTGAATCTTCATTTTTCCCCGGAACACGCGGTGTCTATATTCATTCAGAAGTTGAATTTTTGGCTGCGGTTGATGGCGAATTTGCAGTTGTTATTTATGCTGTTGACAACGAGGTCATTGATTGGCAGAAAGTAAATATAACAGACATGCCAGATTATAAGCATCACAATGTTCATATTGGAAATGTATTTGCTGGTGAAACATTTGGAAGGACCTTTGTTAACGGACCTGTTGCCGTTGGCGAAAAATTTAGAAATGATTTTTCCTACCAGTTACCTGTAGATTTGCCAAAAGAAGACATGCACTTTTTAATTTTTGTAGTCAATAAAGGATCGGAAGAAGTTCTTCAAGTAATAAAACACGAAATCTAACAGATTTTATCTTTTTTGTTAATCCCTTTATTTTTCATTTATAGCGGCATAAAAAAGTTGATGAATGGCAATTGTTCATAACTCTGACTTATGAAAATGTAATATTTTTAAGATCATTCCGTATATTTGAGAGAAACCCACAATATATTTTAACATGTTAGAACTATGTAAGGAAATCCTCACCAAAGTAAGTTTTGACAAGTATTTATTTCAAAAAGAATTAGCCAAAGCCCTCAAATGGGTAAGTAATTCGGAGGAGAGAGAAAAACTAAAAACTTGGTGTGTTAGCAAGTTCGGGAAAGTATATCCCGAAGTGGTAAAACTGGCTTTTGCGAAAAAAGCTTAGCAATTATTCATTAATTTTGTCCGAATACTTACTTTATAAGTAGGTGTTCGGACTTAAATAATTTTCAACGTAATCCTTTACACCGTCTTCCAAACTGTAAAACTGCTCATTATACCCTGCTTGTTTTAATTTTTTCGTAGTAGCCTCGGTAAAGTACTGATATTTGTCCCTGATGTCAAGAGGTGTGTCAACAAAACCTATATTTTCTGGAATGTTGAGTGCTTTAAAAGTGGCTTTTGTTAAATCCAAGAAGGTGCGTGCATTCCCAGTTCCTAAATTATACAAGCCGCTTGTTGGCTGGTTTTCCATCAAAAACATACAAACTTTGGCTACATCTTTTACATATACAAAGTCTCTTAGCTGTTCTCCATCTTTATAATCAGGGTTGTGAGACTTAAATAGTTTCATTCCACCTGTTTTGTTAATCTGATTGAAGGCATGAAATATTACTGAGGCCATTCGTCCTTTGTGGTACTCATTCGGACCATAAATATTAAAGAATTTCAATCCAGCCCAAAATGGAGGTGTTTGATCCTGCTTTAGAGCCCACTTATCAAAATCATTTTTCGAATCGCCATATGGGTTGAGTGGTTTTAGTTTTTCGACAATGTCATGATTGTCGTCAAAGCCATGCTCGCCAATTCCATAGGTGGCACCGCTACTTGCATAAATCAATGAAATGCTATTTTCTGAGCAAAAATTCCACATGTCTTTCGAATAATTTAGATTCAGCTCATTAAAAATTGAAATGTCAAATTCTGTTGTATCTGTTCTGGCTCCCAAATGAAATACAAATTCAATTTCAGTTTTATAATCATTTGCCCACTTAAAAAAATCCTTCCGGGGCACTTTGGCAATCATTGTTTTACCAGCTAAGTTTTCTGCTTTATCTGCACGTGAAAAATCATCTACAACAACTATTTTTTTATGTCCTTTACTGTTTAATTCATTGACTAAACACGAAGAAATAAAGCCTGCAGCCCCTGTTACAACAATCATATTACCCAAATTTCCGACAATGTGTCATATTTTAGTCAAAGGTAAGGTATTTGCTATATCATCAAAAGCAATGTGTTAATTTATTTAAAGACGACTTAGCATATTGTTTTATTTAATAAATTTGATTGAAACATTTTAAATTAACGAATATGAATAATAATAATTACGAAATAATTGATAGCGAGTTTAATATTGCTGACCTGTCAAGAGCATTTTTTGCCAATGTTTACAAATACATGTTTTTGGCCCTCACAATATCTGGTTTGGTAGCGTATTTTGCTGCTTCTTCGGGTGTATACTTGGAAATTGCCTATACAGCAACTGGAATTTCACCTATGGGTTATATCATTATGTTTGCTCCACTTGGCTTAGTACTTTTGATTCAATATAGATATCAAAAAATGCAATTCACTTCTGTGATGGGTCTATTTTTGCTGTATTCTGCACTAATAGGACTTAGCTTAAGCTTTATATTCTATGTTTATACTGATGCTTCAATCGTACTAACCTTTTTGGTGACAGGTGGAACTTTCGGTGTTATGGCGCTTTTAGGCTATACTACTAAAACGGACTTAAGTAAAATGGGTAGCTTACTGTACATGGCTTTCATTGGTATTTTTATCGCTGGAATTGTTAATGTATTTTTGGATAGCGAACCTTTGGCATATGTTATTTCAGGAATTGGAATTATTGTCTTTACAGGGCTTACGGCCTACAAAATGCAGGAATTGAAGGCTATTTCAGTTCAAACTGGTTTAACATCTGACCAAAGAAAGAAGGAAGAGTTAATGGGAGGGTTAGTATTGTATATTCTATTCATTAACTTATTTATGTCATTATTACGTTTCTTGGGAGACAGATCATAAAACACAATCGATATGCCAGAAGGATTAGGAATGGGAACGGTATATTTTATACCAATGGTCATAGGTTTTGTATTTATGGGCATTAGCTGGTTGGTTAGTAATCGGCTTAAATCAAAATTCAAAAAGTATTCGAAAGAACGATTAAATATTGGCTTAACCGGACGAGAGGTAGCAGAAAAGATGCTCGAACAGAATGGTATATATGACGTGAAAGTACTGAGTGTAAAAGGGCAATTAACCGACCATTATAACCCAGGAAATAAAACGGTGAATTTAAGTGAATCGGTTTACAATCAGGTAAATATTGCTGCTACAGCGGTTTCAGCACACGAAGTAGGGCATGCTGTGCAACATGCCACAGCTTATAAATGGTTAGGTATTCGCTCTAAATTGGTTCCAATTCAAAATGCCAGTGGAATGGTAATGAATATTATCGTAATGGCCACCATGTTTGGAGGTGCTTTTTTGTACAAGGTATTTCCTGTGGATTTAGTTTTATATGTTATTATTGCCGCTCAAGGTGCTGTAACACTATTTGCTGTAGTTACCTTACCTGTTGAATTTGATGCCAGCAATAGGGCTTTGGCTTGGATACAAAATAATGGAATTGTAAGTAATCATGAATACGATAAAGCAAAGGATGCCTTAAAGTGGGCCGCTATGACCTATGTAGTTGCTGCATTGGCAGCCATTGCTAATTTGGTGTATTGGATTATTGTCCTATTGGGTAGACGAGACTAACTATTAAATAAATTCTTAATGAAAAGACAGAGTATATGCTCTGTCTTTTTTATTTTTGATAAAAATTACATACAATGACAGTTCAAGAATTTCAAGCAGACATCAAACAAGGCATTCCAGCAATTATTCCACCTGTAAAAGAGGTAGAACCAAACATTAATCACGCTCCTAATAGAAAAGATATTTTAAGTAAAGCTGAAAAAGTTTTAGCACTAAAAAATGCATTGAGGTACTTTCCAGAATCGCAACACCATGAATTAGCTGCTGAGTTTGCAGATGAACTTAAAACGTACGGAAGAATTTATATGCTCCGTTACCGACCAGATTATAAAATGAAGGCGCGACCAATTTCTGACTATCCTGGAAAATGTGAACAGGCCAAAGCCATTATGCTAATGATTCAGAATAATTTGGATTATGCTGTGGCACAGCATCCGCACGAGCTAATTACGTATGGAGGGAATGGAGCAGTTTTTCAAAATTGGGCGCAATATAGATTAACCATGCAGTATCTGTCAGAAATGACAGAAGATCAAACTTTAACCATGTATTCTGGACATCCAATGGGTTTATTTCCGTCTCATAAAGAAGCACCGCGGGTGGTTGTTACTAACGGCATGGTAATTCCAAATTATTCAAAGCCTGACGATTGGGAAAGAATGAATGCGCTTGGCGTTTCTCAATATGGTCAAATGACTGCGGGTTCATACATGTATATTGGCCCCCAAGGAATTGTGCACGGAACAACTATAACGGTTTTAAATGGATTTAGAAAAATAAATAAATCTCCGTCAGGAAATTTATTTGTGACTTCTGGATTGGGCGGCATGTCTGGTGCTCAGCCAAAGGCAGGTAATATTGCAGGTTGCGTAACCGTGTGTGCGGAAGTGAATCCAAAAATTACAAAAATTAGACATTCACAGGGATGGATTAATGAAGTGGTAAAAGATATAGATGAGCTTGCCGTTAGAGTAACGAAAGCTATGGCGGCAAAAGAAGTGGTATCAATTGCATACTTGGGCAATATTGTTGATGTTTGGGAAAAGTTTGATTCAGAAAATATTCATATCGATTTAGGCTCAGATCAAACATCACTGCACAACCCGTGGGCTGGAGGCTATTATCCAATGGGTTTTACTTTTGAAGAATCTAACGAATTAATGGCGACTGAGCCTGAAAAGTTTAAAGTTGAGGTTCAAAAAACGCTAAGACGTCATGCAGATGCTGTTAATAAGCATACAGCAAAAGGTACATACTTTTTTGATTACGGTAATGCCTTTTTATTAGAGGCAAGTAGGGCAGGAGCAGATATTATGGCAGATAATGGCATAGATTTTAAATATCCGTCGTATGTGCAAGATATTATGGGGCCAATGTGTTTCGACTATGGCTTTGGGCCTTTTAGATGGGTTTGTGCTTCTGGTAAAGCTGAAGATTTAGCCAAAACAGACGAGATTGCTTGTGCTGTATTAGAAAAAATCAAACAAAAATCTCCACCTGAAATTCAGCAACAAATGGCTGATAATATTCAATGGATAAAAGGCGCGCAAGAGAATAAATTAGTCGTCGGGTCGCAAGCAAGAATTTTGTATGCTGACTCTGAGGGAAGAATTAAAATTGCAGAGGCTTTTAATGAAGCGATTAAAGAAGGTAAAATTGGCCCAGTTATTTTAGGAAGAGACCATCATGATGTATCTGGAACAGATTCACCATATAGAGAAACATCTAATATTTATGATGGCTCACGTTTTACAGCCGATATGGCCATTCAAAATGTAATTGGTGATGGATTCAGAGGTGCCACATGGATTTCAATACATAACGGTGGTGGTGTAGGTTGGGGAGAAGTGATTAATGGCGGCTTTGGAATGTTGTTAGATGGCACTGCTGATTCAGACAGGCGTTTAAAAATGATGCTACATTGGGATGTGAATAATGGAATTGCCCGAAGGAGTTGGGCAAGAAATGAAGGGGCTATTTTCGCTATTAAAAGAGAAATGGAACGAACACCTAATTTAAAAGTGACGGTTCCGAATTTAGTAGATTCTAAAAATATTGAAGGGCTAGTTTAAATCTAAGATAACCAAAGTCTAATGCATAAAAAAACCCATCCGTCAAAGACGGATGGGTTTTTTAGTATTATTATTGAAATTACTTAGCTACAGTAAATTTAGCGGAAGTTGTTTCATTTTCGTTATTGATAGTTGCAAAGTACATTCCTGAACCTAATTTCACCGCATCAAAGTTAATGATGTTTTGCCCTTGGTTTAAGTTTGCATTTGTGTACACTACTTCTCCTAAAATATTGTGAACTGTAATACTCGCATTGTTTGCATCAGTTAAAAAGAACTGAATGTTTGCCATGTTAGTTACAGGATTAGGATAGATAGATAATTCAGTTACTGTTTCTTCATTACCAATAGTTAAAGGAGTTGAAGAAATGATGTTAAACTCAAGAGATACATCAGCACCAAATACGCCATCATGTGAAAGCACAGATGCACCAGCGTTATCAATTAGTTCGAACATTCCTTCACCGTAACCAGAGTTAATTCCGTCACCGTAGCTATCAACTACATTAATAGAGTAACATCCTTCACTTGCAAGAGTAATTGGTGTTGCATGTAAAAGTGTTGTATTAGAAGCTAAGTTAGCATATGGTCCACCTGAATATAATACAGTACCTGCATCATCAACAATTTCCCAAGTTGACTCAGAACCGTAACGATCTTGCGAGAACTCAAATGTAAAATCGCTTCCTGAAACAACACCTACTGGTTTTACCATTTCATTGTCAGATGGATCAGTGTCAGCAGTTGCATTTACTAAACCTACTCTAGTTGTTAATTGAGTTCCAACATCAGTAGGAACAGCAATTGAAGGTAAAGTAATTGTTTCTGTACCAAATCCAGCAATAGAACCTGTCCAATCGTAAATTGTTACATTTTGACCACTTAAGTGGTATCTAATTCTCATTGAAGTGATTTCATTCCCACCAGTATTTTTGATTTCTACTTGTGGCTCTAATGTAAGATCACATGCACTACCTGGCATCAAATCTTTAACAGTTACATTGTTTTCAGGAGCATTTGTGAAAGTAATTGGCCCCTTAGCACCAGTAATCACTTCTTGCTGACCTTCTGCTATAAACGCAGCAATTTCTAAATCTGCTAATTCCATAGCAACATCATTAATGTCATCAGGAATAGAATAAGTAAAAGATTGACTGTATGTAGTCCCTTGAGTAGTGGTAGAAATTACTTCTCCCCATTGTCCAGTAATTAGGTGACGTAACATATGCCCGTGATTGTAGTTTCCATTTGGAAGTACATTGTCTGGATTTCCAGCTGACCCAGTTTGTGGTCCTTCCACATTATTTTGCATTACAGCTACATTTAAGTTAACTGAAGCTGGTGCAGTTCCTGTAAAGTGAACTTCAACATCTACAGTCATTTCTCTTGTTAGAAAATCGATAGAACCTTCTAAAGCAACATTGGCGTAAGAAGCCTCTCCCAAAATTTGATCGGCAGCAGCAGTCCAGTTTCCTCTACCCATGGCAGTACCAGTACCATCATTGTTTTGCTGCAATCCTGCAAACTCATGTCGATTTACTGTTCCAGCAGGGTAACCAGCTAAATTTGTTTGGCCTGCAATTGCGGTTCCAAAAGAAGTCCTAAAGTCAGTTCCTGCACCTTGAGGGTTTGCAAATCCTCCAGTGTGTATGTTAATTAAAACTACATCTCCAGGATTGTCAGCAGCTAAAGTGTTGCCGATTAAATGACCTGCTGGACACCATGTACAAGCAATTCCAGTGAATTCCTCTAGCACTACATTTTTGTTTTCAGGTGAGGTACTAACTGGTAGTTGAGCGAACGCTCCAAAACTAGCAGCTATACCAATCATTGAAAGTAAATTTTTTTTCATAATATTTTTGTTTTAGTAATTCCATAAAGATAGCCATAAACAGTCTACTTGAATTACTAAAACTAAATTATTATTGAATTCCTAACATTTGTCTTTTGATAAATCTAATTTAAGCTTTGTTTTGTATGTCAGCTAGTATAAAAATGTGATTCGATTCATATATTACATACGGCTGGTCATTTTCTAAAACAGAACGGCGCATGGCCTTTGCGACTTGCGAGTCTTTAATCGGTCGATATTTTCTCCAACATGGCAGTATTACAGCTGCTTTCATAATAGGAGTAAACACTTTTTCAGTCCATCTAAATTCCTCTCTTTTTCCTTCTAACATAGATGGCCGCAGTATAGTTACGTGTTCAAAATCTAATGATTTAACATCATTATCTAATTGCCCTTTCATTTGGGGGTAGAACATTTTTGAGTTTTTATCCGCCCCGATAGAGGATAACAGTACTAACTGACTGACGCCATTTTTAGCCGCTATTTTGGCTGTGTTAAACTGGTAACTGTAGTCTACTTTATATTGCGCTTCTTTACTGCCTGCTGTTTTTAGAGTAGTTCCTAAAACAGAAAATAAAATGTCTCCTGTGATGTCAGATGAGTGATTCTCTAATTCATCAAAATTTACAATGAATTCAGTTAACTTATGATGACAATGACCGGTTGATCGGCGGACAAATACTTTCACTTCTGAATACAATTCATCTTTCAATAATTGTTTGACCAGTTCTTTGCCTATTAAACCTGTAGCACCTATCACTATCGCTTTCATTCTGCTATTATTTATAAATTATTCAGCATAATTTCTTGCTAAAGATTCTCTAGTGTTTGCATGTGTTTTCAGTGTTTGCACTGCCGATTCAAATTCAGAAGCACTGCCAACGAATGAATAATTACTTGTTTCATTCTCAACAGAAGTTTGAATGATTGTTTGCAATTTACTATAGTATGCTTCCATTTTAGTTGGTTCAAAAGTATTGAAAACAAAATCTAAAATATGTGCTTTAAAATTATTTTCATATCCCGGTATGCTTAAAATATATCCAATCATTGGCCAGTCCGAGTCACTAATCTCATTAAATTCAAAAGACAAAGCACCACCTTGTTTTCCTTCTTGAAATGCCTCGTTATTGTCCCAAGGAATCCAGTTAATTAGGTTGTCAGAAGGGTCGTTGTACAAGTAGTAATTATGTGTCATTCTGCCATAAGTGTCCCAATTTTGAATGGTTGTATTTGCAGCTAACCATTTTAGGAACCCTTGAACATCTAAAACTGATTCTAAATTTATTTTAAATGTATTTGTGTCATTTGTTCTGTCAGTTGAATGTAAAAAATCATACAGTAATTGAATGTCAGATTCCCCAGTTCCACCAGATGTTTTGTTTGCGAAATCAGTTAAGTTAAAACCTGATGTTGAAAATGTTGCCCCTTCATCTTCTGGTTTATAGCAATTCCCTGATTCGCTGCCAAATTGCTTAACTAACATAGTTTCGAAAACAACTTCAACAGCAGTGTATAAACCGAAATAAACAGGGCCATCACCATAATCAACGTATAATTCATAAAAGGCAGAATAAGGTGTTGGCACTCCAAACTCTCGAAAAAGATCGCATGCTACTTTTTCTCTCATAACTGAAGGATCATTGTAATTACTACTCATAGAAAGCGCAGGGAACCCATAAAATGTTTGTCCGTTTATTTCAGGATAGTCATTTGAAAATTCTGCGAATTCCAGTCGAAAAGGTAATTTAGTTGTTCCTGAACTTGCGGCACTTAAACTTGAGTTTCCTTTGTATCGAATTCCAACTTGGTACCAGTTTTTACCATTAAACTCAATATTACAAGGTACATATATCGGGTTTTCCTCGGCAAAGGTAGTTCCACCTCCACCACCCGGGCCACCACCTCCTGGCCCTGCATTTGATGATGAGCCATATAAGTCATCCAAATCAGATTGCATATTTGCCCAATCTTCTGCAGTTATTGTAATATCAAATCTGTTCACGCTTTCTTGCGGAAATACAACATCATATTGCGGTGTGGCTGAAGACGAATGCGTTGAAGAAGTCCAATCTGCAAGACCATCTCCTGCCGAAATTGTAATTTCTTTATAGCAGGAAGTCAACAAAAAAAGGAGTGAGAAAAATGATAGATAGCGCATACGATTTATTTTTTTGACTTTAGGGTGTATGTATAGTTCAAGCCAATGATATAGGTTGTTTTAGGATAGCTGGCATTTAGCTCTCTTTCTAGTCTATAAAAAACTCCCAATTCGTTTTTTTTATTGAAGGAATAATCTGTTCCGAATGTAAATCTTAGTTTTGAAAGCCTGTCTGATGACTCTGTCAAGTCGCTAAATAATTCAGCAGAAAATTTAGGATCCAATTTCCATTTTTTGATATTGTAATCTGCCCCAACTTTTAATCTTAATACTTTGTCTACATTATCACCTTCTGCTTGGCTCAACCCAATTTCATTTTTGTTTTGATACCTGATTCGATAGTTTAGAGTTAGTCTTTTAATGTTATGCTTATAGCCGGCGTCAATATTAAATCTAAAATCATTGTCAAATGATTGATCATTATTTTTATCGGCAACGTACCTAATAGCAGTTCCAAAAAATAATCCACTTTTAAATTTGTATTTAGCGCTTAAATCAGTGATGATTTGGTTGATAAGACTTGAGTTTTGATTCAGACGCAATTGTTGGTCTAATCCAATTGACCACTTTTTGTTTGGCTTATATTTAATACCTATTCTCGACCAAGATTCGAGGTCCTGAGTTACGATTGTATAGTCGTCTTGGGCATGGATAGTTTGCTGAAAATGAAATAAAAAAACAGTTAGAAAACAGATTCTAACAGAAATATTTTTAAACATAGGAAATGATTGGTTTAGGATAAGAACTATCTGTTAGACACAAATTTGTTCTAAATCCTTCTACTGTTATCAAAATAGATTTACAGAACATTAAAGTTCCATTAAACTTTCTCCACTTGAATGGTTGTGTCCCCCTCTTCTAAGTCAGCCACAAAACTATTGCCGCCAGATGTTTTGTTAAGTGTAATTGAATTGGCTAATACCTCATTACAAATATATATTTCATTCGCCTTAGTTGCAGCATTTACTTCTTCATTAGCATCAATAGTCAAGTCAATTCTGTCCATTACTTCTAAGCCACTTTCTTTTCGGAAATTTTGAATTCTATTCACTAATTCCCTAGCAATTCCTTCTTGCTTTAAATCGGCTGAAATAGTAATGTCAAGGGCTACAGTTAATCCACTTTCACTAGCCATTAACCAACCTGGAATATCATCTGTTACAATATCAAAGTCAGCTAAATCTAGCTCGATCTCCTCACCATTCAACTTTCCAGACCAACCATTGTTTTGTTCCACTTTAGTAATGTCTGAAGCATCCCATCCGCCGACCATTCCGGCAATGGCTTTCATTTGCTTGCCATATTTAGGCCCAATGGTTTTAAAATTTGGCTTAATTTTTTTGACTAAAATTCCAGCTGTATCTTCTAATAACTCAATGTCTTTAATATTTACTTCTGATAAAATAATATCTTTAACTGCTTCAATTCTACGTTTAAAGTCGCCGTCTAAAGCGGGCACCATAATACGTTGCAATGGTTGACGCACTTTAATTTGTTCTTTTTTACGCAAACCAAGTACCAGTGAAGATACTTTTTGAGCAATGCCCATACGTTCTTCTAAATCGGTATCAATTGCCTCTTTATTAGATTCAGGATAGTAAGCGATATGAACAGATTCTTCTGTGTTTTTATTTGTTGTCTTATTCAAATCTAAAAATAATTGATCCATAAAAAATGGGGCAATTGGTGCACCTAAAATAGCAACCGTTTCTAAACAAGTATACAATGTTTGATAAGCAGAAATTTTGTCTTCGGTATAGTCTCCTTTCCAGAACCTTCTTCTACATAAACGCACGTACCAATTTGATAATTCGTTGATGACAAAATCTTGAATTAAACGGCCTGCTTTGGTAGGTTCATAGTCTGCAAAAGCAGCATCAACTTCACCAATTACAGTATTTAATTTTGATAGAATCCAACGGTCAATTTCTGGTCTATTTTCTACTTCTGCTTCAGCATAAGTAAAACCATCAATATTGGCATACAGAGCAAAAAATGAATACGTATTATACAGTGTTCCGAACAATTTACGTTGCACTTCTGTAATGCCATCTTTATCGAATTTTAGATTATCCCATGGCTGCGCATTTGTAATCATATACCAACGAGTTGCATCTGCGCCAAATTGGTCTAATGTTTTAAACGGATCGGCGGCGTTACCTAATCGTTTGGACATTTTCTGACCATTTTTATCTAAAACCAATCCGTTTGACACTACGTTTTTATAAGATACCTTATCGAATACTAAACTTGCAATGGCATGTTGTGTATAAAACCAACCTCTGGTCTGGTCAACCCCTTCTGCAATAAAATCTGATGGAAACAAGCTACCATTATCAATTAATTCTTTGTTTTCAAAAGGGTAGTGGTGCTGCGCAAATGGCACTGAACCAGAATCGAACCATACATCAATTAAATCTGCTTCACGCGTCATTGGTTTACCTGTTGGCGATACCAAAATGATTTGATCAACATAGTTTTTGTGCAAATCCACTTGATCGTAATTTGCTTTTGACATATTACCTGGTTCAAAATCTGCCAGAGGATTTTTTGCCATCAATCCAGCATCAACCGCTTTTTGAGCTTCGGCTTTTAATTCTTCGACAGATGAGATACAGATTTGTTCAGTTTTATCTTCCGAAGTCCAAATAGGAATTGGAATTCCCCAGTAGCGCGATCGAGATAGATTCCAATCGTTGGCGTTTTCTAACCATTTTCCAAATCGGCCTTCACCTGTTGACTTTGGCTTCCAATTAATTTCGGTATTCAACTTAACTAATTTCTCACGATTCTCTTCCACTTTAACAAACCAAGAATCTAGTGGATAATATAAAATAGGCTTATCTGTTCGCCAGCAATGTGGGTAGGAGTGCTCGTACTTCTCTATTTTAAACGCTTTGTTTTCAATTTTCAGTTTCAATGTTAATCTTTCATCTACACTTAAATACTTGCTTAAATTGGCAATAATCTCTTTTAAGTTTTCTTTTTGAATCGCTAATTCCGCAGCTGCTTCGCCTTCTTCTAAATATTCTGCTTTTACATATTCGTTAGCAAATCCAAAAATCGGATCATTTACTTCTGGTCTGAATCGACCTCTTAAATCTACTAACGGTACTTGTTTTCCATTTTCGTCTTCAACCAGTAGCCCAGGCACTCCAGCAGCTTTGGCTACCATGGCATCATCTGCACCAAAAGTAGGAGCAGTATGTACAATTCCAGTACCGTCTTCAGTTGTTACAAAATCCCCTGCAATCACTACAAATGCTTTTTCTGGGTTTTCACATGGCAGGGCATAAGGCAATAATTGTTCGTACTTAGTTCCGACTAAATCTGTTCCCGCACATTCTCCGACTATTAAATAAGGTACTGTTTTATCAGATTCTTGATAAGCTTTTAGTGTTTCAATGTTTTCAGCTTCTACAAATCCTTTTCCAAATTGTTTGCCCACTAAATTCTTCGCCAAAACCACTTGCATTTCTGCCTTGGTATATTGGTTATAGGTATGCACTAAAACATAGTCAATTTTTGGTCCAACCGTTAATGCTGTGTTCGACGGTAACGTCCATGGTGTGGTAGTCCAAGCTAGAATATGTGCTATTTCAGTCTTTGCATTTTCGAAAGGTAATGTTTCACCTACAGCTACTTTAAATTGTGCCACGCAAGTCACATCTTTCACATCCTGATAGGCACCTGGTTGATTAATTTCATGTGAACTTAAACCAGTTCCTGCTTTTGGTGAATAAGGTTGAATAGTATAGCCTTTGTAAAGTAAATCTTTATTCCACATTTGGCCTAAAATCCACCAAACAGATTCCATGTATTTACTTTCGTAAGTCACATATGGGTTTTCCATATCAACCCAATAACCAATTCGCTCTGTTAAGTTATTCCAAATGTCAGTGAATTCCATCACTGTTTTTTTACAGGCATTATTATAATCTTCAATTGATATTTTAGTACCAATGTCTTCTTTAGAAATTCCTAGTTCTTTTTCAACTTTCAATTCAACAGGTAAGCCATGGGTATCCCAACCCGCTTTACGTTTTACTTGAAATCCTTTTAAGGTTTTATATCGGCAAAAAATATCTTTGATAGAACGAGATAATACGTGGTGAATACCAGGTAACCCATTGGCAGATGGCGGACCTTCAGTAAAAATAAAAGGAGTTTTCCCTTCACGAGATGCAACACTTTTTTCAAAGATGTTTTCTTTTTTCCAGCGTTCTAAAACAGTTTCTGCCACATTTGGCAAGTTTAAACTGGTGTATGTAGGATATTTTTGACTCATTGCTAGTACTGTAAATTGAAGATGCAAAAGTAATAAAATTAGTGGGAACAGCCGTTACAATAACTGCTTGAGAAGATATGATGTTTTATTAACATACGGGCCTAAAGTTTTTGGTAGCTTTGCGACATACAATTTACAATTACTATAGTGATGAAAGCAGAAAAACAAAAGTTAAAACGCAAGTTATTAAAGATTGAGTTAAAAGGATTAATGGCTTACAAAGAGTATTTGACAAAGCAGTACATTGATTCAGCTGATAAAAAATCAAAGAAAAAATACTCTCGTTATATCGAGGATCAAGCAGTAGCTACGCAAAAAAAAATCGAAAAGATTGCTGCAAAACTGAAAAAGTAGTTAGACAGCTATAGTTTCTTTTACAGTTGTTTCTGTTAGGTCAAGTAATTCATCAAAGTTGTAATCTATCACTGCTATTGGTTCATGGGCTTTAATGGTGATTGGTTTGCCTAATCCTAATGGGTATTTTCCAAATCTAAACACACACCACGAATTATTAACCGTAACAGGTACTACCATTGCATTTGGGTTTCTTTTCACTAGCATTTTTAATCCATTTGGCGAAAAAGCTTTGGGAACACCAGTTCTGCTTCGAGTGCCTTCCGGAAATATAACGGTTGACCAATTTTCTTTTTGAATTTTTTTTGCAAAATTCGATAGTGCTCCTAAAGCTTGTTTAGGATCTTTTCTATCAATTAAGCAAGCTCCTCCATATCTTAAATTAAACGAAACGCTAGGAACGCCTTTTGCTAATTCAATTTTGGATACAAATTTAGGATGGTATTTTCTGAAACTCCAAATCATAGGAGGAATATCGAACAAACTCTGATGATTGGACGTGAAAATAACTGGAACACCTGCTGGTAAGTTTTTTGGCATTTCAACTTTGACCCTTATTCCTAAAATAAGTAGCGATTTTACCAAAAACCAATTCATATAGTCTACAACATTTTTATGAGCTTGATAGCCGAATACTTTTATCGCAATCCACTGAATAGGATGACAAATGATAAGAATTAGGAAAAAAGCTAAAACAAAAATTGGTGATAGAATATGACTTAGAATTTTCATTTACTAAAAAGTTTGAAACCAAAGTTAATCATATTCCTTTTCCAAATAAGATCTTATTCTGCTAAATATCCCATCTTCCCTGCTTGATAGTCGTTCATTGCTTCAATGATTTCTGATTGCTTATTCATAACAAAAGGACCATAGGTAGCCACAGGTTCTTTTAAAGGTTCACCAGATAAAACTAGGAAAATTGATTCAGTTTTTGCTTCTAATAAAAAGCCATCTCCATCTTCATTAAATTGAACACATTGTTGTTTGTCAAGTGCTAAAATTTCACCATTAATTTCAGCTTCCCCAGAAACTAAATAAACTAAGGCTTGATGGTTTTTAGGTAGCTCTATAAAGTGTTTTCCACTTGCCTTTGCCTCAATAATAAAGGAATTTACGGGTGTTTGTGTTTCAATTTTTCCTTTTTCAGCTCCAAGTTCGCCACTCACGATTTTTACATTTACCAATTTATCTTCGCTTAAAATGGTAGGCATTTCTTCAGGTTTTACATGCTGATAGTTTGCTGCCATTAATTTTTTAGAAGCTGGCAAGTTGAGCCAAAGCTGAATTCCCTCTAAATTTCCTCCTTTTTCAATAAATTCTTTAGTTGGCCCTTCAGCATGCACAATCCCAGTTCCGGCGGT
>JBGCGA010000050.1:0-55657 GCA_045110285.1 Crocinitomicaceae bacterium | reverse complement strand
TGATTTTTCTAAGCCTGTTTTTAGGTAAGTATTTGATTCATAGTTTTCGTACTGGTTTGCAAGGTTACTTCTATTGTTTTGCATGGCTTTAATTACCATTTTTGCGACATCAATTTTCTTTGAACTTACTTCAACAGTTTCCAATTCCAGCGAGTAATCAGTTAAAGACATATTTAGCAGTGTCACTTTATTTGAAATAGTAACAGAAATAGTGGTGTCTTTCATTGACACCATTTTAAAAGCAATGGGATAGATACCTTTTACTTTTAACTCCAAAAAATACTCTCCTTTATAATTCGTAATAACACCATATGTGGTGTTTTCAATAAAAACTCTTGCGCCTGGAACTGGCATTTTTTCATGATCTGTTACAATTCCTTTTAAAACGTATTGACTATGTAATTGTGAGGCAAAAAGAAAGCAAATAATAAGAATAAAGTATCTCATAGGTCGTATTTATAACAGTAAGACTGAATATTGGTCAAAATGTTACATCCAAGTTAAATAAATAAAAAAGCCACTTCAACTTTGTTGAAGTGGCTTTCAATCAAAAATTATTCTGTTTACCCATTCATAGACATTAAAAACTCTTCGTTGGAGTCAGTGGTCTCCATTCTCTCTTTCATGAATTCCATTGCCTCAATTGGGTTCATGTCAGCCAAATACTTTCTTAGCACCCAAATTCGTTGTAAGTTTTCTTTGGTCATTAATAAATCTTCACGTCTGGTGCCAGAGGTTAAAATATCAATGGCTGGATAAATTCTTCTATTCGATATTTTTCTGTCCAATTGAAGCTCCATATTACCTGTTCCTTTAAATTCCTCAAAAATAACTTCATCCATTTTTGATCCTGTTTCAGTTAATGCAGTTGATAGAATAGTTAATGAACCACCATTTTCAATTTTTCTAGCGGCTCCAAAGAATCGTTTTGGCTTGTGCAGCGCATTCGCATCTACACCACCAGATAATACCTTGCCAGAAGCTGGTTGAACTGTATTGTAAGCTCTTGCCAGTCTGGTTATAGAATCCAAAAGAATCACCACATCATGTCCACACTCAACCATTCGTTTCGATTTCTCTAAAACTATGTTTGCTAATTTTACATGCTTGTCGGCTGGTTGATCAAAAGTTGAGGCCACAACCTCCGCATTTACGGATCGTGCCATATCAGTTACCTCTTCAGGTCGTTCATCAATTAATAAAATAATCAAATACACTTCTGGATGGTTGGCAGCAATGGCATTGGCAACATCTTTTAATAAAACTGTTTTACCTGTTTTCGGTTGTGCAACAATCATCCCCCTTTGGCCTTTACCAATTGGCGCAAACAGATCCATTACTCTGGTTGAAATTGATTCTTTTTTATGGCCAGTTAATTGTAGTTTCTCATCTGGGAACAATGGAGTTAAATACTCAAAAGGCACCCTGTCTCTAACATAGCTAGGCTCTCGTCCATTCACACTTTCAATAGAAATTAGTGGAAAGTATTTTTCTCCTTCTTTTGGCGGACGGACGGCTCCTCTAATTGTATCACCCGTTTTTAATCCATAAGACTTAATTTGATTTTGGGGAACATAAATATCATCTGGTGACGCTTGATAATTATAATCCGAAGATCTTAAAAAACCATAGCCATCTTGCATCATGTCTAAAACGCCTTCACTTATAATAATGCCATCAAAATTAAAGCCATAAAAATCCTTCTGAGATCTTTTTTGATTCTGCTGATTATTGTGATTTTTTTTGTGATTATTGTCTCTATTTCCGTTATTTCTATCTCTATTATTTCTATCGTTCGATTCGGATTTATTTTGATTCCCTCCATCATTTTTTGGTCTAGGGTTTGGCTTTCTTCGATCGTTATTGTTGTCCTTTGTCTCAGGTGCCTTTCCCTCTGCAGAAATTTCTCCTTGTTTTGTTGCTTCTTCAGCAAGCCTTTCTTTTCTTGGTCTTGGTTTGCGTGCTGCTGGTTTTTCTGCAGAAGATTTTTCTGATTGCACTTCTGTTTTAGTTTCAGAAGCGGAAGCTGCTATTATTGCGTCAATAATTTCTTGCTTTTTTTTAGCTTCCATTCCTGGAATGTTAAGTGATTTAGCAACTTCACGTAATTCACCAACTTTTTTTAATTTAAGTTCAGATAATTGAGACATAAAATGTTTTTGCGAAATTTAATCTATTGATTAAGTTGAATATTAAAAATTCGATTTGTTTAAGGTTGACTTAGGATAGGAATATCCCGATATTGATTGATGATACAATAATAGTAATAAATATATATTATTTCGGCATTTGTTTTAAAAAGTTGTCAAATATCAGTAGCAAAAGGTCTAATTTAAGTTTTTTTTGATTCAATTAACTTTTTTTAAAAATTGAATATTTAACCTTTCTGTAATTTTAGGTTAGAAATAGAAAAGAACATATCAGATATGAAAATTATAGGAAGAACATTATTATTTAGCGTGCTCGCAGTTTCAGGAGGCTTTGTGGGGCATCAATTGTCAAATATTTATCTTGATAAAGGTAGTCTAACTTCTGAAGTTGCAGGAACATTTGACATAGCCGCTCCAAAAGTAATTCCAGTCAATTTAGACAAGGACGAAAGGGTAGTATCAGGATTTTCTGATTTAACTTATGCTTCAGAAAAAACTGTCAAATCTGTGGCACATATTCAAACACATTTTGTCCGCGAGGAAATGACTTATGATCCGCTTATGAAATTGTTTTATGGGCAAGATGCATATAAGATCCGAGAAAGACATGGCCAGTCATCTGGTTCTGGAGTAGTCATTTCAAGTGATGGATATATTGTCACCAACAATCACGTTGTTCAGGATGCGAAAGACATAAAAGTAATATTGAACGACAAGTCATATGTGGCTACATTAGTGGGAAATGACCCATCAACAGACTTGGCAGTAATTAAAATTGAAGGCAGCAATTTGCCGAATACTGATTTTGGTAATTCCGATCAATTAAAATTAGGAGAATGGGTTTTAGCTGTCGGTAATCCTTTGAATTTACAATCTACAGTGACGGCAGGAATAGTGAGTGCTAAAAACAGAAATATTGATTTGTTAGCGAGAAATTTTGATCCAGAAAAGAATGTTTTTCCTGTGGAGTCATTTATTCAGACTGATGCCGCGGTTAATTCTGGAAATAGTGGAGGGGCACTTGTAAATGCTAGCGGAGAATTAGTAGGGATTAACACTGCTATCGCTTCAAGTACAGGGTCATATAGCGGTTATTCTTTTGCTATACCTTCAAATATTGCTAAAAAAGTAACTTTCGATTTAATGACTTATGGTGAGGTGAAGCGGGTACAGCTGGGAATTCATTTAATGGAAAACAATTCAGAAGTTGAAAAACAGTATAGTTTAGGCACGGGCGAGGGCGTTGTGATTGGAGATGTTTTGGAAGGAGGAAATGCCGATAAAGCAGGTTTAAAAGCAATGGATGTTATTTTGTCAGTTGCAAACAAGAATATTCGTTCTGTTGCAGAATTGCAGGCAGCACTTGTACTAAATAATCCAGGAGATAAAATTTTATTAAAAGTGCTTCGTGGTGAAAAAGAGCAAATGGTGGAAGTCATGATGGCACAATAATTTGCAATTAGAATTTACTATATTCCATTATCTTTGTGTCAAAGCACACAAAAATGACACTAATAAAATCTATTTCAGGAATTAGAGGAACCATTGGTGGTTCGATTGGAGAGGGATTAACACCTTTTGATGCAGTTAAATTTGCAGCTGCATATGGACAATTCATAAAGAACCGCTCTGACATTAAGGCCCCCAAGGTTGTTGTGGGTAGAGATGCTAGATTGTCCGGACAAATGATTTCTGATTTAGTGGTTTCTACCTTACAAGGTTTAGGGATTCATGTTGTAGACTTAGGTTTGTCAACCACGCCTACTGTTGAAATTGCCGTTCCCATGGAAAAGGCTCAAGGTGGAATAATTTTAACAGCAAGCCATAACCCGAAACAATGGAATGCCTTAAAATTGTTGAATGAAGAAGGCGAATTTTTGTCTGCCAAAGATGGTAAAGAAATATTAGCCATTGCAGAAAAAGAAGATTATCAATTTTCGGAAGTTGATGATTTGGGTACACTTGTAAAAGATGATTCATACCTACAAAAGCACATTACTTCTGTTCTTAATCTAAAACTAGTAGATCCTGAATTAATTAGACGAAAGAATTTTAAAATAGTAGTGGATGCGGTTAATTCAACCGGAGGAATTTTTGTGCCTGCTTTATTGAGAGCTTTGGGAGTTGCAGATGTGATAGAACTGTATTGTGAACCAACAGGACATTTCCCGCACAATCCTGAACCTTTACCAGAAAATTTGACTGAGATTTCAAAAAAAATTGAAGAAACTCATGCGGATTTAGGAATTGTAGTTGACCCAGATGTAGACAGGTTGGCTTTTGTGAATGAAGATGGAACAATGTTTGGCGAGGAATATACTTTGGTAGCCGTAGCCGATTATATTTTAAGTAGAACACCAGGGAATACTGTTTCTAACTTATCTTCAACAATTTCTTTAAAAGAAGTGACAGATAAATATCAAGGAATCTACAATGCAGCCTCTGTAGGTGAAGTAAATGTAGTAGAAAAAATGAAAGAAACTAATGCTGTAATTGGAGGAGAAGGTAATGGTGGTATTATTTATCCGGAATCGCATTACGGAAGAGATGCTCTGGTAGGCATAGCATTGTTTCTAACTCACCTTGCAAAATCAGGGTTAACTGCTTCTGAATTGCGTCAAGAATACCCTAATTATTATATTTCTAAAAATAAAATTCAATTAGAGCCATCAATGGATGTTGATGCAATTCTTAGCGCAGTGGCAGGCCAGTATGCTTCTCACGAAGTAGATTTGCAGGATGGTGTGAAAATATATTTTGAAGGGGGAGAGTGGGTTCATCTACGAAAGAGTAATACTGAACCAATTATTAGAATATACTCTGAAAGTAAGAATAAATCTAAAGCAGGTGACTTAGCGCAATTAATCATGACTGCGATAAAGGAAGTGGCTGTTGCTTAAAAAAAGTAATAAAAATAAAAAAGGAGCATTTTTTAAATGCTCCTTTTTTGTTTAACATTATTTTAAGCTATCAAGGCTTATGACGTATTAAATGCACTTGACCATTTCCTTCATTAACAGTGCCTTTTGATGTTTCAGCTTTATAGGTCACACTATAAACTCCGTCAACACATGGTTTTCCTGTTTTGTAATGTGTACCATCCCATTGATCGGTTATACTCGTGAATTCAAATACTGGAACGCCATATCTATTAAATACTGTAGCTTCAAATTCTGGATATCCCGCACCAGGAAAATAAAAAGTATTGTTTGGTTCTGAACCTGGAGTAAATACGTTTGGAACAATTAGCTCCGGTATTTTGTGTACAATCACATCTTTACATATTGTATCTCTACAATCGTTAAAATTTTTCGCCACTAAGCATACCTGATAAGTTGTGGTTTCATTAACATTAACTGCCATGTAGGATGTGTCAGGCTTTTCATCATAATCAAAACTAAAGAACCAATTGCCTTGCCCGTCAACATTTGTTTGATTAAAGTTGATTTCAAAAATAGTGTCAGAATTAGGATTATTCTCTTGAGAAAACCCGGTTGATAAATTTTCTAATTTAATTTTTAATTCTTCTTCGCCTTCATAAATTCCATCAATAAAAAATCCTGGAGAAGTTAATAGGAAATCAGCAACTGGATTTATAGAATCCACATAAATGGTGTCAATATAAGTACAATCGAATGCATCTCGAATTGTCATTTCATAATCGCCCGGCTCTCTCACAACATACGTACTATTATTAGTAATGATATCTGTTCCTACTTGTCTCCACTGGTAAGTTACTGAACCTGTTCCAGCAGAATCTACAGCTGTTTCTGCAATAATTACACCGTTTCCACTCTGGAATCCTGCCGTTCTACAATAGGTGTTAGAAAATACATTAATGTTTCCGGCCAATGGCACTCTGTCGTTTATGGTGATGACAGTGTCGTTTGTGCAACCAGCTTCATCATTAATAACTAAAGTATATGTGCCTGGCAAACAATTCACCAAAGTTGTTTTACCAGTTACAGTTGCTGTTGAATTTCCAGGAGGAACAGGTGACCATGCAAAAAAGATATCATCAATATCAGAATCAGTATTAAAGGCATCAATCACATTAATTATTCCTTCAGCAGTTTGATGACAATCAGGGTGAAATAAACTAAGTGCTACTGAAATCGGACCAGGGTGTGGTTCTGTAATTTGAAATTGGTTTGCGCTTTCACACCCAAAATCATCAGTTGCATATACAATATATGTTCCCGCATTTACATTATTAATGAGGTTTAAGAAATTTCCTGGGCTTGTTGGTGATTCATTTAATGTATCTCCATCAATATTTGTAATGTAAAAAACTGTAGGAATAGCTTGTCCAGAAACAACATTATTTACAATTAATGATCCGGTGGCTTGTCCAAAACAAGTTGGTTGACCAACGGTTTCTACAATATTCATAGCACCTTCCAGTATTTGGAAAGTTTGAGTCCATGTACAACCGTTTTGATCTGTAACTACTACTGACCATGGATTTGCTCCTGTTTCGTCTTGATATAAATCAAAAACTGAAGAAGTTCCACCGGCATTCACTATTGTATCGAAATGTGCGCCGTTATATGGTGAAATCCATTCAACAGTGAAGGGACCTAAATTTCCCGTTACTGGTCCTATTGAGGCCTGTCCGTCAAACATATCAGTACATGATTCATTTATCACATTGTCATCATCAAAAAACACATCAAGGTTTCCAATTGTAATGGTTAGTTCGGAAGAGTCAGATTCAACACATGGGTTTGGAGCGACACCACAATCAGCAGCAGCAGCCGAGTCAGGATAAACGATATAAGTATACACACCAGAGGTCATATTGTCAACTGACTGGAAGTTAGAAATTGAATCTCCATTTGGTGCTTGCCATTCTCCATCAATTTGGAAAAATCCACCTAAGTAATCAAATAAATTAATGACACCTTCATCTCCACATAAAAAGAAAGTCGAATCTTCTCCCGGGAATACCGCAGGTGGAACATCTAAATCTACTACATAGTTTGCAAACCCAGGAACTGGACAAGCGTCATCAGAAGCATTGATTGAAATTACAGAACCAGTATATCCTTGAGTGTATGACCAACATATGGTTGCGGTTGCTGGATTGCCCGGCACTGTGTTGAAAGTAGCTCCAGGTAAAAACGATTGAACATTTGAGGACAGCAGAACCTGAGTATTTGGGTCAACATCATCAAAACTAATATTAAAACAAAACTGATCTCCTGTACATAGTTTGATTTGATTGTCGCCAATTAATTGTGCATTTGTTCCGAAATTGTTAAAGTTTGTAATCACTGAAGGAGTGGTAACAACCTGAGGTACCTGGTTAGAACACGTTTCAATGACAAATTGAATGTCATGAATCATGGTTCCAACCAATTCATCACATTGGTTGTATTCTTTGATTAACACAGCAACAACAAAATTTCCTGTAATAGTATAGTTAAAAGTAATTTCTCCAGTGTTTAAGTCAATTGCAATTCCAGGAATTGGCAAACTATCAGAATACGGAAAATCGTAACCAATCGTTGCTCCACCAGCTGTTAAAGCATTTACAAATTCAAAAGTTAATGAATCTCCATCAGGTTCCTGAATCCCAAAATTGTAAGTTACTTGTTGTCCCGCACATACGTATGGAATAGGTTGTGCATTAATGGTCGGTGAATTATTACAAGCCTGAGTTACTGAATATAATTCAGTTTCAATATAAAAACATGTGCTAGTACTATTAGAAAGGTTTTCTACTGCATTTCTATTACATTTCTGCCAGCTAAAGGTCCAGGCGTCACACAGTCCAGGTAGAGTAATTAGTGCGGTGTATATCTCAACTTCAACTCCTGTATACTGTCCAGTTCCATCACAGGTTGTATTTGGTAAATCAGCAATACAGATTTGTGAAACTTCCTCAGTAAACTGCAATGTTGCAATAATTGAAGAATCAACGCCACAATCATTAGACAAACCAATCACTTCAGTTTGGCTTGTAAAGTTTGTACTACAATCTTTATACGCAGTTAAAGTGACAATAAACTGGTTTGGAATTCCAGTACATTGATAGGTTATATTTCCACCTGCTACGTGCGAAGCGAAAAGTGACGAGCCTGCCAATACTAATGCTGCTGTCAGAAATAGATTTTTAAGATGCTTTACCATAATTTTTTTATTCGGATTGTAATATATAAACGAATTATTATAATTAAAAGTGACAAGCGTATTAACTTTTTTTTAGAAATTAATCTTAGCTTCAATTTTGACCATACAAAATCTAGTGCGAAAAAAAGGAGCATTTTTTAAATGCTCCTTTTTACCTTTAAAATTCTTGATCCTTATCAAGGTTTATGTCTAATCAAATGAACTTGGCCATTTCCTTCAGTTACGGATCCATTTGAAGTACTCCCTTTGTATGTAATGCTATAAACTCCGTCTACACATGGTTTTCCTGTTTTGTAATGTGTACCATCCCATTGATCGGTGATGCTAGTGAATTCAAATACTGGAACGCCATATCTGTTAAATACTGTTGCCTGAAATTCAGGATAACCTGCTCCTGGAAAATAAAAGTTGATGTTTGGCTCTGAACCAGGTGTAAACACATTCGGAATAATTAATTCCGGTTTTTTGTGTACAATTACATCTTTGCAGATCGTATCTCTACAATCGTTAAAGTTCTTCGCAACTAAACAAACTTCATAAGTAGTTGTTTCGTTAATGTTTACCGCATTGTATGCAGTGTCAGGTTTTTCATCATAGTCAAAACTAAAGAACCAGTTTCCTTGCCCACCTACATTTTGGTGATTAAAGTTGATTTCAAAAATGGTGTCTGAGTTAGGGTTATTTTCTTGTGAAAAACCTGTAGAAAGGTTTTCTAACTTAATTTTTAACTCTTCTTCTCCTTCATAAATGCCATCCACAAAAAAGCCTGGAGACGTTAAAAGGAAGTCAGCTACAGGATTTATAGAATCAACATAAATTGTATCTACATAAGAACAACCAAAGGCATCAAAAATAGTTAATTCTAAATTGCCTGGTTCCCTTACCACAAAAGTACTGTTTTTAGATTCTGCACCTGAAACAAGATGTTTCCATCTGTAGTCAACTGAACCTGTACCAGCAGAATCAACAGCTGTTTCTGCTACAACTACACCATTTCCACTTTGGAAGCTTGCAGTTCTGCAATACGTGTTAGAAAATACATTAACATTTGCTGCTAGTGGAACTCTGTCAAGAATTGTGATAACTGTATCATTCGTACAACCTGCTTCATCATTTATGACTAATGTGTATGTTCCAGGTAAACAATTAACCAAAGTTGTTTTACCAGTTATTGTTGCTGTTGAATTTCCAGGAGGTATTGGCGACCAAGCAAAGAAAATATCATCAATATCAGAATCAGTATTGAATGCATCTAGCACTGTAATTACACCTTCCGGAGTCTGATGACAATCAGGGTGGAATAAGTTAAGTGCAACTGATATAGGACCTGGATGTGGTTCTGTAATTTGGAATTGGTTTGCGCTTTCGCATCCAAAGTCATCAGTTGCGTACACAATATAAGTTCCTGCATTTACATTATTAATTAAGTTAAAGTAACTACCAGGGTTGGTTGGTGACTCATTCAAAGTGTCACCATCAATATTAGTTATAAAAAAGTCCGTAGCTACTGCTTGTCCAGCAACAACATTATTTACAATTAATGAACCGGTTGCTTGTCCGAAACAAGTCGGTTGACCAATTGTTGGTACAATATTCATAGCACCTTCTAAAATTTGGAAAGTTTTAGACCAACTACAGCCATTTTGATCCGTAACTGTCACTAACCAAGGATTAGCGCCTGTCTCATCTTGGTATAAATCAAAAACAGAAGAAGATCCTCCTGCATTGACGATTGTGTCAAAATGAACTCCGCTATATGGAGAGGTCCAAACAACAGAAAATGGTCCAAGATTTCCAGTTACTGGACCAATTGATGCTTGTCCATCAAACATATCTGTACATGATTCATTTATTACATTGGCATCATCAAAAAATACATCAAGATTACCAATTGTAATGGTTAATTCTGATGAATCCGCTTCCACACATGGGTTTGGAGCAACACCGCAATCAGCAGCCGCTGCAGAGTCAGGAAAAACTATATACGTGTAGACACCTGATGTCATGTTATCTACTGACTGAAAGTTTGAAATTGAATCTCCGTTTGGTGCTTGCCATTCTCCATTTATTTGAAAAAATCCTCCTAAATAATCAAATAAATTAATCACTCCCTCATCTCCACACAAGAAGAAAGTTGAATCTTCTCCAGGGAAAACTGCAGGTGGTACATCCAAATCAATCACATAGTTTGCAAATCCAGGCACTGGGCAAGCATCATCTGTTGCGTTTACTGAGATTACCGAACCAGTATAACCTTGCGTATATGTCCAACAAATGGTAGCAGTTGCTGGATTTCCAGGGACAGTATTGAATGTTGCTCCAGGTAGGAATGCATCAACATTTGAAGATAAAAGAACCTGAGTATTTGGATCAACATCATCAAAACTGATATTGAAACAGAACTGATCACCTGTACATAATTTGATTTGATTGTCGCCAACCAACTGTGCATTAGTTCCAAAATTGTTAAAATTTGTAATGACTGATGGAGTAGTTACGACTTGTGGTACTTGGTTTGTACAAACTTCTATTACGAACTGGATATCATGAATCATGGTACCTACTAACTCATCACATTGGTTATATTCTTTAATTAGCACGGCTACCACAAAGTTTCCAGTTAAAGTGGTGTTGAATGTAATCTGTCCAGTGTTTAAATCAATGGCAATTCCAGGAATTGGCTGAGCAGTTGTATATGGAGGGTTAAACGCTATTGTTGTTGTTGCATTGTCGAGCGGGTCAACAAACTCAAAAGTCAATGAATCTCCGTCTGGTTCCAAAATGCCGTAATCATATGTTACTTGCTGACCAGAGCATACATAAGGGATTGGTTGAGCATTAATGGTTGGTGAATTATTACAGGCCTGTGTTCCACTGTTTAATGTTGTTTCTATATAAAAACATTCACCATCACTATTAGCAAGGTTGGTTACTGCATTTCTGTTACATGCACTCCAGCTAAACGTCCAAGAATCACAAGTATCTGGTAGAGTAATTATACCAGTAAACACTTGTTTTTCCATTCCTTCTAAGGCACCTGTACCATCACAACTTGTATTCGGTAATTCCGCTGTACAAATTTGAGACACTTCTGTTATTTCTATTCTGTTAACGATAAGGTTTGTAGGGGTGTTAAAACCACAATCATTGCTGATGGATATACTTGCCGTATTTCCCAGGTTAGCAAAAGCATCACAATCTCTATATGCTGTTAGAGTTATAATAAATTGATTTGGTATACCTGTACAACGGTAAGCAATATTTCCACCAGCGACGTGGGTAGCAAACAGTTGAGTGCTTGAAATCAGAAGTACAGTGGTTAAAATTAGACTTTTAAATGTTTTAATCATGACTGAATTTTTGTTCGGTTTGTAATATAACGAAAAATTGAACCTAAAGGTGACAGCGATTTTTCTTTTTTTCTCACTAATTGTTCACTCTGATGCCTTGCCGGTTCAAACCATGAACTGATATCGATATCCCTATAGGCTTTTAAGCCATTGTAAATGAAATCATTTATAGATTTATCGTACTCATACAAAGGTTTCAATTCAGAAATATGGTCTACAATATGTTTAATTGCCGCAATTAAAGAATTAACCTCCTCACTGGAAGTAGTCGGATGTATTGATAGTCTGACCCAACCTGGCCGAGATGTATTATCTCCTTGTTGAAGTGTGCAATTAATTTCTTCTGAAACGGACTGAGAAAAATTGAGTAAAATATGTCCATAGGTTCCAGCGCAGGCGCATCCGCCGCGAGTTTGAATGCCAAATAAATCATTTAGTAATCGCACCATTAAATTGTAATGAATATTTTCTACTACAAAGGAAAAAACACCTAATCTGTCTTTTTGATTTGGTTCCAAAACGGTGACCTCCGGAATACTGTCGAAACCTTCAAATAATTGTTGGTTTATTTCGTGTTCTCTGGCCATGATTTTTTCAACACCCATTTCCTCCTTTAGCTTAATAGCCATGGCAGTTTTAATTCCTTGCAAAAAGCCAGGTGTCCCGCCATCTTCTCTACTTTCAATGTCTTCGATATAAAACCTTCCGCCCCACGGGTTAGTGAATGTTACGGTTCCTCCTCCGGGCTGATCTGGAATTTCGCAAGTGTATAATGCTCTGTTAAATACGACAACACCAGCTGTTCCTGGTCCTCCTAAAAATTTATGAGGCGACAAAAAAACGGCATCCAAACTGGCTTCATTGTCACTCGGATGCATATCGATATTTTCATAAGGTCCACTGCAAGCAAAATCGACAAAACAGAATCCACTATTTTGATGCATTATTTTAGCAATGCTATGGTAGTCATTTTTTCTTCCAGTGACATTGCTACAGGCTATGACAGAAGCAATTTTTAAGGTTTTATGTTTGTTAGCAGCCAGTCTTTTCTTGAGGTCATCTAAATCTACTTCTCCAGTATCTGTGTGTCCAATTATTTCAACTTTAGCTATGGTTTCTAACCAACTTGTGTGATTTGAATGGTGTTCCATATGTGTGATGAAAACAACAGGAATGGTCGCATCATTTTTATCACGCTCAGCACAATTAGACATGTATTTATTTGGGTTTTCGGGGTATTTTAAGCCAAGAATTCTCTGCAGTTTGCTAATAGCACCTGTCATTCCAGTTCCTGTAAACAGTAAAACATCATTTTTGTTTGCATTTACGTGGTTTTTAACAATGTCTTTTGCTGTTTGATAAGCATTTGTCATTGCTTTTCCTGTGGCTGTTGTTTCGGTGTGCGTATTGGCAACCAAAGGTAAAACCGAATTCATCATTTTTTCCTCGATCGGCCGATAGGTTCTGCCACTGGCAGTCCAATCTGCATAAACAATTTTTTTTGTGCCAAATGGGGTTTCAATCGTGTGATCGATACCAATAATCTGGTTTCTGAATTTTTTAAAATATTCCTCTAACATTGAATTCTTGTATTTTTTAACAAATGCTAAGTTATCTCTATATTGACGTCTAAATTAAATATAATTTTACATTTTTTAAGACAAAAAAATAGCTACTCTAGTCCGGAGCAGCTATTTTGATAAATCAATTCTAGATGATATTCATCTAAAACCAAGTAATTTTTAGTCTAGTTATTTCCTTTTGCGTAATCTGCTAAGAACTTTTCTAGGCCACTATCTGTTAAGGGGTGTTTTAATAAGCCCATAATTGCACTTAAAGGACCAGTCATTACATCTGAACCAATTTCAGCACAATTAATAATGTGCATTGTATGTCTCACTGATGCTGCCAATATTTGAGTTTCAAACATATAATTGTCGTAAATTTCTCTTATTTGAGAAATTAAGTCAAGTCCGTTAGTTGAAATGTCATCCAATCTGCCAATAAAAGGTGATAAATAAGTAGCACCTGCTTTTGCCGCTAGTAATGCTTGACCTGCAGAAAATACTAATGTACAATTGGTTTTGATTCCTTTATCAGAAAAATATTTTATCGCTTTAATTCCATCTTTAATCATTGGAATTTTTACAACAATATTCTTGTGTAATTTGGCTAAAGCTTCCCCTTCAGTCACCATTCCTTGGTAGTCAGTTGAAATCACTTCGGCACTAACAGGTCCATCTACAATATTACAAATGTCAACATAGTGTTTCAAAATATTTTCTTTTCCCGTAATCCCCTCTTTAGCCATTAATGAAGGGTTAGTGGTAACACCATCTAGAATCCCTAAATCATTTGCTTCTTTAATTTCAGCCAAATTAGCTGTGTCAATAAAAAATTTCATTTTTTCCTTTTTATAATTGTTCTATTTTTTGGACGAAGAGAAAGCTTTGCTTAATATTTAGTCTCGCTTTTCCAACAAAGGACAAATATAGTAGTCATTTAACACTTCATTAAATAAAACTATTAACAGAATATTAACTATTCACAGTTTCTGGCAAAATACAACCTAATTTTCATTAAAACAGACTTGTTTTTCAGTCAACTTGTCATAGTTTTGCAATTGGAACAATTATAGCTACGAACTTAGCCTAAAATACTTGCTATGTTAATTTAACTGATTAATTTTAGCGACTTAAAATATACTATACAATGCTCACCATATTCAAGAAAATTCTAGGAAGTAAAGAAAAAAAGGATGAAAAAATTTTCAGACCATATATAGACAAAGTAAATAAGGAATTTGCGAAGTTAAGTGGACTAACAAATGATGAGTTAAGAGCGAAAACTACTGAATTTAAGTCAAGAATAAATGAATATACCAAGGCCACTGAAGATGAAATATCAAGCTTAAAGCAAAAAGTAGAAGATAGCCCGGCTATGGACTTTCATGAAAAAGATGCCATTTTCAACGAGGTGGACAAACTTGCTTTAGATGTTGATGAGAAAATAGAAGAGATACTTGAAGAGATTCTTCCCGAGGCATTTGCTGTAGTGAAAGAAACAGCGCGCCGATTTGCAGAAAACGACAGTTTGGAAGTAACTGCTCAAGAATTTGATAAAGAGTTAGCCAACAAAAAAGGTCACATATCAATCAATGGTGATAAAGCCATTTGGAATATGTCTTGGGATGCGGCTGGGACTCCAATTACCTGGAATATGGTTCATTATGATGTGCAGTTATATGGTGGAGCAGTATTGCACAAAGGAAACGTTGCCGAAATGCAAACTGGTGAAGGTAAAACTTTGGTGGCCACTCTTCCAGTATATTTGAATGCATTGGCGGGAAAAGGCGTCCATTTGGTAACAGTAAATGATTACTTAGCGAAAAGAGATAGTGAGTGGATGGGACCATTATATGAATTTCACGGACTATCTGTTGATTGTATTGATAAGCATCAACCAAATTCGGAGCAAAGGAAAGAAGCGTATAGAGCTGATATTACTTTTGGTACTAATAATGAATTTGGATTCGATTACTTACGTGATAATATGACTTCGGATGCAGAATCGATTGTGCAACATAAAAGCCATTACGCAATAGTTGATGAGGTAGATTCAGTATTGATAGATGATGCTCGAACACCGCTAATTATCTCTGGTCCTACAGCTGGCGGAGATAAACAAGAATACCAAGCCTTAAAGCCTAAAGTTGAGCAAATTGTTCAGGTTCAAAGGAAATTAGTGAACGAATTACTAATTGAAGCCAAACAAAAACTAAAAGGAATTGAGGACGGCACTGCAACCAAAGAAGAAATAGAAGAAGGCGGAATTGCTTTGTTAAGAACCTTCAGAGGTTTACCTAAGAATACGGCACTAATCAAATATTTAAGTGAGCCAGGCATTAGAGCACAACTTCAGAAAACAGAAAATTTCTATTTGCAAGATCGTGAAAAGGAAATGCCTAAAATTGATAAAGAATTATACTTTACCATTAGTGAAAAACAAAATTCTATTGAATTAACTGATAAAGGTATCGACTTACTATCCAAGGGAGAAAGTGAAAACTATTATATTTTACCAGATTTATCAATTGCGCTAGATGCTATTGAAAATGAAGGTTTAGCAAAAGATAAAGAATTAGTTAAAAAAGAGTCTTTAATTAAGGATTATACCATAAAGTCTGAAAGAATTCACAGCATTAACCAATTACTAAAAGCCTATACTTTATTTGGTAAAGGAGATGAATATGTGGTGATGAATGGGAAAGTAATGATTGTAGATGAGTCTACAGGTCGTATGATGGAAGGCCGTCGTTTTTCAGATGGGTTACACCAAGCATTGGAGGCAAAAGAAAATGTCAAAATTGAAGCGGCAACTCAAACATATGCTACTGTAACATTACAGAACTTTTTTAGAATGTACCATAAACTGTCAGGAATGACAGGTACAGCAGAAACTGAAGCACAAGAGTTATGGGACATCTATAAATTAGATGTTGTTATTATTCCAACTAATCGTCCAATAGCTAGAAAAGATCAGGATGACATGGTGTACAAAACCACTCGTGAAAAATTCAATGCAGTTATCGACGAAATAGACAAAATTGTAAAAGATGGCCGACCAGTTTTGGTTGGTACAACAACAGTTGAATTTTCTGAATTATTAAGTAGGATGTTATCCATGCGTAAGATTCAGCACAGTGTTTTGAATGCAAAGTATCACCAACAAGAAGCAGAAATTGTGGCGGAAGCTGGTAATGCAGGTAAAGTTACTATTGCCACAAACATGGCGGGTAGGGGTACCGATATTAAATTGAGCGACGAAGTTAAAGCTGCAGGCGGTTTAGCTATTGTCGGAACTGAACGTCATGATTCACGTCGAGTTGACAGACAATTAAGAGGTCGTGCAGGTCGTCAAGGTGATCCCGGATCTTCTCAGTTCTTTGTATCACTAGAAGATAGTTTGATGCGTAAATTCGGATCGGAAAGAATTGCAAAAATTATGGACCGAATGGGCTATAAAGAAGGAGAAGTGATTCAACACGGAATGATATCTAAGTCGATTGAAAGAGCGCAAAAGAAGGTAGAAGAAAATAACTTTGGTACTCGTAAACGATTATTAGAGTATGATGATGTGATGAATGCGCAAAGGAATGCCATTTACCGTCGTCGAAAAAATGCTTTATTAGGAGATAGAATTGGATTAGACGTGTCAAATATGTTTTATGATGTGATTGAAGACATTGTAAATGATAATTTTCCGAAGAAAAACTACAGCAATTTTGAATTTGAGGTGGCTCGGTTTTTAAGAATTGATTCACCCGTTTCTGAGGCAGATTTTGCAAGTACTAATCCAAGTGATTTAATTGATTTATTGTACGATAAAACTATTGAAGCGTATGATGCTAAATCGAACAAACTGATTGAGCAAGCGAAGCCTGTTTTGTCACAAGTTTTCAAAAACGAAGGAGATAAATACAAGAACATGGCATTTCCTATCTCTGATCAGGAGAAAACAATGAATGTAGTGGTGCCGTTAGAAGAAGGTGTGCAATCAGAAGGGAAAATTTTAAAGCGTCAGATCGAAAAAATGATTACCCTTGGCTTTATTGATAATGAATGGAAAGAGCATTTGAGAAAAATGGATGATTTACGAACATCTGTTCAACATGCATCCATTGAACAAAAAGATCCTTTAGTGATTTATAAAAAGGAGGCTTTTGATTTGTTTACGCAAATGACTGGTAAAATGAGTAAAGAAGTCATCTCCTTTTTAGTGAGAGCTGATTTGCCAAAAGATGCTGCACAAGATCCTCGTCAAACTGAGGTAGTGGACTTTGAAGAAGTAGGTCACGCATTTGACCAAGGCACAGTTTCTAGTACCCCAGCTCCTGAATTTTCTGGAAGTGAAGGCTATTCTGAAGCTAGTGCTAGGTCAGGTAACCCAGCTCAACCACCAAAACGTAAGCCAGTTGTAACTGAGCAAAAGATTGGAAGAAACGAAAAAGTTAAAATTCGTCACTTTCAGTCGGGTGAAGAGAAAGAATTAAAATATAAACAAGCTGAGCCTTTATTGAAAACAAGGACTTGGATGTTGGTAAAATAGATTATTACATATTCGAATTGTGAGGGGACGACTAGATCGTCCCTTTTTTCATTTTAAAACCTATATTTGTCTCAAATAATTCCGTTTGAAAATAACCGTTGTCATAGTAAATTATAATGTTGCTTATTTTCTCGAGCAATGTTTAAATTCAACCTATAAAGCGCTTGAAAAAGTGTCGGGAGAGGTATTTGTTGTTGATAATAACTCTATTGACGGCTCTGTGGAAATGGTGAAAGATAAATTTCCACAAGTTCATTTAATTGCAAATAAAGATAATCCTGGATTTTCTGTAGCCAACAATCAGGCTATGAAATTAGCAAAAGGAGAGTATGTTTTACTCTTAAACCCAGATACGGTGGTTGAAGAAGATACTTTTCAACAAGTCGTTCAATTTATGGATGAGCATCCAGATGCAGGAGGACTTGGTGTAAAAATGATAGATGGTAAAGGTGAATTTCTGCCAGAATCGAAAAGGGGCTTGCCAACACCGGCAGTGGCTTTTTATAAAATATTTGGCTTGTCTCGCCTGTTCCCCAAATCAAAACGCTTCGGAAAATACCATTTATCATATTTAAGCAAAGACGAAATACATAATGTTGAAGTTTTATCTGGTGCTTTTATGCTGATGAGAAAAAAGGCTTTAGATAAGATTGGTTTATTAGATGAAACTTTTTTTATGTATGGTGAAGATATTGATTTAAGCTATAGACTGATATTAGGAGGTTACAAAAACTACTATTACCCTAAAACAAGAATTATTCACTATAAGGGTGAAAGCACTAAAAAGAGTAGTGTTAATTATGTTTTTGTGTTTTATAATGCCATGATTATTTTTGCGAAAAAGCACTTTTCTCAAAAAAACGCAAAACTATTTTCATTTCTTATCAATATTGCGATTTATTTTAGGGCAGGTCTTGCAATTCTGTCTCGTTTAATAAAACGGTTATTATTACCAGTACTGGATCTTAGCATTTTACTGATGGGGTTATTTTTAATCACACACTATTATCAAGTATTAAATGATATGAAGTTTCCTAGTGCAATCATTAACTACAGTATTCCAATTTATGGACTAGTTTGGCTGCTTAGTCAGCTGTTTTCTGGTGGGTATGATAAGCCTGTGAAACTAATAAAGAACATTGTTGGTGGTCTAATTGGCACCGGAATTATTCTTGCAGTATATGCACTGCTTTCAAAAGATTTTCAATTTTCACGGCTAATTATTTTGTTAGGAGGCTTATTTACAGTTGTTTATTATTTGGTTAGTCGAGGGATTCTTCATTTAGTAGGAGGAGATAGGTTCAGGATAGGCGGGAAGAATCAAAGTAATATGGTGATTGTTGGAGATGAAGAAGAAACAGAGCGAGTAAGATCTATCCTTCTGCAATCAAATACAATTGTTAAATCAATTTTATTTTTGTCACCTACCGAGCAGAAACCGACTGAAAATTATGTTGGTACATTTAATCAGTTAAAACAAGTGATAGATATTCATCACATTAATGAGGTCATTTTTTGTGCAAAAAACATGTCCGCAGAATCCATCATCAATCAAATGCTTCATTTGGATTCTAAATCTCTTGATTTTAAAATTTCGCAGCCAGAATCAGCTTACGTTATCGGAAGCAGCAGTATTGATGCTAAGGATGATTTGTATATGATGGACATCAATCAGATTGATAAACCAGCTAATGTTCGTAACAAAAGAATGGTTGATATCGCTCTGTCGTTTTTGTTTTTATTACTAAGTCCGTTACTTCTATGGTTTTTTAAGTCAAAAGGTACGTTTATCAAGAACATGTTGCAAGTACTATTTGGCAAAACTTCCTTTGTAGGTTATGCGCAGGTCAATCACACAGGGAGTTTAAAATTGCCAAAAATTAAGCAAGGAATTTTGCCTGCTACAGCCATATTGTTAAAGCCAAATGAAACAGCAGAGGTCATTGCTAGGATGAATTTAATTTATGCTAAAAATCATACCGTGTGGACAGATCTAAAAATTATTTTCAAAAATTTTAAAATGCTGAGTAACTAATTTAGGCTCTCAATATTTAGAGTTTTTTTTTAAGAAAAATAATAATTAGTGCATGTATTTAGTTATTTTAGTCCATATTCACTTTAAAGATTAGTTAGTTTTTCGCCCTGATTTGGGTGCTTATGTGAATTAGTTGCTTCATAAAATAACTATTAATTTATGATTAAGATAAAGGCTCCAAAAAAGGATTTGTTTCTTCCAATTGCTCTGTCATGTATTGCTTTAATATTTATAATTACAAGTACCACACTTATTGTAAAAGTTGATTCAGCTCGAGATAAAATTGAAAATAATGTACAGTCTATAGGTGTCCTTTCTCAAATAGAAAGCACAACATTTAAATTTTTGGCTTCCGATCAAGAAATGAATTCAGACACTTTTAAAACAAACATAAGAGAGTTGTTAGCAAAATCAGATGACAGTTATATCGTTTTAATTGAAAAACTAGTAGGGGACATAGAAACAGTAACTTCGCGAAGTGAACTTTATTCTAAAGCGGTTGAATTAGATTTTTTGTGTAAAAATCTAGTAATGAAAAAAAGAGTTGAACTTTCTTCATTATCACAATCATTGGCAAAGTACTGGACAAGTTTATACCTGTTTATTGGTTTTGCATGTATAACATGTGTTGTGCTGTCGTTAGTTAGTATAAAAAGTTTTCGCGCAAAAAAAATGATGCTTAATTTGCAAAACCAAAATCAACTATTTTTAAATAGTTCAATTGATTCCGTAATGTCATGCGACTTTTCGGGAAGAATTATTGAATTGAACTCGGCTACAGAAAATATGTTTGGATACACAAGGAAAGAGCTGCTGGGTAGAAGTATTAACACACTTTATGGTTCAGTAAAAGACATGAATAGAGTGCAGTCATCTATCTTAAAAACCGGTAGTTTTTCAGGTGAAATTTCTAATAGACATAAAAACGGAACCTTTTTTTACAGCTACCTATCTGCCAATTTAGTTTTTGATTTGAACGGTAAGAAAATTGGGGTAATGGGTGTTTCAAGAAATATTTCCAAACAAAAGCAATTAGAAGATCAGTTTCAACATATTGTTAAAAATGCAAGCGATATCATTTTTACTACTGATATAAATGGAGTTATTAGTTATGTTAATGAAGCTGCAATTGGGTTATTTGATAGGACCATTGAAGAGTTGATAGGTATGAATGTATCGAATATTGTTGCTAATGAGCATGTAGATATGGTTAGTAGGCAGTATGAAAAACAAATTAAGGACAAAGTTGCAGAGTCATATCTAGAGTTTAAGATAATATCTAAATCAGGTGAAAAAAAGTGGGTTGGTCAAAATGTTAGACTGGTTTATGATAATGTAGAGACTAATAAAGTGGTGGGCTTTAATGGTATTCAGAGGAATATTAATGAGAGAAAAGTTGCAGAATTAAAGTTAGAAGTAAGTGAGAAAAATTTTAGATTAATTTCAGATACTATCAATGATGTTTTCTTTTTATATAATTTATCAACTGATAGTTATGAGTATGTGAGTTCGAATTGCTCAAAAGTACTTGGGGTAACTGAAGATTATTTTTACAGAGGAGCTAAATACGTGAAAGAGTACGTTTTGCCAGAAGATAAGGAAATTGTTATGAGTGCTTTTGAAAGACTAAGTAAAGGCGATCCATATAATATTGACTACAGAATTGTAATTGATAGTAAAGTTTTGTGGTTGAATGAATGCGCATTTCCGATTTTTGATCGTTCGGGGGCTGTCATCAAAAATTCAGGAACTTGTAGGGATATTACCGAAAGCGTTTTGGCTAAAAGTATTATCGATAAGCAAAATGTTGAGATAGCTGAAAGCATTCAATATTCCAAAATTATTTTGGACTCTACTTTACCAACAAAAGATGAGATTAATGAAATCTTACCTGATTCCTTTGTTTTAAGCCGCCCTAAAAGTATAATAAGTGGAGATTTTTATATTGTTGATACAATACAAGTGGAAAGAGGTCTTTCCTATAAAGTTTTTATTGTAGGTGATTGCACAGGACATGGGGTTCCGGGAGGGATATTAAGCATATTATGCAGTAGTTTACTGAAAGATTCTTTTGGAAATAAACATGTTAATTCACCAGCTGATGCACTTAATTTAGTTAGAGAAAAACTAATTAAATTTTTTAGGTCAAGTCAGTCTAGAACCGTGCGTGAAGGTATGGATATCGCATTTTGTGCCTTAAATGAAAGAGATAACATACTTCATTATTCTGGTGCAAAAAATTCTTGTATTCTTGTTAGGAAAGATGAATTGTTTGAATACAAGGGAGATTCTCAACATGTTGGCTATTCTTCTGTTAAGATGCCATTTACTGAACACAAAATTGAGGTAAAAGATGGCGATATTATTTATCTGTACTCAGATGGGTATATGGATCAGTTTGGTGGACCTAAAAACAAGAAATTCATGAAAAGAAAGTTTCGAGAACTTTTGTACTCTTTGCGTCATTTAACGCTCAAGGAACAAGAGTCAGAGCTTTCAACAATCTTATCTGATTGGCAAGGAGATAAGGAGCAAACTGATGACATTACAGTTTTGGGAGCAAAAATTTCCATAACTAGTAGCTCTAATTCCTTTCAAGAGAAGAACCAATTTGAAGCGGCTCAAGAATAATGAAGGACATTTCAATTGAGGAAATGACTTTAAAAAATGCCTGTATTTAACCTAATTCTGTGATAATTGTGTCATTATCCTCACCTCTTTTAATCAAGGCAATGATACTTTCAATGTCCAAATCTTCTAATGATTTATAACCTAGCTGTACTACAAAATTTTCCATCAACTTAATTTCTTGTGGGTCTATTTCATTGTCTATGACCATTACTCTTACTAAATCCAATAGCATTTCAAAGCGTTCGTCTTTATTAACTGGTGGAATAACATTGTACTGTTTAGGATCATCCATAATTGTTCCAATCTGCGTATATGTTAAACCAATTCGACGCCCCAATTTATAAAGTAGAGTGACTTCTACATCATCCAAATGTCCATCAGCATTTGCTAATAGAACTAGGTTCATAAATTGCCCTTTATCTTGCTTTCTTTCGCCACCTTCAAATAATTCTGCTATCGACATATTTCCTTAAAATTTGCAACAAAAGTAGTATATTTTTTTAAATCAAATCTTCTAAATTCATTCTATCTTTGCTCATCATGGTTAAAACAATTGATTTAAGAATTCCATACCAAAAAATAGCTGATCAAAGGTTTATTGATAAGGCCATTTGCCAAGCGGCAAATATGAGATTGGACGCGATTGATGGTGTGAAATTAATTAAGCGATCAATTGATGCACGAAAGTCGAAAATTGTATACCAGTTAAGGTATGAATTATACATAGGAGAGCCGCTGCCAAAACAATCCACTTATTTTTCACCGAAATCAGCCTCCAATTCTAATAGTGTTCATATTATTGGTGCAGGTCCAGCAGGGCTATTTGCTGCATTGGCAGCCATAGAAGCGGGAATCAAGCCAATTATTTTTGAACGTGGAAAAAAGGTGAAAGATCGCAGAAGAGATTTAGCTAAAATCAATAAAGAATTAATTGTTAATCCTGAGTCAAATTATTGTTTTGGGGAAGGCGGAGCTGGTACTTACTCTGATGGGAAACTATATACACGGTCTAAAAAACGAGGTGATGTAAAAAAAGTATTGGAATGGCTCGTTCATTTTGGGGCTGACGCGGATATATTAGTGGATGCTCACCCCCATATTGGTACTAACAAATTACCAAAAATAATTGAAGCAATTCGCCAATCAATAATTGCCAATGGAGGAGAAGTCCATTTTGACAGCAAACTAACAAATGTGGAAGTGGCAAATAATCGTTTAGTTGGAATTGAGCTTAATAATTCAGAAAAAATTTCTGTTTCAAATCTTGTTCTCGCTACTGGACACTCAGCGCGTGATATCTATCAGATCCTCCATAAGAATAATATTAGATTAGAAGCAAAGTCATTTGCATTGGGTGTGAGGGTGGAGCATAGTCAGCATTTTATTGATGAAATTCAGTATCACGGGCAACACAATAATGATAATTTGCCTCCCGCCTCTTACAGTTTGGTGACTCAAGTGGAAGGGACAGGAGTGTTTTCTTTCTGTATGTGTCCGGGAGGAATTATTGCACCTTGCTCAACTGATCAAAATGAAGTAGTTACTAACGGCTGGTCTCCGTCAAAACGCAATAATCCCTATGCTAATTCAGGAATTGTGGTCCAAGTAAATCCTGAACATATTCCGGGGTATCATAAAAATGATCCTTTTATTTGTCTTACTTTTCAGACAGCTGTGGAACAAGCTTGTTGGGAAGCAGCAGGTGGGACGCAAAGAGTCCCAGCACAGAGATTAACCGACTTTATGACTAGTACAGTTTCTTCAAGTCTTCCAAAGTCATCTTATATTCCAGGTTTGTCTTCAGTTAATTTAAAAGACGTATTGCCAGATTTCATTTCATATAAATTACATCAAGCATTTATTGAATTCGATAAAAAAATGCCCGGTTTTATTTCTAATTCTGCTGTCTTGCACGCACCAGAATCAAGAACTTCATCTCCTGTGAGAATTCCAAGAGATAAAGAAACATTGATGCATGTACAAGTGAGTGGATTGTATCCTTGTGCAGAAGGGGCGGGGTATGCTGGTGGAATAGTGTCTGCAGCTGTTGACGGAATGAGATGTTTAGCGTCTATAAAAAAAGGAGATAAGTAATTAGTGCTTAATTACTTTTAAGCTTTTACTAGAATAATTGGCTTGGACTGTAACAATATATAAACCACTTTCAAAATTTTCCATATTGATTTGGTGAATTCCTTGATTAATTTTAGATACTTGATAAATTAATTGACCCGACAAATCAGTAATCGTTATTCTATCTGCCCCCTCAAATAACTCAATATTCAAATTGCTATTTTTAACTGGATTAGGATATACATTAAAATTGACGAAAGAGTAGCTATGTTCAGGAACAGAAACATCATATATTAATTTATTAATTTCTATTTCATTTGAAAATTCTGAAGTACATCCATTAAAATCAGTATGTGTGGCTGAATAAATTCCTAAGTTACCTATGTTAACATAATCAATACTGTCATTATTTAAGCTCGCATCCAAAGTGCCATTAAAATACCAATTATTACCAAAAACGTAAGATGATATTATGTTAGGAAAAGTATCTGTTAAAATAGGTGCGAGCGGAAGCGGATTAACTGAAACTAAAATGCTATCTCTGTTTTCACAATTGTTATTATCTGATCCTGTAACATAAAACCATTCAGAAGCTTGCATTGGATTGGTAAGGGGGTCGAAAATATTTGTGATTGAAAGTGAAGTAGAGCTATCCCAAACATAGTTTAATCCACCAGAGGCTTGTAATTGCGCCGTTTCATTCTCACATACAGAGAAATCATTTCCAGCAAAAATAAGTGGCAATGGATTAATTGATACTATCACATTGTCAGTGTTTTTACATCCATTAGCATCCGTTCCTGTAACACTGTAAGTACTAGTAGCTACTGGTTTTGCAAATGGGTTGCTAATGTTTAAATCAGAGAGAGTCACGTCAAAGTTCCATATATAAGTAATTCCGCCCGTGACATTGAGTTGAGTACTATCACCTTGACAAACAAATAAGTCATTTCCTGCGTCAATATTTGGTAGGCTATTTATAGTTACCAAAACATTGTCTGTTGCTGAACAACCATTTATACCAGTCCCTGTTACTGTATAAGTGGTAGGTGTAATTGGTTGGACAATTGGATTACTCAGGTTGTTTCCAGTTAATGATGGACTGGCGTTCCATTGATAGCTTATTGCTCCTGAAGCATTTAACTCTATACTTTCAAATAAACAAACAACAGTGTCTAACCCAGCGTCAACATTTGGTAAACTGCTTACTGTAACAAAAACTGTATCGGTATTTGAGCATCCATTTGCATTTGTGCCTTGAACAATATACTCAGTATTGGTCACTGGACTGGCAATAGGATTTGGAATGGATATGTCGCTAAGCGTAGGACTGGAATTCCATTGGTAATTTGATCCACCCGTTGCCGATAAATTAACAGAATTGCCAAGGCAAAGTGTTTGGTCTACACCTGCATTTATAAAAGGTAATGGATTGACAGTGATTAAAGTTGATGCCTGTGCTTGGCAATTATTGGCATCCGTTCCAGTTACTATAAACGTTGTAGATTGAGTTGGAAAAGCATCTGGGCTACTGGTATTTGAGTTGTCTAGAAAAGATGGATTATCCCAGCTGTAATTAATTGCTCCCGAAGCCAGAAGGGGCAGCGTGTCGCCTAAGCAAATAGTGCCTCCTCCAGAAGCAGTAACTACTGGTAAGCTATTCACTGTAATGTTGATTGTGTCTGAGGCAGTGCATCCATTATTATCGGTACCGGTTACAAAAAATGATTCGCTATTGTTAGGGTTTGCTAAAGGGTTACTGATGATATATTGACTTAAAGCATTGTTTGCATTCCATAAGTATGTTGAAGCTCCACTGGCTTGTAGTTGAGCAGATTGTCCAGCGCAAATGGTTTGATCTGCGCCAGCATCAACACTAGGTGTATTGTGGTGAATTGTATGAACAGTATCTTTATTTGTGCATCCATTAACATCCGTAACGGTAACAATGTGTTGAGCAGCTGTGTTTACCGTTGTTGAAGAAGAAAATCCTCCGCTATTCCATACAAAACTAGCGTAGGTTTGGTTGTTGACAGATAAAGTAGTTGAGTCTCCTATGCAATATGAAAGTGAAGGGGTTGCTGTGATGATAGGCGCTTCCGCTTTATTAACTACAATTGTAACAGTATCAAAATCTACACAGCCAATAGCGTTCTCAGAACGAACAGCATAAATTGTGGTAGTGTCAGGAGAGGCCGTAGGTGACTGACAATTTGTACATGAAAGCGTTGTGGGGCTAATTGCTGTTCCGCTAATAACAGACCATATATAGTTAAATCCACCTGTTGCTGAAGCTGCTAAAGATACTGAATTTCCAATACATATCGCTGTATCAGGAGATGCAATAGTTTCTAACTGACAGTATTTAATAGTAGCAATATCAGTATTGCTTGTTGATCCTCCATAGCTAGCACCAGTGATGTACACATTTTCTTGATTGTCAACTGACACTTTGTAGGCTCTGTCATTTTGATTGGAGGTATAATTGAAAGATGTTCTCCATTTTTCGGCACCTGTCAAATCGTATTTTATTGTCGTATAGTTACTTGCTTGTCCTGCTTTAAAAGTATAGCCAGTCACATACACAAAATTGCTTTTGAAAGTAATGTCGGTAGCTGCATCAAAATTATTTCCTGAAGACGAAAATGTGCTTGCCCACACTTCAGCACCCGTAATTGAATATGCGCGAGTGTGAAAATCTTCAGCGCTTGAATTTGATTTAACACGACCAGTTGCAAAAATAGTCCCAGCATTCGGATCAATAGTTAAAGCTGAAATAAAGTCGTTGGCTTGACCATTTCCACTGTGAAGATCCTTCCATTGAAGAACCCCCGAATTAGAAATTTTCATTAGTAACATGTCTTCCAAATTAACAACATTGGAAAATCCACCTCCTCCAATAAAAATATCACCTAAAGGGTTAACTATCATTGCTCTTGGTTTGTCTAGTTTTCCAAACCCCGAATCTTCAGTCAATGTCCAAACTGTTACACCAAGGCTGTTAATTTTCATGATTCTAAAATCAAAATACGTGGTATTGGTGGTGAATTCTGCAGTGCCACCGAGAATCGCGTTTCCAGAATTATCTATTTCTACTAGCAAACCTTCATCAGTTCTAACAGTTGAGCCACCTACATTATCCCATTGAAATGATCCTGAGGTGTTGTACTTTAATAGGACATAGTCTAGATTACTTGAGCTTTGGTAGTAAGTACCTGCTACATATACATTGTTAGCTGCATCAATAGCAACGTCATTACCTAGATCAAACAGTGCTGAGCCTGCATACGTTTGCACCCACGACTGCGCACCAGTTGTTCCGTCTATTTTAAGCGTAAAAATATCCCAGTCGCTGCCGCTAATAAATTTTGACCCTACAACTATAATGTTACCCGAATTGTCAATTGTCATTGATTTTGGCTCGTCTAAACCTGTACCGCCGTATGTATTTGACCATTGTTGCACACCAGAAGCATTGTACTTTATTGTGATCACATCAAAATCGCTACCATTGTTGGTAATGCCAGTCACGTATGCATTTCCACTGGCATCAATTACCATATCAACTGCCTGATCGATTCCGTTGGCTGATCCAGAAAAGCGAACATTCCAAGATTCGTTGACTTGGGCAAAGCCGCTAATACTGAGTAAGCACAAAACAATGACAATGAATTTATACATCACAGATCTCTTTAAAAATGCAAAAATAAAGAATTTTATAGATTAACTGTCTAAATTATTCGACAAAAGACTGATTTTTATCGATTAATTTCTTTTACCTTCTATTAATAGATGAAAAAAATATAATACATTTGCAAAAGTTACTTGTCCATGAGAAAGATTATTCTTTTTATTCTACTATTATTTTCTGCATACAGGGCAGATGCAACCCACATTATTGGAGGCAGTATGTTTTATGAGCATTTAGGTGGTTCAAGTTACCTTGTGTCTATTAGACTGTACAAAGACTGTAGTCCTTTTAGTATTAATTTTTCAACCTCAATAAAAGTTGAAATTAGGGCAGGTGATGGAACTTTACCAACTCCAAGCTCGGTCCGCTTGCCACTCTTGGCAAGAGATACCCTTGATCCGTCAATAGATACTTGTGCTTTCAATCCGGGCGTATGTGTTGAACTCGGGGTGTATTCAAAAATAGTCAATTTACCTCCGCAAGTAGACGGTTATCATTTGTTTTACACAGATTGTTGTCGAAATGCTTCAGTTGCTAATATTCTTTCGCCTTTGCAATATGGTGAAGGACTGCACACATATATTCCAGACAATAATGTATACATCACAAATTCAAGTCCTGTTTTTACAGCTTATCCTCCAGTATATGTTTGTAAGGATCAAGATTTAAATTTTGATTTTTCGGCAACAGACGCTGACGGTGATTCATTGACATACGAGTTGATTAAACCATATCACGGAAAAAATGAGTTTGATACACAATATGCCGGTTTACTGCCAACAATTAGCTCAACTGGGACGCCTCCGGACAACATTACGTTTAATAATATAATATATCTACCTAATTTCTCAGAAACTAACCCACTCAACCCCATTAGTGGCAATGGTTTATCCATAAGTTCGACGGGGTTATTAACAGGTACTCCAGAATTAACTGGACAGTTTTTGGTTGCTGTGAAAGTAGATGAGTACCGAAATGGAGTAAAAATTGGTACAATTGTAAGAGATTTTCAATATAATGTACTGGATTGCCCGCCGCTTAAAGATGCTGCCATTGGCGATATTGATGTGTGTTCTGGACTTTCTGTTCAAATGATTAATGCAAGTGGGGCAGGTGCAAACGGATTTTGGTGGGATTTTGGAACTGGTAACCCGGGGGACACAAGTGTTTTAGAATCACCATTATTTACTTACCCAAATAATGGAACCTATAACGTTACATTAATGGCTCAGAAAGGAACACTTTGTGCTGATACTGCTTATTATGAAATGACCCTTTCTACGGTTACTGCAGCAAGTGTTTTACCGGATACAGTTTGTCTAAACGAAACGGTAACTTTGATGAGTACGTCTTCAACAAGCGCTAACGACAGTATTAAGTACGTGGCATGGGATTTTGATGGTAACGCTCTGGATTCAGGATTAACTGTGTTTCATGAGTTTTCAGCCGCTGGCAGCTTTCAGGTAGAAATGATTGTTGAATCTTATAATGGTTGCTCTGATACTGTCACGACGAGTATTTTTGTAAAGAGCCCACCTACAGCTGATTTTTCACCTGAGATTTCCTGTAATTCTCAAACTATTCAATTCAATAATTTATCAGCCACAGATGCCACAGGTTTGTGGTGGAATTTTGGAACTGGAATTGAATCTGATTCGAGTGATTTGTTGAGCCCGAATTTTAGTTTTCCAACATTCGGAATCTATCCAGTAACCTTGATTACTCAAAAGGGGACAGCATGCGCAGATACAATTATCAAAAATGTAGGTTTGTTTGATGTTAGCGCAGATTTTAATATGCCTGATACTGTATGTAAGGGCACTAGTATTTCTTTTCAGGATAATTCTTCGGCAATTAGCACAGCCATTGATAGTTGGGAATGGAGCTTTGGCACTTTGAATACTGCCAATATTCAGCACCCTAGCCAAACCTTTGCGAATTCTGGGTCATATCAAATTAAGCTCATTACAAATACTCCAGAAGGGTGTACAGATACAATTGCAAAACAATTGGAAGTTGTAGATATTCCAAATGTGCAGTTTCAGCCAAGTAATCTCTGTTCTGGTCCATCAATAAATTTCACAAATTTGTCAAATTCAGCTGCAACTAGTTTTTTATGGGCTTTTGGGACAGGATCTGCAGCTGATACAAGTCAAATTGCTCAACCCACCTTTAATTTCCCTTCATTTGGTTCATTTAACGTGACTTTAACTGCTAATCCAAATTCTTCATGCTCTGCTAGTTCCAGCTTATTGATGAATGTGTCAAATGTTGCTGCAAATTTTTCAGTTCAAGATACTGTCTGTGCTGCTTCAACAATTATATTTTCTGATCAATCTACGGCCTCAAGCGGGTTAAGTCAGTGGCATTGGAATTTTGACGATTTAACAACGTCAGTATCGCAGAATAATTTTCATCAGTATAATCAAGGAGGCACTTATAACGTGCAGTTGGTGGTATTCGCAAGCGACGGTTGCTCTGATACCATTGTAAAAGTAGTTGAAGTACTTCACGAGCCGATTATTAATGGAGGTGCTGATACCGCTCAATGTGTTTCTAATGCAAGTATTGACCTCTCTGGTTTTTCTCAGAATTCAGCAGGTGTAATATGGATAGGAAATGGCGGCGTAATATCACCAAATTCAGACTCAAGTGACATAACTTATACGCCAAATAGCACAGAATTAAATAATGGACAAACTTTTGTTGTTTTTAGTACAGCAATGAACCCATTTTGTCCTGTTCAAACGGATACTGTATTTATAGACTTTATAGAAACACCTGAAGTAGAAGTTTTAGCAGATTTTTCAGTTTGCGAAAATGACAACTTTATTAGTATTGAAGGGACAGTGCTAAATTCTACGCAAACGATTTGGACTGCTAATGGTGCAGGGACAATTGTTAATCAAAATTTACTCAATACTGTATATAATCCAACTCAAAGTGATGTTCTTTCGGGAAGTGTGGAGTTTATCCTTTCAAGTTTTAATGTTTATGGTTGTGAGGATGATAGTGATACGCTCGTAGTTAGCTTTTCGCCACTTCCGCAAATTGATCTTAATTTTACAGATACTGTTTGCTTTTTGGAATCGGTTGATTTAGTTTCAAATTCTAATACTGGGAACGGATATTGGGGAACTATTGGAGATGGATTTTTCACTCCTTCAGATACCGGGGCAACAACTACTTATCATACTGGATTAATTGACTCTGATTTAGGATTTGCGAATTTAACTTTTACAACATTAGATAATGGTGGATGTGCACCATATTCTGAAATGATAACCGTCACAATCCTCAGAAGTCCACAGACCGATTTGGGAACAATACTATCATGTTTTGGTAGCCCTACACAGTTAGTCGATTTAACGGAATATCCAGATCCTATTACTGACTGGACATGGTATGTCGAAGATTCGATATACACTAACAGTGCGCCATCACACTTATTTAGTGGATCAGGATTTTTTGATGTGTCACTAGCTATAGTTTCAGAAAATGGTTGCTCTGATTCTGCTAGTATTCCAATTCAAGTACATGCACTACCTATTGCCGATTTTGTGTCTCCTGAGCCTTGTATTTATGGAGCCGTCTTTGTTGATAGTTCACATGATGACAGTACTACAATAGATTCATGGTTGTGGAATTTTGGAGATGGCAATTCATCTACTCTTCAAAATCCAACTCATCCGTTTGATTCGGTAGGAAATTACACTGTATCGTTAGAAGTTACATCTGGATATGGTTGTATGGATACTGTTGCTTACATCATACCCATTTATCCTCCACCTGTTTCGCAATTTACATTTTTCCCAAATCCAGCAAAAGTTAACGAAGTTGTTACATTTAATTCAACTGCCTTTTCTGTAAATGCACCAATAGTTGAATGGGATTGGGATTTTGCCAATGGTGATTCTTCTGATTTAATAGACCCTTCTACAAGTTATGATATGGGCGGTATGTATAATGTTCAGCTTATTGTTTTTGACGCCATTGGATGTAGAGACACTTCGGAACAATCGGTGTTCATTGCACATGGGCCAAAAATTCCTGCTGCATTTTCTCCAAATGGTGATGGTGTGAATGATTACCTCATGATTTTAGGTTCTGGATTTGAAGAAATTGACTTTACAGTCTATAACAATTGGGGACGAGTATTGTACAATACTACTGATGTAAACGATAAAGGTTGGGATGGAACTTATGAGGGTGAGCCGCAGCCTATGGGGCCTTATGTGTACAAAGCACGTGTAAAAACTGTATTTGGACAAATAATAGAAATATCAGGAGATTCAACAATAATTAGATAGTGAAAAACATAGCCATTACCATATTGTTTTTATCATTGGCGCTTGGCGCAAAGGGACAAGATTTTCACTTTTCTCAATATGATGCGGCATCATTAAATTTAAACCCAGCATTAACGGCGGCTTTTAGAGGAGATACTAGGATTCACGGACAATACAGAAATCAATGGTCAGCTGTGGCAACAAAACCATTTACAACGTATTTAGTTGGTGTTGATTTAAACAAAGGTCAATGGGGTTTCGGTGGTTACATTGCCAACCGTAGAGCAGGCCAAGGAAACTATAATGTAATTTCAGTTCTGCCTTCAGCTTCATACAAGCACTTATTGGGGAAAGATAAAAAATATCATAAAATGTCCTATGGATTGCAAGTAGGCGCGTTTCAAAAATCTGTTAGTGAGGACCAATTGACCTTTGAGCAGCAATATGTTCAATCAAATGGTGGAGATTTTGATCCAACTATTCCTTCAGGCGAAAACTTTGCCGGAAATTCAACTTTTAATTTAGATGTAAATGTTGGTGTTGTCTATTCTTATGTGAACCCGTTTTCAAGATTAAATCCATTTATAGGTATTACAGCTTTTCATGTGAATTTGCCAAATGAAACATTTTTAGGCGTAAAAAATAAATTACCAATTCGATTACAAGCTCATTTGGGGTCGAGGATATCTATTACAGAACGTTTGGCAGTTACACCAAAAATGTTTTTTCAATACCAAGACAATGTTAATGAAATTACCTATGGTTTTCTAGGACAGTACCATCTAAAAAACCCCAATTTCTTTCTATTGTTTGGCGGGACCTACAGATCTGAAAAGGATGCAGCAATTGCCGAAATCGGTGCTAAATACGGTAGCTTTATGGGTCGAATTTCGTATGATATTAATTTGTCATCATTGTCTACAATTACCAATGGACGTGGAGCATCTGAATTTTCGCTGACCTATATTTTTTCGAAGCCGAAAAAATACCCACTCGAAAAATGTCCAAAAATTCCTTAATGAAATCATTCAAGTTCATATCGGGAATTATAGTTGTCTTCTTCATTGCCTTTAATGTAAAAGCACAAGGTAATGACAAACTTGTTGAACAAGGATTTGAAGCTTTCGAAATGGAGAATTACGTTGAAGCCATTGATTTGTTTACAAAAGTATTATATCCTCTTGGAATTAAAGATGATATTGGGTATGATGCCTATGAGATAAGATCAAATAGCCGCAAGATAGAAAGGGATTCAAACAATGTTTTGTTACCTCCTGAAGATCCTTCTAAAAACGAAATGACAGTGATGCATAAAATGGCAGAGTCTTATCAGAAATTGAATGATTATGAAAGCGCACAAGTATGGTTTAGAGCTGCCATGAAATACCCGTTGGATGAATTTGCATACTCGCGTTATTTCTATGCCGAAACCATTATGCAAAACCAACAGTATGATTCAGCTAAAATTGAATTTACGAAATTTATCACTCAGGACGTCGTAAACCCAGAAAACAAGTACTACAAATTAGCAGAGACAAAAATATTTAGTTGCGAATTTGCAAAGAAAAAAGAAAACATAAATGATGTTTTTGAAGTTAAGATTGCTGATTCTGTCTTAAATTTCAGTCCAACCTCATATGCAATCAGGCAGATTTCGCCAAGCTATTTTGTTTTTTCAGCCGTGCCAAGCGAATCAGAATACCGTTCTCTGCGTGATACCAATGACAGAAGATTACTTGGGATATATATTGTTAAGAGAGATAAAGAAGGTATGTTTGAACAACCAGAAAGATTACCCTTCACCATAAATACTTCAGGAAGGCACCAAGGCACAGTTTCAATATCGCCCAATGGTAAAAGGATATACTTTACCAGAGTGAATCCATTTAATAGAGCAGATACAAAAATCTATTTTTCGCAGAAGAAAGGAAATACCTGGATGCTGCCTAAGCCTTTGAATGCAAATGTGAATTTTGAAAATTTTAAATCATTAGATCCTTACCTGACCAAAAATGGAAAACAATTGTTTTTTGCCAGTGATATGCCAGGTGGTGAAGGAGGAATGGATATTTGGGTGTCTGATTTAGATGAAGATGGAATGCCAATTAATCAACAAAACTTAGGCTTCAATGTGAATACACCAGAAGATGAAAATAGCCCGTTTGTGCATGAATCAACTAAATCACTTTATTTTTCTTCAAAGGGAAGGTTGGGATTTGGCGGATATGATATTTTTTTAGCAAAGTGGGATTTTAATTCTGATTGGTACAAGCAAGGTTTTAATGTGGGGGCACCAGTAAATTCAAGCAGAGATGACTCACATTTTATGATGGATGAAGATTTGGCAGATGGCTTTTTAACATCTGATAGAAACCAATGTTTAAATTGTGGGGAAAATGCTGCAAGAATTGAATTCTGTAACAAGCTATATTCCATTCATAAAGATGTGTTAAATTTTGTGGTTGAAGGTTATGTATTTGACGAAGAAACAGGTTTGCCAATTCCTGGCGCTACTGTTGTCTTTAAAGATATTTCACAGTCGCAAGGTCCGCTTTTAGTTAAAACAGACGAAAACGGGTATTATAAATTAATTCTTGGCCCTGAAATGGATTATTTCGCCAAATCTACAATGATTGATTACTTTGCCGACCAAGCATTACTGTCAACTGTGGATGAATTGAGTTCAAAAACTTTTAATCAAAACTTCTACCTTAAAAAAATACCAAAAGGTGAAATTACAATTGAAGGAATTGAGTACGACTATGACAAAGCAACTTTAAGGCCAGTTTCAATTGAAATCCTTGACCAACTTGTAGAGTTTTTAGAACTAAATAGCAATTTGAGTGTGGAAATTAGATCTCATACAGATTACCGAGGAAGTGATCCTTACAATGAAAGGTTGTCGCAAGCCAGAGCGAAGAGTGTTGTAGACTATCTGATTGAGCAAGGAATAGATTTAGAGCGGTTACAGCCTAAAGGTTATGGTGAAATGGAGCCCGCTGAAGTTGAAAATGAAGCTGGAGAAATTGTAACCCTAAGCAAAAGTTATATTGACGCCTTACCTACCGAAGAACAGAGGGAAGAAGCACATCAACGTAACAGAAGAACAGCCTTTAAAGTTTTATCTCAATAGTAGAGTGTTAATAATTGATACCAATTCATTCTGAACAAACCAGTTCCGCTGACTATCTTTACGACCATTAATTATCAAATATGGTCATTTCCGACTTACATAATTTATTTTTAGAATCAGAAGGTGTTTGCACTGACACCAGATCAATAAAGAAGAATCAACTATTCTTTGCCATAAAGGGCGAAAACTTTGATGGAAACTTATATGCTGAAGAAGCTTTGAGTAAAGGAGCCAGTTATGCTGTAGTTGAAGATCGCCAATTTTCAGGTCACCCAAAAGCAATTTTGGTTAAAAATGTATTAAAAACGCTTCAAGATTTGGCCAATTATCACCGCAAGCAATTCAATATTCCTGTCATTGGAATTACAGGAAGCAACGGTAAAACAACCTCTAAAGAGCTAGTAAATGCAGTACTTGAACAAAAGTATAAGACTTTAGTGACTGAAGGAAATTTGAATAATCACCTTGGTGTTCCATTTACGCTTCTAAAAATTAATGACTTGCACGAAATTGCCATTGTTGAAATGGGAGCGAATAAACCAGGTGATATTAAAGAACTAGCAGAGATTGCCCAGCCAACATATGGCGTAATTACCAATATAGGAAAAGCTCATTTAGAGGGGTTTGGTAGTCTGGAGGGAGTGATTAATACCAAAACAGAAATGTACAGAAATATAGCGTCTTCCAAAGGTGCAATATTTGTGAATACTACAGATACCCTTTTAACTAATCAAATAATTGCAGGTATTGAAGTGATTGGATATGGGAATGGGGCAAATAACGTAAGTGGTGAGGTGGTTGAAGCAAACCCATTCATTGCTTTTAATTGGCAAATCGGAAACTATCAATCTAATGTACTACAAACTCAACTTGTAGGGTCATATAATCTAAGTAATTTCCTACTAGCTATTTGCATTGGTCAGCATTTTAAGGTTGATGTAGAAAAAATCAATCAGGCAATTGAAAGTTATAGCCCTTCAAACAATCGGTCACAGGTCACAAAAACTACAAGAAACACTTTAATTGTTGATTGTTATAATGCAAACCCTTCAAGCATGAAATCAGCAATTTACAGCTTTAAAACTATTTCAGCGAATTCAAAATTGATGATTTTGGGTGATATGCTAGAATTGGGGTCAATTTCTGAAGCGGAGCATAGAGCTGTATATGCTTTAGCGCTAACAAATGACATTGAAACGATTTACGTTGGGAATATTTTCAAGTCCTTATATCCCAAAAACCGTTCATACACTTCGGTTGAAGACTTAATTGAAAAAGAAAATTTGCAATTATTCAGTGATAGAACTATACTTTTAAAAGGGTCAAGAGGGATTAAGCTTGAAAAGCTAATTGATAAACTTTAATCTCGTTTTAATCATTTTCTTTATATTTTTGAGACATGAGATGGCTTCCATTTTTAATTTTGATTTTTTTAACTTCATGTCGTCTTAATTCAAGTCGGGTTGATCCTTTGCCAAGTGGACTATATAAGCATGACCTTGACATGAAAATTGAGAATGCTGAAGGTTTTGAAGTACATCAAAATGACTCTTTAATTACTTTAAAAATAAATTCATTATCGTCAGCTTATCCTTTTACAGATAGCTTAATCTTTCCTAGAAAGCAGTTGGGAAGCGGTACTGTCAAGTTATGGCAACCAGACTGGAACAGATTTGCTTGCCAATCTACCACCCATTTAACATTCCTAAATGCATTGGGGAAATTTAAAAGTGTTGTAGCACTCAGCGATATCGACTATATGCCGAAAGATGATATTTATCAAAGAGTTGAAAAACAGGGTCTGGAAGAATTAAATATTAACAATTCAGTTAACATTGAAAAATTGGTCAGTTTACAAACAGATTTGTTTTTTATGTATCCATTTGAATGGGAAATTCAAAAATATAAAGAAGCTTCAATCAAAACACTTTTAATAGCAGAGTACCTTGAACATACTGCTGTAGCGAGGTTAGAGTGGATTAAAGTATTTGGGTTGTTAGTAGGAGAAGAAAAACTAGCGGATAGCATATTCTCGGAAGTAAAAGCTGAATATGAGCAATTAGAATTATCTGGTAAAAATATTTATTCAGCTTTTTTTAATCTACCATTTAAAGAGATTTGGGATATGCCTGCGGCCAATTCAATATCAGTTAATCTTATTAAAGATGCGGGATTGAATTATGTTTTTGATAATGATACTCAATCAATAGATAATATTTCAATGGCCAAAGAAGCAGTCTGGGCCAAAGTACATTCTGCGGATTTTTGGATTATTATTGCAAGCAGACCAAAAGGCTATGCTTTAGAGGATTTAGTGCAAGAAGAGGATGTTTATCAAACTTTTAATTCTGTTCAAAAAAAGCAAGTTCTTTTCTGCAATACAAGCGAAAGTAGTTATTTTACCCAGGGAATATTAGAGCCACATATTATGTTAAAAGACATATTGTATTTAACACATCAAATCACTGATTATAAGCCAAAGTATTTTCATTTACTCAAATGATCGATAAAAAAAATATAGTTTTATTTTTTGCTGTTTTGCTAATGCTTGTTGTGTTTAGTTTTGTCAGTCTTAAAATAGGTTCTGTTAGTATTTCATTCGCAGATTTATGGGCAGTTTTGTCAGGTGATGAAATTGCAAATCCAACTTATGAATACATTATTTTTAGTAGAATTAACAGAACAATTGTTTCATTATTAGCTGGTGGGGCATTGGCATTATCGGGTTTAATTTTACAAGTGTTTTTCCGTAATCCTTTAGCAGGACCTGGTGTTTTAGGAATTAGTTCTGGAGCAGCCTTAGGAGTTGCAGCAGTGGTGCTTGGAGGGTTCACTTTACAGCAATTTTCGGGGTATACATTAACACTTTTTGCTGGGCTGATTGGTGCCGTTTCAGTTTTGGGCTTACTACTCATTATTTCTAGATATGTACATCAAATGGTTACATTATTAGTCGTTGGTTTAATGCTAAGTTATTTTTCTTCTGCTGTGCTAAATGTACTCTATCAATGGGCAAACTCAGAGGCAACACGTGAGTTTGTGGTTTGGGGATTAGGTTCATTTGAAGGTCTTAGTTCAAGTAGATTAACCGTATTTACAGTCGTCATTTTGTTTACATTGCTTTTGAGTTTCGTTTTAGTTAAACCTTTAAACGCTTTGGCACTGGGCGAAGATTATGCAAAATCTATGGGAGTGAATGTTTCAAAGACACGTTGGAAAATCATTATTATTACAGGTGTGCTGACTTCAGTTGTCACCGTTTTCTGCGGTCCTATTGGATTCTTAGGCATGGCAGTTCCTCAATTGTCTCGTCAATTAGCAAAAAATCAAAATCAAGCATTCATTATGCCTTTTACCATAGTTTTGGGTGCCTTTTTTGCACTTTCGGCCGATATTTTTGTCAGATTATTTGATGCTGGTATTCCACTAAATACAGCCACTTCTTTAATTGGTGCGCCAATTATTATATGGGCTATTTTTAAGCTAAATTCAAGGCGTATTTAAGATATAAAATTATACTTTTTGACTGCTTGATAGGACTGGCAGAAATTGTTAATTTAGTGTTGAAAACTTCCCCGAATAAGTCCCGTTTTAAAAGGGTTTAGGACTTCAATTTCTTATCTTTGCTAAGCACTCGAAGTCGAAGTGAAAAATTAGAAATAAAATTATTTTATGAGCGAAGAAAATAAGCAGAAGTATTCTGCGGATAGTATTCAGGCGTTAGAAGGAATGGAGCATGTTAGAATGCGTCCATCTATGTATATCGGCGACGTTGGAATTAGAGGTTTACATCACTTAGTTTATGAGGTTGTAGATAACTCAATTGATGAAGCTTTAGCAGGACACTGTAATAATATATATGTTGAAATTCTTGAAGGAAATGGCATAAGAGTTAAAGATGACGGCCGTGGAATCCCTGTTGATATTCATAAAAAAGAAGGTGTATCGGCATTAGAGGTTGTAATGACAAAAATTGGAGCTGGTGGAAAGTTCGATAAAGATTCTTACAAAGTTTCTGGTGGATTACATGGTGTAGGTGTTTCAGTAGTAAATGCCTTATCTGAATCCTTAACTGCTACGGTTCATAGAAATGGTACAATCTATCAACAAACTTATGCTAGAGGAAAAGCTGATAGCCCAATTCAAGAAATTGGTAAAATTGAAGGGACTGGAACTATTGTAGAATTTCATCCCGATCCTAAAATATTTGACGAAATTCTTTATAACTATAGCACTCTAGCTAATAGAATGCGAGAGCTATCATTCCTAAATAAAGGAATTACTGTCACTCTTGTAGACTATAGGGAGACTGATGAAAAAGGTGAATTCATTCAAGAGGTATTTCATTCTGAAAAAGGACTAAGTGAATTTGTTCGATTTTTGGACGAGAGCAGAGAAGCTTTGATAGAGGATGTGATTCACATTGATGGTGAGAAAAATGGGATCCCAGTAGAGGTTGCCATGATATATAATACGTCGTATGCTGAAAATTTGCATGCCTATGTAAACAATATTAATACGCATGAGGGGGGAACACACCTTTCAGGTTTTAGAAGAGGTTTAACTGCAACTTTAAAGAAATATGCAGATGAGTCTGGATTATTGGACAAATTAAAGTTTGATATTGCTGGTGATGATTTTAGAGAAGGTTTAACTGCGGTTGTTTCTGTGAAAGTGCAGGAGCCTCAGTTTGAGGGGCAGACTAAAACTAAACTGGGGAATAGAGAAGTTACTGCGCCTGTTAGTCAGGCAGTAAGTGAAATGCTTGCAGATTATTTAGAAGAGCATCCAAAAGATGCAAAGGCAATTATAGATAAGGTTGTTTTGGCTGCCCAAGCTCGTCATGCCGCTCGCAAGGCCCGTGAAATGGTGCAAAGAAAAACGGTAATGGGTGGTTCCGGATTACCTGGTAAATTAGCCGATTGTGCTTCTAAAGATCCTGCTGAATCCGAAGTGTACCTAGTAGAGGGTGATTCTGCGGGTGGAACTGCAAAGCAAGGACGTGATAGACATTTTCAAGCCATTATGCCATTAAGGGGTAAGATTTTGAATGTTGAAAAAGCCATGCAGCACAAGATTTTTGAAAACGAAGAAATCAAAAATATATACACTGCTTTAGGTGTAAAAGTGGGAACTGAAGAGGATCATAGAGCGCTCAATACAGAAAAATTAAGATATCATAAAATTATTATTATGTGTGATGCCGACGTAGATGGTTCTCACATTGAAACATTAATTTTAACTTTCTTTTTCCGCCACATGCGTGAATTAATCGAAAAAGGTTATATATACATTGCTACACCGCCGCTATACCAGGTGAAAAAAGGTAAAAAGAGTGAGTATGCATGGAACGACGACCAAAGAGATAAGCTCATCATGCAAATGAAGGGGTCTGGTTCTGAGTCAAGTGTTGGTGTTCAGCGTTATAAAGGTTTAGGTGAAATGAACGCTATTCAATTATGGGAAACTACTATGAATCCTGAGTTTAGAACATTACGTCAAATTCAAATTGAAGATATGGTGGAATCTGATAGGACGTTCTCAATGTTGATGGGAGATGAAGTTCCACCTCGAAGAGCATTTATTGAAAAGAATGCAAAGTACGCAAATATTGATAGCTAATTGGTCGAAAATTAAATTTTCACAAGCCCAGACAATAAAGGTCTGGGCTTTTTTTATCATTCAGTTTTCTGGTACAAGCCCGACGGAAGTGACTTCTTTTTACTAGAATTTAAATAGCTTCTCAGCACCCCCCCTTTTACATGGTTTACATCAAATTCTATCACAAATGCATTGTCGTCTATTAAATCAATTGTCCGATAAGCCTTCCGTGTATCTATCCTATTAATTACGGTATGAATAATTTGAATATCATCAGTTCGTCCTTGGCTTCCATATCCTTTTTTGCCATTGTAAACGGTCATACCCTGTCCAATTGTCCTTATTAAGGAGCGCTGAATAAGGTCCGATTTTTTAGACACAATCATGAGTCCAACATAGTTTTCAAACCCTTCCATCATAAAGTCAATTACTTTGGCGGTAACAATAAAGGTTAATATAGAATACAGTGCAACATCAATAGAGATTAAAATAGCAGTAAAACCAAACAGAATAATATTGAAAAACAAAACAACCGTTCCAATTGAGATTCCAAAATTAGTACTAATATATATGCCTAGTATTTCTGACCCATCTAAAACTGACCCATTTTTAATCGCTAGCCCAATTCCAGCTCCCAAAAAAATGCCACCAAAAATAGCTGTAATTAATTTGTCATCCGTTATTTGAGAAAAATTTTCGAAATGAATAACTACAGATAAAACAATAACAGATATGATCGATTTAACTATAATTCTTTTCGAAACTGTAAACCATCCTAAAATAAAGAAAGGGACTGTTGCTATGGGCAAAACCCACGATAATTCTATTTGAGATAATTCACTGATTAATATTGCGATTCCAGTTACACCGCCATCTAAAAACCCATTGGGTAGTAAAAAAGCTTTTAAACCGATACTCGCCAAAAAAATAGCAGCAGCAATTTGTCCAAACTCCAAGGCAAGCTTTTGCCATTGTTTTTTTAAGCTCATAAAACTAGTATTAAGTTGGTAATTGTGTGCTACCACAAAAGTACTGGATTTTATGTCATATCAGTCTGCTTTTAGCATCAATTAACATCTCCTTTTTAATCTTTTATTATATTTTGTTCTATTAATTTGGTTTATATTATAAACTGGTTTTTTTTTGTTGAAAATAGAATATATGGAAGCTAGAGAGAGTATCAGAATTATTGAGCGAATGCTTGAGGAAAGCAGGAATTCATTGTCAAACTATTCATTTCACTTTATATTATGGGCTGTTATACTTATTCCTTGCGGGATTATAGAATGGTATTTTTCAGATGTAGAATTTCGCTTTCTTGTATGGCCAATTGCAGGAATGGTTGGCGGAATCATAGCCACAATTTATGGCTTTCAACAATCAAAGCAAAAAACGGTAAAAACACTTGCCAGTAGGGTGTCAGGTTTTGCGTGGGGTGGTTTTGGCATTTGTATGATTTTCAGTATTTTTTATTCAATAACATTAAATGTCCCACCGCATACCTTAATTTTACTTCTAGCAGGAGCAGCTACGTTCACTACAGGAGGGATGTTAAAATTTAAACCTTTTGTTTTTGGTGGACTTTTTTTAATGCTTTCTGCTTTTCTATGTGGCTTTTTTGTAGAGCCCATTAATCAAGGCTTAGTTTTTTCAGCAGGCTTAGCTGGTGGCTATTTAGTTCCTGGTTTAATGCTCAGAAAAATAGAATATGGCAAAGCTTGATCCAATTTTACATCAAGAACTTCGCTTGAGTATCATCAGCTTTTTAACAACAATTGAGTCGGCTGATTTTAATAAACTAATGACAGTTACTTTAGCATCAAAAGGAAACTTAAGTGTTCAAATTTCAAAGCTAAAGGCAGCAGGGTATCTTGAAGTAAAAAAGACATTTAAAAATAATTACCCGCATACAGTATGTTCAATAACAGAAGCTGGACAAAATGCATTAGACAAATATGTAAAAAGTTTAAAAGAACTCTTAAATCTATAAATATGAAAAATCAAATGAAAGCATTGTTTGTAGTAATAGTATTGATAAGCGCAATAAACTGTTTTTCGCAGGATACATCAAAGTTTAAACTCTTTAAGAAATCAAATGAAATTTCTGGGTTTGGGGGTTTAACTTTAAATTTATTAAATGGCGATTATTTTCTAGTGGGGGGGGAAGGGGCAGGCATGTTTGGTAATTATTATTTCGGTGGCTTTGGTTTTAGTGGCGACATTGGCACTTATATCTACCCACTAAGTAATCAAGATTATTTGATAACACGTAGTTCAGGGGGACTAGTTATAGGGGGGATGTCAAACACAACACACATATTTGCTTTGTATTCAGATATTAAAGTTAGTTTCGATCAGTACGCCGCCAATTCAGTGATTGAGAGTGTATTTTTGCCTCCTTTTTCTTACCGTAGTATTTCGCTCATTCCAAGCATAGGAATTGCTCTTAGACCCATCAGCTTCCTTCAAATAAGATTAGGTGCTGGTTATAATCAATCTGGAATAATAGATGATGGAGGACTCATTAATGTGCCCTATCGATCTCCACTATATAATTTTAGTTTAACCTTTGGAAGGTTTTAAATAACTATAGCAAAGGTTTATTCAATGACTATTTTCTGGTGATACGCATTATTTTCACTAATGACTGAAATGACATACGTTCCAATACTAAAATTACTTTCAGGATTCAGAACAATACTATTTTTAACATTGTTGTCACTTACACTGGCACTAAATATCACTTTTCCTGAAATATCTCTGAAAATGATGTCGATATTTTGATTAGAAATTTCGTTTGGTAGTAAAATATTGATAGGTCCGCCTGACGTATTTGGATTTGGGTATACTAGAAATTCAGTTTCAATATTTCTATTTACAGCAACAGTTTCCGAATAAGAAAATGCACCATCATAATCTGTTTGTTTTAATCGGTAATACGACAGTGCTGTATATGGTCGAAAATCGGTTTCTAAATATTTAATTTCTTCAGAACTATAGCCTGCTCCATCTGTTATAATAATACTTTCCCAGTCTTCTCCATTTTTACTTCTTTCTACTGTAAAATAATCATTGTTTATTTCGGATGCTGTTAGCCATTCCAGCACCACATAATTGCTATTTAAAAATGCATTAAAACTTAGAAGTTCAATTGGTAAGGGATTGTTTACCGATATTGATGCCAGCGTAAATGGACTAAAGTTGGTGACGTTTGCAGCACTGGTTACTGTACCATTAGCATTTTTACCAGTTGGTGCACCATCATTGCCTTCATCTTGCCATACAGCGCCATCCCATCTTGCGACAACTAAATCAGCCATATTGGTCACGGTGCAGCTCGTACTCGACCAAGACAAAGTTACCGAGGCATCTCCACTTGGGGTAGTTCTATCCAAAATCCAGTATTCGCAATTACTAATGTGGTCTATACTAGCAGCTAAAGAGTTTTCATCAAAAGTGGGGTCTGGATTTCAGTTAATGCACTCTGCTCTAAACCCTGAAGATGCAACAGAGGGAACTCCTATCGATATTGGTCGATACAGATCATTTTTCCCCACTGGAAAATCAAAAGCAATGCTTCCTATCTTTTCAACTCTTCCATCAACATGAGAAGCGTCTGACGCTCCTGTGACGGTTGCACCATCCTCTATGGTCACAAGTTCGTTTGTTCCAGAACCCTCATAAAAAATACCATCTGTAAAAGTCAATGCGTTTGTAATGCTAATGTCATCTTCTAAAATAACTCCTCCAGCATCAGTATTATTTGCGATCAGCTCATAAAATACCTCTTCAGTACCGCCAGATGTTATTGTTTGAGTAGAACTTCCTGTTAAATTAACACTCCCTTGTTGTTCGCTAAAATCACCACTATTAATCCAATTTCCTTGTAGTTCAATGTCAAAATCGTTGACGATATCTGCGTCTAGCTCATTATTTGAATTAATCGTTAAATCTCCTCTTACAATAATGTCTCCTTCCAATATTTTAATTGGGTTTCCTGCCCCTGCTGAATTGTTGAGGGTTAAATTAGAATATCTGACATCATTAGCGCCCGCTATCGATTTTATGGTTTGGTTTATTCCAGAATTATACACAACTGTAGAAGGATGGTTAATATCGATTATTGTAAAGTTTGTTGGAAACAAAGTGGCTGTAGTAGCATTTCCAAGTGTTAATTGCGAGGTAGTCTCCATTTGAATTTCTTCACCTATATTTCCTGTAATCTGAAATCCATCATCAACTAAATTATTAAAGTCATTAATAAAAAGATGGTCTTTAACTGTAATAATACCATCTAATGTTTTATCGACAGGAATTGGATTTGCAGCAGACCCATTGGTTAGATAAAGCCTACCGTAATCTGGAACACTTGAAATTGTTTGAGCTATATTGCTATTGTATCGGGTTTGGGATATTTGCGTTAAACTAATATTTGCAGTGATATAATTTGTAGGGAATAAAGTTGAAAAGTTGCTTCTTCCAAGAATTAGTCTAGCTCCATTTAAAATGGTCATGTTTCCAGTTAATGAACCTGTAATTTGAAACCCATTATCGTATAGAGCGCCAACAGAAACCAACAAATCGTTATTAACCGTTAAGGCATCATCTGTCCGAACTTGGTCATTTGCACCACCTCCATTAGTCCCTCTATCAACATGAAAATTAAAGAAGGGATTACCATTTGACTCTACCTCTTGAGCGGTATTCTGACTTGCCGGTCCGTCAAATATTACTGTAGAAGTTGAGGCGGTGAACGTGCCTCCTGTAACTGTCCAGTCATCTTCAATTGTCCATATGTTATTGTTGGCATTAACTGTGCCATTGCTAAATTGTACATCAGCATTTACTTCACCATTCATATCAAAGTTATCTGTAATTGACCAACTTCCTCCAATAAAATTAAAATCAATATTGCCGAAAAAATTACTACCGTTACTGGTAATTGTTCTTGTAGTTGCGTCATCTGCAGAAAATGTTATTAATCCTTCAAATTGATTGTCGAGATTATTGTCTAAAATAGTGTTTCCGTAAATAATTAATTCTCGATCTGTGCCTGCTGCAATTCCGTCTACGGTACACCCAACAGGCAGACCAGTAAACGTTAAATTATTACAAGCTTGAATAAATAAATCAATCTCTACATTTCCTGCCCCTCCTGAAAATGATCCAGCATTAAATACCACATCATCTTGCGCACCTGGAATACATGAGTTTGATCCTGAATAGTTTCCAGATATCGTAGACCAGTTATCAGGGTTAGACCAATTGTCGTTTACACCTGTGCTATTGGTTCCTAATTTTGTGTTTCCAGTTGTATTTCCTACCCAAAAGAAGGTTGTTGGAGTAGTACTTGAAGGAAAAGTGATACTACCTGCATTGTTTGATAAATCTACGCCATTGGTATTAGTAAGGTTGGCTGAAGAAGAATTAAGGTCTTGACAAATGTTAAATGAAACAGTTTGAGGAGTAGTAAATGAAACTGTTGCTTGTTGTCCATCAGTAAGAGATTTCAACCAGACCCATACGTCGCAGCTGCCAGATGTTGTTAAAGTTCCTGTAATATTGGTTGTTGCATTTGTGTTAAACCTTACAATGCTAAAGGGATTTAATGTTAAATTACCTAGTGAAGTGATGGCTGTATTGCTATTGATGTTTAGTTGACATTTTTGGCCCATTACAATATCAGGAACAGTAAAAAGACCTGTTATTCCTCCACCAAGATCTATTGTAGATTCCTGACCCATTGTTAATGTTCCTGTAACTGTTGTGATGGCACTTACTCCATTATTATTAAAGTTTACATCAACGCCGTTGGCTAATACAATATCCCCAGCAAAATTTATATCACGTCTAAATCTAAAGGCTGAATTCCCATTAATTAAAAGATCACTATTGAATTCAGAATCATTTCCCAGTATTATGTTGTTAGTTGCGGTTCCATCAACAATAAAGTCACCAACAAATTGAACTCTTCTCAGAAAATTACAGTCTGACCCTGTTCCTGCGTCATAGTTTCCTAATATTTCAAGAAAGTCACCTCTAACATCCCCAACACCATTATTACCGACAATAAAATCGCCATTTATGATGCTATGATTGGTTCCTGCAAAACTACCTGTACCATCACCAGATCCTATAATATACCTGCAATTATTTGGTAAAGTAAGCGATTCAAAAGTTTTAATATTATTATCGTCATTATTGCCATCTACTGTAAAATTTGCGCCAGCTTGTGAAACAATTATATCTCCAAAAGTGATTCTTTCAGTGTTATTTTCTACACTTCCGGTATTTATATCAATATCGTTTCCAGAGTTTGAAAACGTTAAGTTTGGCAATGTTTTGGCTTTGTTACCACACTCAACAATAATGTCATTTGGATTAGTAAACGTAACCGTAGTCACATCTGGAATAATTGATAGATTTGTTGTGTTTCCGCGTAAATCTAGTACTGTTCCAGTACCAGTTATTGTAACCGCAGAGCCTCCAAAATCAACAGTTCTTAAATTTGTCCCTTGGTTGGCATCTATACTTTTGGCCGTAACAGCAAAACCGGCCATATCAATTGTGCCATTGCTGATTCCGATTTCCCCCAAAACTGTTAAATTTTCAGATAAAGTAAAAGTACCACCTATACCATTAAATAAAATATTCCCGTTGAATATTTTAGTCGCAGTAACAATAGTAGTAGGGCTTACGCTTGTAAAAGCGTAGTCGCCTTCAAAATCGTGGATTAAACTAGCATCAAAAGTCAAAGTTTGGCTAACAGTAATGGTTCTTGCAGCATCACCATCTAGAACTGGAGAATTTGTAAGTCCGGTAAAATTAAAGTTTGCTGAAAATGCATCTACATCTATGGCAATTGTATCGTTAACTCCAGAAAAAGAATTGGCATCAAAAAACACGTTGTCTTTTGAGGTCGGTAGTGAAACATATGCATTTCCTGGTCCACCAGAGGAGCTTGCCCATTTGGATAAGTCAGACCAATTTCCATTGTTGCCAACCCAGAAATAGTCTTCGCTAAAAGAAAAATGGGCTGTAAAAAGTATAATAAGGGAAAGTAGTTTCATTTATAATATTTATTCATTGAAGCAAGTAAACTGTTAAGCAAGTAAACTGTTAGTTTGCTCAAAAAAATCCAATTTACGAATTATTTACTAGATATTATTAGCCAAAACCAGAAGTGAACACTTGCCTGCTAGAATAAACATTTGAAATTTAGTTCAGGACGGGACATAAAAGTCAAAAAAAGCCCAGATAGAATCGGGGCTTTTCATAAATTAACTATTTTTATCTAGTGACTATCATCTATAGAGTCATTAGCCAAATGGCGCCAATTAAAAGCAGAAGAAATAGAGGAGCCAAGTACAGGTAACTTTTAGCTTCTCCTGCAAATTCCCCCCAAGATGGGTCTATTCCTTCAATCCAATCACTGTATTTTTGGATCCATTTTCTCATTTAACTAATAAAGCCTTTGTACAAAGTACTCAGTACTCTACTCTAATTATTCCCTAAAATTAAAGGCATACCATCTTTTCCGCCTACAACTACAACTTTCGTATTTGGAGATTCTGATAGCTTAAGAGTGGCTTCAATTCCTTTTTCTTTTAAAATGTTTGGCGTTAGAGAAGCATTTAGAATCCGGTTAGCTTCAGCTTTACCCTCAGCGGCTATTTTAATTCTTTGCGCTTCTTTTTGCTCTTTTTCAAGCCTGTATTTATATTGTTCAGACTCTTGCTCTTGTTTTAATTTTTCTTCAATTGCATTTTTTATTTTGGCAGGCAAAGAAATATCTCTAATCAAAACAGCATTTACCTGAACATATTGTTTTTCGATTATTACTCTTGTTTCTTCATCAATTTCTTCTTGAATGGCATCTCTTTTAGAAGAATAAATCTCCTCAGGAGTATATCGACCAATCACACTTCTGGTGGCTGACCGGATAGCAGGAATTACGATATCATCAATATAATTGAATCCTTTCTCCTGATACAATAGTGGAAGCAATTTTTTAATTGGTTGAAATTGAAGTGTTACATCTAATTTAATTTCAAGACCGTTTGATGATAAAACTGCCATGCTCTCGGATATTTTTTGCTGACGAACTTGAAAAATTATCATATCATTCCAAGGTGCAATAATATGAAAGCCTTCGTCATATGGTGCTTCAGTGTATACACCGCCGCTTAACGTTTGGAAAAGAACACCGTTTTCTCCTGCGTTTATTGTTACTGAAGATTTAAAAAGCGCTATAACGACTATTAATCCGATTACTACAGCGGCAATTAATCTCTTTGGAACTTCATTCATAATTTTTCGATTTTGTTTTTACAAATTTACTACTTCTTTCCGTAGAAAAAAAGGATAAGTACAGGTAGTAGTATTAAGTCGGCAATTACAGCAAAAATAAGTGTAAGACTGATAAGAAGACCAATATAAAATGTACCTAAAAAATCACTGAATAATAGCAAAAGAAAACCAGCGCATATAATGAGTGAAGTTAAAATAATAGCCCTTCCAGTAGATAGATATGTGCGTTTTAAGGCGTACAAATTTGTCCGTCCTTTGTTTAATTCTAATTTAAACTTACTCATAAAATGTATCGTATCGTCAACTGCAATCCCAAATGCAATGGTAAAAATAATTGAGGTTGAAACTTTTAGGTCAATTCCAGCAAAACCTAGTATTGCTGCTAAAAATAATAAAGGAAGCACATTTGGAACGATAGCAATTAATACCATTTTAAGGTTTCGGTATAACAGCCCCATTAGCAAAGAAACAATCAGAATTGCCAACAGCAGTCCATACGTTAAGTTAGTAGAAATGGATGTCATATTTTTATCTAAAACATAGCCCGTTCCTGTCAATCTAAAATCAACTAAATTCGAATCGATTGATGATGAAATGAATTTTGTTAATCTTTCAGTTTTTATATCAGCAGCTTGTTTACCTATATCTCCAAGCGTACTGCTAATTCGCGTAAAATGTCCAGAAGAATCAACAAATTGATTGAGACCAGATTTATCACCCATCTTTATGAACAGCTTAATAAACTTTTTGGTATCTGCTTTATTCGGGAATTTATAGTAGCTAGCTTGACCACCATGTTCTGTCCTATTAGCAATTTTAAGTGCAGATGCTAATGAAAAAGTCTGGGCTAGTCCAAAGTCAGCAATTAAAAAAGAATCGACTTTATTAATACTGCTTAATACGTTATAGTCGAATATTGTTTTAGAGGTGTCCTTCAATTCAACTGAAATTTCAAATGGCCGCAACCCCATGTAAGTGTCATCAAAATAATCGAATTGCTGACGCATAAAATTTTCTTTCTTTAAGTCTTCAAGTAAAAAGTAATTGGTCTCCACTTTTCTAAACCCAACAATGCCAATCAAAATTAATCCAACAAACCCAATAAGAATTTTGCCTTTGTGCCTGATTAACAACAAAAACGTTCTGTGCATGGTTTTGTACCAAAAATTAGATGTAATGGCTTTCTCTGCCAGTTTAGGAGGTTTAACAAGGACTAATAGAGAGGGTAAAACCGTGTAGGCTAAAATAAAAGCAAATAGCACGCCTATTGCTGTGAAAATTCCAAATACGCGAATAGCGCCCATTGGTACAGTAAGTAAACTCAGAAAACCAATCGCGGTTGTAACTGATGTTAGTAAGGTGGCAAAACCAACTTCTTTATAAGCTGTTTTCACCGCTTCGTTTTGAGACTTTCCAGCTCTTAATTCGTCAATGTATTTTGAAACTAAATGAATGACATCCGACATAGCCACAACAAACATAATAGATGGCAGAACCGTGAGCACAATATTAATGGGTTGACTAATGGCTCCCATAAATCCAATAATCCATAGCATTGAGGCTGTTACAATAATCATAGGTAGCCAAATTCCCCACCACGACTTAAAGGCAAAGTATAAGAAAGCGATAATTAAAATAAAGGATAACCCTATGAAGAACAAAGTTTCAAACTTCATAATGTCGATATAATAGCTTTGACCAATTGCTCGTCCAGCCAAATGATATTCTGTTATTCCGTACTTTTCTAAACCATTTTCAATACTGGTTTTTAATAGGTCACATCTCTCTTTTGAAAGGCGTTGTTCATGGTCTATTTTTATCATTAAACCTGTGGCAGGTTTATTAATAAAAAAGGCTTGTATTTCTGGCCGACTAAAAATCCGCATTGAATCTTGACTGTAATCGCAAGTGTCGCAAATAGACAGGTATGGTGCCTTAATTGCTACTCTAGAAAAGGGCGTTTTAACGTATTCAAACAGTGTGATTAAGCTGCTAACATTTATCACCAAACTATCTTGAGCAATGTCTTCAACAAAGCTTTTAGTTTTGCTTAAAAATTCGGTATTAAATACTCCTGAATTATTTTCGACAGATAGAAAAACGAAATCATTATCGGTTCCAAACCGATTTTGATGTTCATTAAAGAATTCTGTGTCTGAGTCGGACTTTGCGTAGAAAGCCGTAAAATCATAGTCGAATTTTAAATTGGTTAAACTATAAATTAAAAAAATCGTTATAATTCCTGTAATCAGCAATACCAATCGAGACAATTTCTTTAAATCCGCCAACCTTTTACTTTTAAATTCGTTTACAAAGTTGTTAATTTGTATTGAATTTAAGTGTTAAACAATCATAATATGAAGAAAAAATTACTTTTTGCAAGCCTGTTAATGACATCAATCAGTTTTGGGCAAATCATTATTCAGGCCGGTGATTCACTTACACTTGGTGATTCCAAATTATATTACAGAGCAGATACGAGTACTTCTGAATTGGAAAACGTAATTGGCGGAAATATTACATGGGATTACAGTGGATTGCTAATGGAATATGGTACAGATTCCTCAACCAATACTATTATTGACATAGCTAGTTCTCCCTATGCGGCAGATATACCAAATGCACAATATCACGGTGACTTTCCAAACGGAATTCAATCATTTTTCACCAATAATGGAAACGACGTTGATATTGAAGGATTTGTTTTTACAAGTGCAGGTGTAACCTACAGGGTTGTTTATGATGACGATAACTTGAAATTTATCACTCGGCCTGTAGCTCTGAGTAGCTCAATTACCGATAATATAGAAGGTACAGCTTATGCGCCTTTTGGCGGTTCAACTGCTACAGCCGACATTACGGGAACCGCAGTTACGGAAGCTGATGGACAAGGCGTGTTAAAAATTGGACCAAATACTTATAATAATACGCTTAGAATTAAAACAGTTGAGAATGCTAGTGGCCAAGCGGTGTTAAATGGTATTCCAGTTGGAATGATTGCCTTGGAGAGAACGAGTTATTCTTATTATTCAACAAGTACACCAGACCATTTTCCGCTGTTGGTTTTAGGTAAAATTAAGCTAACAATTCCTGGAGGTGGAACAGTAAACCAAAAGATTGTATGGTCGCAAGATAATACTGAGAATTACTTATCAAATGATGGTGATTTTATGCCGAATCCAAGATCTTTTAAAGTATTCCCTAATCCAGCTACTGACAACGTTATAATTTCAACAGTTAAGGGTTCAGAGTCAATTAAAATTTATGATACAGTTGGTAAAATAGTAAGTGAAATTCAAGCACCTAAAAGCATTGAAACTATTGATGTTTCAAAAATGAGTGCTGGTATTTATTTTGTTGCCGTTACAGATAAAGGTGAAACTACAACTAAAAAATTGATAGTAAAATAAGTTTAACGATAATTAATGTCTTAAACCATCCCGCAGTATCGGGATGGTTTTTTATTTTTGCACCGTGAAAAAAATAGTTGACGAAGCTGTAGAAGTAATTAAACAAGGTGGTGTGATTTTGTACCCAACTGATACGATTTGGGGATTGGGTTGTGACCCTAATAATAAAGAAGCATTAGCTAAAATTGATGCCATCAAAAAACGGATCTCAGGTAAGAGTTATTTACTTTTGATTAATTCCGAAAGACAATTAAATAATCATGTAAGAGACATTCCAGAAGTTTGTTATGATTTAATTGATTACGCTAATAAGCCACTTACTATTATTTACCCATCTGGAAGAAATATTCACCATTCTGCCACAGCAGAGGACGGAAGTATAGGTATTAGAATGATTAAAAAGCCTGATTACTTAAACATTTTACTCACTAAACTTAAACATGGCTTAATATCAACCTCAGCTAATATTTCTGGAGAACAATTTCCAAAGTCATTCGACGAAATTGCTAAAAGTATAAGAGATGAGGTAGATTACATTGTTGATCCGAATTTAGAAATAAAGAGTACCCAGCCTTCTCAAATTATAAAAATTGGAGCCAATAGTGAAGTAACCATCATTAGAAAGTAAAGAATTTGAATTTAAAAGCACATATCCAAAACGACTTGTTTAAAACCATTTCGGAAGTAGCACGAGAGAATAAGCTGTCGTGCTTTGTAATTGGTGGATACGTCAGAGATATTATTCTAAAGCGTCCGTCGAAGGATGTAGATGTAGTGGTACTGGGTAGTGGTTTAAAATTGGCTGAAAAAGTTGCAAATGCCTTAGGTGTAAAAAAAGTAGCTTATTATAAAAATTTTGGAACGGCTGCCTTTAGATTTAATGATGTTGAGGTAGAGTTTGTAGGGGCAAGAAAAGAATCTTATTCAAGAGGTTCTAGAAACCCGATAGTAGAGGAAGGAACCTTGCAAGAAGACCAGGACAGAAGAGACTTTACAATTAATGCTTTAGCCATTAGTTTGAACGATAGTTCTTATGGTGAGGTGCTTGATCCGTTTGATGGTTTAAAAGATATTGAGCAAAAAGTGATTCGAACTCCACAAGACCCCTTAATTACTTTTTCAGATGATCCTCTGAGAATGTTAAGGGCAGTAAGATTTGCAACGCAGCTCAATTTTAAAATTGAAGCAACTGCAAGAAAAGCTTTAAAGAGTCATGCCGAAAGATTAAGCATTATATCGCAGGAACGAATAACGGATGAATTAAATAAAATAATTGTTTCTGATGCGCCTTCTAAGGGCTTTAAACTATTATTTGATACTGGATTATTGCATCAATTTTTTCCCGAAATGACAGCCTTGCAGGGTATTGACACGATTGAAGGGAAAAGCCATAAAGACAATTTTTATCATACGCTTGAGGTGCTTGATAATATTTCTGATAATACAGATAATTTATGGTTGCGCTGGGCGGCTATTATGCACGATATTGCCAAGCCACCAACCAAACGATTCAATAAAAAGGTAGGTTTTACATTTCACGGGCATGAAGAAATGGGCGCCAGAATGGTTCCAAAAATATTTAAGCGACTGAAATTGCCGCTCGATCATAAAATGAAGTATGTCGAAAAATTAGTTCGTCTTCATTTGCGACCTATAGCATTGGTAAAAGGCAATGTTACCGATTCTGCAATACGCCGACTATTATTTGAAGCCGGAGATGATATAGAGGATTTAATGACACTGTGTAATGCCGACATTACCTCTAAAAATGAATTTAAGGTTCAAAAGTTTAAAAATAATTTTCAGAAAGTAAGAGCAAAACTGGCTGAAGTTGAAGAGAAGGATCACGTCAGAAATTTTCAGCCACCCATTACTGGTCAGGAAATTATTAAATTATTCAGTTTAGAGCCTTCAAAAATTGTGGGCGATCTTAAAAGTGAAATTAAAGAAGCCATTCTAGATGGTAAAATTCGGAATAATTACAACGAAGCTTTTGAGTATTTGGTAGAAATTGCTAAGAAGCATGGTTTAAGAATGTAATAAGGCATTCAGTATCCAAAAACAAATTTACCTGAAGATTCCAGATTATTATTTAGTGTAATTGAAAATACATATACCCCTTTGGCCTGGGTAAAATTGACGGTTTGAATAGGGGAGTTTAAGTTCGCAGTTCGAACAAGTTTTCCATCTATTGAAAATATGTTGACGATATGATTTTCTGTGAAATCTTTTGAATGAAACTGAACAGTTTGTGATTGGTAATCAGGAACAACTATAATGGGCGTGTTAGAATCTTTAATCATTGAACTGACAACAGAAATTTCTTTGCATAATGTGTCCCTGCAATTATTGTAATTACGGGTATCTAAACAGATTTCATGAACGCCTAAATTATTAAATATTGTATCAATCCCTTGGTCTGGCCTATAAGTATGATATTTAGCAGTTTGGTTTAAGTTATTTTTTATTGTCCAATAGTATAGTGTATCAAACGGTGGAGTTGGCTCAAGGAATAATGGTGGAGCCAAATTGTTTATTTTAACTTTTGCTTTGTCGTAAGCTTCATTCGGTGAGGTGATGTAAAAGTCATTTGAAATCAATTCAAAATCAGCAACAGGGTTAATGGAATCTACAACAATTGAATCAAGTGCCATTTCGCCCGTGCTATCTTCAACTCTCACGTAGTATTTCCCTGGTCCTTTAATTAAGGCCGAAGGAACAGATTGGTTGGTAAATGGAGT
>JBGCGA010000049.1:0-20937 GCA_045110285.1 Crocinitomicaceae bacterium | reverse complement strand
CAAAACAAAGAAACCATGAACATAGAACAATTCACATACAAAACCCGAGAGGTACTGCAAGATGTTCAAAACAAAATGCCTGCCTTGGGTCAACAAACCATTGAACCCGCACATATTCTGAAAAGCATCATGTCGGTTGATGATAATATTTTGCCATTTATTGGTACCGAACTAAACATTAACTGGAAGCAAATTGAACAGATTACTGACAGTCAAATCGCTTCTTACCCTAAAGTATCAGGAGGTCAATTGCATTTCTCGCACAAGGCGAACGAAATCATTCAAAAAGCTACCAAATACTTAAAGGAATTTGGTGACGAATTTATATCAATTGAACTATTACTTTATAGTTTTTTAAGTGTAAGCGATCCAATTGTTTCTGCATTAAAAGACCAAAACATCACCAAAACAAACTTAAAATCAGCCATTATGAAATTACGAAACGGGAGCACGGTTGACTCAGCTTCAGCCGAAAATGAATACCAATCACTTAATAAATACGCTAGAAATTTAAATGAACTAGCACAAAGCGGGAAACTAGACCCCGTTATTGGGCGAGATGATGAAATTAGAAGAGTGCTTCAAATATTAACTAGACGGACCAAAAACAACCCTATTTTAATAGGTGAACCAGGCGTTGGTAAAACGGCCATTGCTGAAGGAATTGCGCACAGAATTGTTTCTGGGGATGTTCCTGAAAATTTAAAATCTAAGCAAGTGTTTTCTTTAGATATGGGCGCATTAATTGCTGGTGCTAAATTTAAAGGCGAATTTGAAGAGAGACTGAAAGCGGTAATTAAAGAAGTGACTGCTGCAGACGGAGAAATCATATTATTCATTGATGAAATCCATACATTAGTTGGTGCTGGTGGTGGAGATGGTGCAATGGATGCTGCTAATATTCTAAAACCTGCATTAGCAAGAGGTGAATTAAGGGCGGTTGGCGCAACAACACTAAACGAATATCAAAAATACTTTGAAAAAGACAAGGCATTGATTCGTCGATTTCAAACTGTTTTAATAGATGAACCAAATCGAGAAGATGCCATTTCTATTTTAAGAGGAATTAAGGAAAAGTATGAGAATTATCACAAGGTGATGATTAAAGATGAAGCCATTATTTCGGCAGTTGAATTATCACAACGATATATTACTGAGCGACAGTTACCAGACAAAGCGATTGATTTAATTGATGAGGCAGCATCTAAAATGCGGATGGAAATTAATTCTAAACCTGAAGAATTAGATGAAATTGAGCGTAAAATAATGCAATTAGAAATTGAACGCCAAGCCATAAAACGTGAAAAAGACAAAAAGAAACTTGATAAAATTGCAACCGAATTGGCAGAATTAACCGAGCAAAAAAATGAATTGACGGCAAAATGGCAAAACGAAAAAAACCGATTAGAATCGGTTCAAAATGCAAAGGAAAAGATTGAGCAATTAAAACTAGAAGCTGACCAAGCCGAACGAGAAGGCGATTATGAAAAAGTTGCTCAGATCAGATACGGAAGAATTCAAGAAACTGAAGCTGAATTGGCGAAGTTTAAAGCTGAATTACAAGCCATGCAAAGCGAATCAAGCCTTATTAAAGAAGTAGTTGATTCTACTGATATTGCAGATGTAGTTTCTAAATGGACTGGCATTCCTGTGAACAAAATGCTGGAAAGTGATAGAGAGAAACTCTTACGTTTAGAAGATGAATTAGGCAAAAGAGTAGTTGGTCAGACCGAAGCGATTGAAGCCGTAAGTGATGCCGTACGAAGAAGCAGAGCAGGTTTACAAGACGATAAAAAGCCAATTGGATCGTTTATTTTTTTAGGATCAACCGGAGTTGGAAAAACAGAGTTAGCAAAAGCCTTAACAGAATATTTGTTTAATGATGAAAATGCCATGACTAGAATTGATATGAGTGAATATCAAGAAAGACACGCTGTCAGTAGATTGGTTGGAGCGCCTCCAGGCTATGTTGGTTATGACGAAGGTGGACAATTAACTGAAGCAGTACGAAGACGTCCCTACTCTATTATTTTGTTAGACGAAATTGAAAAAGCGCATCCGGATGTATTCAATATTTTACTGCAAGTATTAGATGATGGAAGATTAACAGACAATAAGGGCCGTTTGGTAAACTTTAAAAACACAATTATTATCATGACCTCCAATATGGGGTCTGACATAATTCAGGAACGTTTTGAAGGCTTTTCAGAAGCAAAAAACAAATTTAGTATTATTGAAAATACGAAAAAGGAAGTGTATGATCGATTAAAACAAAGCATTAGACCAGAATTCTTAAACAGAATTGATGAAACAATTATGTTTACCCCATTAAGTATAGATGATGTTAAAAAAATTGTTAGAATTCAAATTGATATTTTAAATGAACGTCTTTATAAAAATGAGATTAAGTTAGAAGTATCCGAAGCTGCTGTAGAATGGTTGACTGAAAAAGGCTACGATCCACAATTTGGTGCCAGACCGATTAAAAGAGTGATTCAAAAAGAAGTTTTGAATGCTTTATCTAAATCAATTCTTGGAGGAGATATTCAATTGGGGTCGACAGTAAATGTGGGACTGGCAGATAATCATTTGAGTTTTTCAACTAAAACTGTTTCGAGTGCGGAAATAGTAGACAATTAAACCTGAAACAAACCAACATTAAAGCTGCTCATTTATTTGAGCAGCTTTTTTTTAGAAATCAATTCCAAAACCTAGTGTGAGGGTATGATTTAATTTTTTCGTTTTGGGGAAATTTGGACCACTAAATTCATTTTGCATTTCAGTAAAGTAAACCTTGGCTTTTTCAATTTCTAAACCATAATATTGAGCATCAATCTTAGTTGAGAAGAATAGAAAGTTGTTAATTCTAAACTTCATGTTTAAATTAACCGTTGCTCCTAAACTTTGAACTGCAGAATAATTATAGTCCCCAGTGAGACACCAGTAGTATCCGTAGTTATTTAGCTGATAGACTTCATAACCTTTCTTATACATCATTCCTCCGCCCCCATAAAAATTAAATCTATTTTTAGATATAATAAGTTGATTATATTCAAAGCCAAAAAATCGCCAATTTCTATTTACCACTGTAATTCTTGGGTTATTCTCAAAATTGTCACCTTGATCGAAATGAGCTCTAAAAAACCCAAAAAAAAGAGAAATATTTGATTTTTTCCCAATTGACCTGGTGTAATTTAAACTTCGCGACCGAATTAATGCGGAATTTAAATAACCTCTAATTTGACTGGTATTTTTAAAGGATCTCGAATTAAAAAACACAGGAGATTCGTCATAAAAATGATTCAAAATACCAGACTGATATGAAAAGTTATTCTTAGTTTGAGAAAAAACAGCACTACTACTTACAAATGCTAGCAGTATAATAAAAAGAGTATGTTTTATAGAAGACATTTCTCGACATTGCTTAAACAAACCAAAATCAAATATAGTTTTTTTTTGAGCCGAATAGCCTATGTATTCGGCTCAAAATTTGATTTTTTCTAAAACACAATACTCTGTCCACAAAAAAAGCGACTTTAGGATAGTCCCAAAGTCGCTTTTATAAAGTAATTAATTGGTTTTATTTAATCTAAAAAAGTAACAATCCCATTATCCATATCGTAAACAGCCCCAACGATTTTAATTTCGCCATTTGCTTCCATTTCAGCAAGAATCGGACTGTTTGCTCTAATTTGCTCAATGGTGTTTTTAACATTGCTTTCGCATACCATGTGCACAAATTCTTCATTCTTAGAATTTCTTTCACCGTTATAAGAAGTAACAGCTACTGCAGGCTTAATTTTTTCTAACATTGGTGTAATATTTCCTAGCTTAACATCATCAACAGCCGCTTTTACAGCACCACAATGCTCATGCCCCATCACTAATACTAGCTTAGAACCTGAAACTTTACAAGCAAATTCCATACTTCCTAGAATATCTTCATTTACAAAGTTACCTGCAACTCTAGCTACAAACAAATCTCCGATTCCTCTATCGAAAACATCCTCTACAGGTACTCTACTATCAACACATGACAAGACAATTGCTTTCGGGAACTGAGCCAATGTACTCTTTCTTACTTGTTGCGAGTGATCTCGAGCAGTTAGTTCATTATTAGTAAATCTAACATTTCCTTCTTTTAAAACTTTAATTACAGCATCTGGAGTCAAAGCATCCTGTTGTTCTTTAGTCAGAACATCCTCAACAAGGCCAATTACTTCTTCACTTACTTTAGTTTCATTTAAATCAACAGGAACTTTTGCAGATTCTTTATCCTGTTGACAAGAGCTGACAATAAGAGCTAAGGATAAAATTGTGGTAATTTTTTTGTTCATTTTCATAGTAATTTGAGTTAAGTTAATAGTATTTAAAACATATTATAGTACAAATATAGCAGTATACCTGATAGTATTACTATCAATAATAAATATTAACACTATTTAACTCCTGAGTAAACATATATAATTTGGATTAGTCCGAATCTCGAGAAACTCAGAGTTACAAAATTAGAACACACTTGTTAAGCATGTTAGATAAGCTTTTTTAATTTAATTAGCTCATGTTTGCCTCTATTCAATAACCCTGTTGCTGCAGTCTCTTCCATCAAATACTTAATAGCATCAATAATTTCAGGTGCTAAGTCTGGGTGTCTTTCAGCTACCTTTCTGCAAACAGTCATTGAAAATGCCCTGATAGCAATTGCTTCATTTTTATCTTCTAAATATGTAAAAGCTTTATCAAACAAATGCCCTTCATACTCTTCAGGAATATCTGCTGTTTGAAAAATCCGCATCACGTTTCTTTTGTAAGCATCTATTCGCGGCTCACTTAAACCTTTTATCATTCTAACAAAATAAGGTCTTAAAATCGCTTTATTTCTATCGTGTACTTTGCTAATAGACTGGGTTGCTCGCTGGACCAACCTAATGTCAGTGCTTTCAAAATAATCCATCAATAATTCTAAATCATCAGTTGATTTGAGGGCACGGTCTGCAACTGCTTCCCAAACAGTTTTACTATTATCGCTTAAAATCAATTCTTTTAAAGTCATTTTTGCTAAAAACTGAGCTAAAAGTAGCAAAAACACCCCTTTTAACGCCAAATTGTTGATATTCTTTAATAAAATGTAGAAAAACGAGGGGTATTAACGTTTATATTTGTTAGTAACCAACAAACCAAAATTTCATGGCTGAACAGGCATCCAATTATACCGAAGATAATATTAGATCACTCGACTGGAAAGAGCATATAAGACTCCGACCTGGAATGTATATTGGAAAATTGGGAGATGGATCAGCTCCTGACGACGGCATATATGTACTTGTAAAAGAAATAATGGATAATTCCATTGATGAATTTGTGATGGGTAATGGTCGGCAAATTAAGGTGAAAATTAAAGACGGATTAGCCAGTATTCGCGATTATGGTCGGGGAATTCCTTTGGGAAAAGTAAACGATTGCGTATCAAAAATTAATACAGGAGGTAAATATGATTCCAAGGCTTTTAAAAAATCGGTTGGTTTAAATGGTGTTGGTACAAAGGCGGTAAATGCCTTGAGTGAACACTTCTTAGTCCGATCAATCAGAGATGGACAGATGAAAGAGTCTGTATTTAATCGTGGTGAATTAATTACTGATGGTGCAGTTGTAGCAACTGACGAAAAAAATGGAACTTACTTTGAATTTACAGCAGATGAAACTGTTTTCAAAAATTACCAATATCGAAAACAATACCTTGAAAAATTATTTTGGAATTATTGCTATTTAAATCGAGGACTAACAATTAGCTATAATGGCGAAAAATACCATTCTAAAAACGGTTTATTTGACCTGCTGACAGATAATATGGATGGAGAACCACTCTACCCTATTATTCATCTAGAAGGTGAGGACATTGAAGTGGCTTTTACACATGTTCGGTCTTATGGAGAAGATTATTCATCATTCGTAAACGGCCAGCACACTACGCAAGGAGGAACCCATCAATCGGCTTTTAGAGAAGCAGTTGCTAAAGTAATTCGTGATTTTTATTCTAAAAAATATGAAGCCATTGATATTCGGCAGTCTATTGTAGCGGCAGTTGCTGTTAAGGTAATTGAACCTGTATTTGAATCGCAAACCAAAACAAAGTTAGGATCAACAGAAATTGAGCCGGAAGGTCAGTCAATGCGTGCTTTTATTAATGATTTTCTGAAGGAGAAACTCGATAATTTTTTGCACAGAAATCCAGAAGTTGCTGATACAATTGAAAAGAAAATAAAGCAATCTGAAAAGGAACGTAAAGAACTGTCTGGTATTAGAAAATTAGCAAGAGATCGTGCTAAAAAATCCAACCTTCACAATAAAAAATTACGAGATTGCAGAGTTCATTTAGGAGATGCTAAAAATGACCGCAAAGATGAATCCACTTTATTTATTACGGAGGGCGATTCTGCCAGTGGTTCGATTACAAAATCGAGAGACGTTAACACACAAGCGGTATTTAGTTTAAGAGGTAAGCCTTTAAATTCATTCGGTTTAACTAAAAAAGTAGTTTACGAAAATGAAGAATTTAATTTATTGCAAGCGGCATTAAATATTGAGGATGGCATTGATGATTTGCGATATAATAAAGTAGTAATTGCAACTGATGCTGATGTTGATGGGATGCATATTAGATTATTGATTTTAACATTCTTCCTTCAGTTTTTTCCCGATTTGGTGAGAAAAGGACATGTTTACATTTTGCAAACTCCTTTATTTAGAGTAAGAAATAAAAAACATACTTTCTACTGTTATTCTGAGCAAGAACGAATAGACGCCATTGAAACTTGTGGAAAATCTGCAGAAATTACACGATTTAAAGGATTAGGGGAGATTTCTCCAGATGAGTTTAAACACTTTATTGGAGAAGAGATGAGATTAGACCCGGTGTATATTGGGAAAAGTGCCAAAATTGAGGATATTTTAGAATTTTACATGGGGAAAAACACACCTAACCGTCAAGATTTTATTATCGATAATTTAAGATTGGAAGAAGTGGTTGAGCCTAGTGTGGCATAATAATACCATCTATTTCGATTCGGTAGTGATATTAAAAGAAAATAAACAAAGTATGTATAGCAACACAACAAGCTTTAGTTGAAATCTGCTTCAACAACCTTAAATATCAATCTATTCACTTTTTTTATCTGTTTTTAAAAGGCATTCTACAACCAAAACTCCAAATTAAATACAGATTAATAGATAATTACCACAAAAAAAATCATTCATCAGTTATTAGAGAGTAAGACGCTGTACCTTATGTACTCATCAAAAAACTATAATTATGAAAACGTATGCGTTAATAGTACTTGGAATTATCTGTTACTTATTTATGAGTTGTAAGAAGGAAGGCCCAGAGGCATCTTTTACCACTAAAAATGACACTTATGAACTCAAAAAGTCAATTCAATTTCAAAATGAAAGTAAAAATGGGTTAACTTATTACTGGAACTTTGGAGATGGTGAATTTTCAGAACTGAAAAACCCAGGTCATACTTACTCTGAAATTGGAGAGTACATTGTAACACTTCAAGTGACTGGCGCAAAGAAAACCACTCCAGTGGAATTCAGCAAAAAAATACTAATCACTTCTACAGGTGAACAAAATGATTTGATATTTGCCAATACACATTGGGTAGCTGATAGTATAACCGACCTTTATTATAATTGTTCTAATCAAGCAAATGACAACAGTTCCAATAATGTAAATTATGAATTAATATTTAAAGACGACAATACAGTATTAATGTTACAAAACGCAATTGGGAATATTTGCGAATATGATATTTTAGATAATGACAAAATCGGCTTTTACGAGAACAATCAATACTATAGAGTTTGGCAATATCAGAAAACTGATGATCGGTTACAAATTACACTTAACAGAGTTGAACAATGCCCATGGGCTACCTCGAATCCAAGCTACTTAAATGGACAGGAAACCACTTGGTATTTTTATAAAAAATAAGACAGTAAATAACATTCACTAAGCTAACATTTAGAATCTTTTAATCTAAATGTTAGCTTTTTTGATGTAAAAAATTCAAGAATAGTTAATATGAAGACGAGCCTACTGCTCACTGATCTTACCTCTAAACATCTTTTTTCACTTCCTTGTTTTATTAGCTTTGTCTTCGCTCAATTTGCGGTCTCTTTCAGAGGCCACTTTTGACTCTTCCTTAATGTAGTCATTTTTCTCTTCTTTCGGTTTTTTCTGATTCTCCGCTAAAATATTTACACACGATATTGGAGCAGAGATGAGATTAGACCTATTGTATATTGGGAAAAGTGCCAAAATTGAGGATATTCTAGAATTTTACATGGGCAAAAACACACTTAACAGGCAAGATTTATTAGCTATAATTTAAGATTAGAAAAAGTAGTTGAGCCCAGTGTGGCATAAAAAAATCGCAGTATGTAAAATAATTGGTCAAACTTCAGCTGCATTTATGGCTCAAGCGATAGCATTATCAATTGAGAACAAATTGATGATATTTTACTTACAGCTCTATAATTTAGTATGTATATTAGTGTCATTATTTATTAATAAATGACAATTTTACAATCCCCGCATGATGAAATTATTACAAGTAAACATACGTTTTTACATTAAACCTGCATTCGTTTTTATTATTCTTTTTATTGTATCAAATACAGTAGTTGCAAAATCCTCAGGTGAAGCAATTATTAAAAAAGCAGATTTTATTTTAGAAGCAGCCTTTAATATATATTATAATCAACCTATTAGTAAAGATGAGTACAAAATAGGAATTTACGGTAGAGATAGTGATGCAAAATCTGTTTACGAAAGAATGCTGAAGATTACCAGTGGTCTAACAATTGATAAAAAACCCATTACAGTAAGCCTCTTTAAATACATGAGAGCTGTTGAACCAATAGATGTGCTCTATATTTCAGGTGAAACAAAAATTCGCTTAGCCGATTTAAATGAAAAATTACCTACTCGAAATTATAGTTTAATAACTGAGAATTATCCTTTCGGCATGTCATCAATTAATATTGGTTTTGATCCTCAAGAGCAGTTAATTTATGAAATTCAAGATGTTACTCTTAGAAAAAATGGAGCAAAATTGAGGAGTAAGATATTAGAAAATAGAAGACGGATTGCTACTGCTGCTCAGTGGAATGCCAAAATGGAAGGTGCAAAAACTATTGAAGGAGGTAGCTCTGCACCAAAAGGTAAGCAATCCACTAAAAACACGAACATTGAGTCTTTTACAGATAAAAATACAGTTTCAGATTCCATAAAAAAAACCAGACTTGGAGAAAAACAATGGACTGAGCTTGAAAAATGCGAAACTAACAGTAAAAACGCCATTGCACTTGAAAAGAAAAAGTTTAGATGGCTAATTACACTAGCATTACTAACAATAGCAGGGCTATGTTTCTACATATTTAAATTAAGAAAGAAACTTGAATAAGTTATGAAATGGGTAGTATTTTTTGATGGTCTAAAATAACTACTCACTCATCTTGACTTTAAACATTTTTTTCCACTTCCTTGTTTTATTAGCTATGTCTTCGCTCAATTTGCGGTCTCTTTCAGAGGCCACTTTTGACTCTTCCTTAATGTAGTCATTTTTCTCTTCTTTCAGTTTTTTCTGATTCTCTGCTAAATTATTTAAGCTCTTTATTTCCTTGTAATCCTCCATCACTGACAGTACTTCATTATTAAAATTGATGCAATTGGCATTCACTTTTTGCGCCAATTTCAAAAGAGCAAGCATTTCTCCTTGAATCATTAAAACATCATCTGTATTTCTACTTTTGCTCGTTTTAAAATCGGTCATGGCAGAGCGTGTATATGATTTTGCTTTTTTAACTATTCCAATCACATTATTATTGATGACCTCAAACTTTACAGAATCTTTATAAAGCATAATTGAGTGTGCAGACTTATCACAAATGATACTATCTATTTCAGCAATTTTTGAATTGTTAACATGACTATTAAACTTAATCACCTCAGCATTAAATTTCATTAAATAATTCAAATAGGTAACATCATTCAGTACTTCGTTAAACTTACTATTGGTATACATTGAAATGAATGCAGAATCGATAGCAGTTAATTGCTTAAATTGTAGTTTTAAAGAATCGGACCACATACTAGACTTTTTACGACTGCTCGAGATCGAATTGGCATTTATACCAGGGTATTTAAGTTCAATAGTCTCTATTTCACGATTAATTGTAATCATGTTCGCTTCTATTTTTTTTGCACTTGTTTCCGTAAAACTGACTAGCTTATCATTCTCCAATGTCAATGTTCTCATTGATTTAGAAATAACTTTTTCAGTTTGCATAGTAGCCTTATAATTCTCTTTATCATATCCCCTCACCGCTTTATAATTAGACGAAGAAAACGATTTCAGTAGTTTGTTGTATTTCATTACCGTATCATTCTTTTGAATCAGTGAAGGATACTTATCTGGCGTTAATTCATATACACTCCCTCTGGCCAGTTTTTGCAGTTTTTTATTTTGTACAAGTACTAAAAAATTGTAGTAATTAAGCGTTTTTATTCCTGGGTTATATGGATTATAGTCATAACCATCCTCTGCTGAACTAATAAGTTGATGTAGATAATCTTGTTTTAAAAAGTCTCCAATCTTCTTTTCATATTGATAATTAACATCTTTTACTTCAGCTAATCGCATTTTTAAACTGTCAGTTGGTAAGGCAAAGTCTTGCAAAGAAATAAAATCGTTACGCAATTGCCAGTATGGGTTTACAGGTAAATGTGACAAGAGAAATGAATCACTCTCAAAAAAAAAATAGTTTGATTGAGGCTGTTTAACAAAACCAATCTCATCTTTAAAATCAGGTTGATCGTCATAGTCTTGTTTTCTTTTCTCTTCACGATCTACCCTTCTAACTTTTACCCGTGTTTCGCGCTCAGAATTTTTGAACTTATTCTGAATGTATTTTTTTGCTTTATATGGTTTTTTATCAATTGGTAGTCGGCCAATATATCCAGCATCCCAGGTAGGATCAGCCAGGTGCCATTGACCATCAACATAAAATGCAATCCATGTATGGCTTTGTTTCAAAACCATTGTGCCTGGAGTCCAGTATACATCATGAACATAACCGTCAATGGTTTCGTTTTCAATTCCTACCTCGTCTAGCATTGCTTTCATTAGCTCTGCATAGCCGTGGCAAATTGCTTTTTTTTGTCTTAAAATGGCGGTTGGATCTACACCTACAAAGTAGTCTTCGCTTTGCAGCTGGTCATAATCGTAAGCAATGTTGTGAGTAATCCATTTATAAATTAGCTCAACTTTTTCCGTATTGCTAGTCGCGTCTTTAGTCAGATGCTGAGTGAGTAAAGGGATTGATCTCAGGGTTTTTCTTGAAATTTTTTCATCACCGTTACTGCCAAAAACCTGCAGAGATAGAAAACATATTAAAAGAAAAAACAATTTGAACATCAAGGAAGTTTTGTTAAATATAAAAAAACCATTGAACTTTTGATCAATGGTTTTTTTATAAATTAATGGGACCGTTATTAGATATGAATCACCTCATCATAAGCTGCAGCTGCAGCTTCCATCACTGCTTCGCTTAATGTCGGATGTGGGTGTATCGTTTTGATTAATTCGTGACCAGTGGTTTCCAGTTTTCTTACCGCAACAATTTCAGCGATCATTTCAGTTACATTGCCACCAATCATGTGTCCACCGAGCAACTCACCATACTTAGCGTCAAATACCAATTTAACGAAACCGTCGTTAGCACCGGCAGCACTTGCTTTACCTGAGGCAGAGAATGGGAATTTACCTACTTTTATGTCATACCCAGCATCTTTTGCTGCTTGTTCTGTCATTCCTACAGAGGCAACTTCGGGTGAGCAGTATGTACATCCTGGGATATTGCCGTAGTCAATAGCATCAACATGCATTCCAGCAATTTTTTCAACACAGGTTATCCCTTCAGCAGAAGCTACGTGCGCTAATGCAGGACCTGCAACAATATCGCCAATGGCATAATTACCGGGTATGTTAGTTTGGTAAAAATCATTGACTAAAACTTTTCCTTTGTCAGTCGCAATGCCTACGTCTTCTAATCCAATTCCTTCAAGGTTAGTTTCAATTCCAACAGCAGACAATACAATGTCACATTCTATTTTTTCTTCTCCTTTTTTAGTCTTCACAGTCACTACACAGCCACTGCCAGATGTATCAACGGATTCAACAGAAGAATTGGTCATAATTTTCATTCCTTGTTTCTTGAAAGAACGCTCGAGTTGTTTAGAAACATCAACATCTTCCACAGGAACAATATTTGGCATGTATTCTACAACCGTTACTTCTGTACCTAGTGTATTATAAAAATAAGCAAATTCAACACCAATGGCTCCTGAACCTACAACCACTAATTTTTTTGGTTGTTTTGGCAATGTCATGGCCTCACGGTATCCAATTACTTTTTTACCATCTTGTGGTAAATTAGGTAATTGTCGTGAACGCGCTCCAGTGGCAATAATTACACCTTTTGATGCACTATATTCAGAAGTTTTACCAGCTTCATCTGTCACTGAAACTTTTTTACCGGCTTTTACTTTACCAAAGCCGTTAATCACATCAATTTTGTTTTTTTTCATTAAAAACTTAATTCCACCGCTCATTTTATCAGCTACACCTCTACTTCTAGACACCATTCCTGAAAAATCTGCTTTGGCATCTTTTACTGAAATACCATAGTCATCAGCATGAGAAATGTATTCAAAAACATTGGCACTTTTTAAAAGAGCTTTGGTTGGAATACAACCCCAGTTTAAGCAAATACCGCCTAATTCAGCTTTTTCAATAACTGCTGTTTTTAATCCTAATTGTGACGCTCTAATGGCTGTAACATATCCGCCTGGTCCACTTCCTAAAACTATAATATCGTAATTCATTAATGGGTGTTTTTGGTGTAAAAAATAAAATACTTCAATTCAAATTAACCTAGCCACAAATTTGACTATCTATTCAACTTTTTAATTGAGTTGCGAATTTAGGAAATTCTTGTTGTTTTTTGAATAAAAAAAAGGGACAAAAAAAAGAGCTAATCAAATTAGCTCTTCTCTTGTTTTTAATATTCATCTTCGTTAAAGAAGAAATCGTCTTTGGTCGGGTAATCAGGCCAAATATCCTCTATACTTTCATATAGCTCTCCTTCGTCTTCAATTTCTTGTAAATTCTCTACCACTTCTAAAGGCGCACCCACTCTCATGGCGTAATCTATTAATTCGTCTTTTGTAGCTGGCCAAGGCGCATCTTCAACGTAAGAGGCTAATTCTAATGTCCAATACATATATTTTGTTTTGTGTTTGTTATTAAACTTTTTTGCAAAAGTAGTTTTTTAAACATCAAAAGCAAATATTGTTCCATGTTTCTATATAAAAACTTATGAACATCCTTTAAACTCTAGCAACCCACGGAATTTCTTCCGCATTTAATTTGTAACTCACGTACCTACTGTACACAAATAGGTAGTCGCTCAATCTATTTAAATACTGTAAGCCCAGTTCATAATTAGCCTCTGTTTCAGAATTTAAAGCCGATATTAGCCTTTCAGCCCTTCTGCAAACACACCGTGCAATGTGCACAAACGAAACCGACTCATGGCCTCCTGGCAGTATAAACGAAGTCATAGGCGCTAACGACTGATCCATTTCATCTATTCTTTCTTCAATAACAACAATATCTTCTGCAGTTAATTCCGGTAATTTCATTTTAGACTTTTCAGGGTCGGCTGCTAAAAGTGACCCCAAAGTAAACAACCGATCTTGAATATTAACCAAAAATTCTTTATCATTGTCATCCAATGACTTATCACGTAATAATCCAATATAGCTATTCAGTTCATCAACTGTTCCGTAAGTTTCTATTCTAATGTGGTGTTTTGGCACTCGCGTTCCACCTATTAACCCTGTCAATCCTTTATCTCCCGTTTTTGTATAAACTTTCATTGTCATTTTTTTAATTCTTATTGTTTGATTCTCCTCTGCACTATTCTCTCAGAAAACAAAGCAGTATAATTCATTTTAAAGTTGAAGCATTAATCGAATAACGAAAGTAATTATTAATTCATCTACCGGCTTTATAATCTATGAAATATTTATACTTTTGCTATTCTACAAATCAGACAATTTTTTTATGAAAGATACAACTCTAAACGACACTCACATTGGCCTAGGGGCTAAAATGGTTCCTTTTGCTGGATTTAATATGCCCGTGCAATACGAAGGGGTAAATGTTGAACACGAAACAGTTCGAAATGCAGTAGGCGTTTTTGATGTGTCGCATATGGGAGAATTCCTAGTTGAAGGGCCTCATGCCTTAGAGTTAATTCAAAAAGTTTCTGCGAATGATGCTAGTGTGTTAACAATTGGAAGAGCGCAATACAGCTATTTACCTAATGATAATGGTGGTGTTGTTGACGATTTAATTATTTACAGAGTGAAAGAAGAAACGTATTTATTGGTCGTGAATGCTTCTAATATTGAAAAAGATTGGAATTGGATTGAGTCTCAAAACTCCATGGGAGCCACTATGCGAAACTTGTCTGACGACTATTCTCTATTGGCTATTCAAGGACCAAAAGCTGTTGCAGCAATGCAAAGCTTAAGTTCAATCGACTTAGCAGCCATTAAATTTTACCATTTTGAAGTCGCTGACTTTGCAGGAATCGATCATGTTATCATCTCAGCAACTGGCTATACTGGTTCTGGCGGATTCGAAATTTACTGTAAAAATGATCAAGTGCAGCAAGTATGGGATAAAGTAATGGAAGCTGGAGCAGAACATGGAATTAAACCCATTGGTTTAGCTGCTAGAGATACTCTAAGATTAGAAATGGGTTACTGCCTTTATGGGAACGATATTAGCGATTCCACTTCACCATTAGAAGCGGGCTTAGGCTGGGTCACTAAGTTTTCTAAAGAATTCATCAACTCCTCATCATTAAAAGCTGAAAAGGAAGCAGGCATAAAAAACAGATTAGTTGCGTTTGAATTAGTTGACAAAGGAATCCCAAGACACGATTACGAAATTGTGAATGGGGAAGGCGACAAAATAGGAATTGTAACATCAGGAACCATGTCGCCTAGCACGAAAAAAGCCATTGGTTTAGGCTATGTTCCCGTGGAATATAAAGCTATAGATACAGAAATTTTTATTCAAGTTCGAAATAAACAATTGAAAGCGAAAGTAGTAAAACTCCCGTTTTATAAGGCTTAAAAAAGATGAAGATAATTATCAGTGGTGGTGGGGAAGTTGGATATCACTTGGCAAAAATGCTCGCCGGTGAGAATCAAGACATATACTTGATTGATCAAAATAAAAAAAGACTCAATTATATTGAAACTCACATTGACGTTTACACCATATTTGGAGACGCCACTTCAATTGAAGTTTTAAAAGAAGCAAAAGTTGAGCAATGCGACCTAGTTATTGCTGTGACTTCATCTGAAGAAACCAACCTTTTAGTATCCATTTTATCAAAAAAATTTGGTGCCAAACGGGCCATAGCTAGAATAAACAATCAAGAACTTTTACTTCCTGAAAATGTTTCAATTTATCACGATTTAGGAATAGATGACTTAATTTCTCCTGTGCAGTTAGCAGCAAAAGAAATTAAACGATTGGTTTTAAAATCTGCTTTTACTGACAATTTAGAATTTGAAGGCGGAAAGCTATCTGTCATAGGAATTTCCGTAGGTGATGAGTCTCCATTGAAAAATAAAAACATTAGAGAAAGCGCACACTTAAACCCTAATTTAACTTTTAAGCCAATTGCTCTCCACAGAAAGGAGCAAACCATTATTGTTAAAGCCGATACTAAAATTCTGGAAAACGATATTTTATATTTTGTGACAAACCCTGATTCTATAGACACAATTATGACAATCTGTGACCAAGTCTGTTACGATATAAAAGATGTCATGATTCTCGGCGGGTCAAGCATTGGTCTTGCCACTGCGCAGCTTTTAGAAAAAGAATATCGTGTGATATTGGTTGAAAAAAATGCTGATCGTTGTTCAGATATCGCTGGAAAACTTAAAAATACATTAGTTGTTAATATTGATGGTCGTGATGTTAAGGCCCTTGAAGAAGAAGGATTGGGTGACATGGATGCATTTGTTGCCGTTACTGCCGATTCAGAATCCAACATCATGTCTTCGCTTGTTGCAAAGAACCATGATGTTAAAAAAACCATTGCAAGGGTTGAGAATATCGACTATATTCATCTGTCTCAAAACATTGGAATTGATACATTAATTAATAAAAAAATTATTGCTGCCTCTAACATGTTTAAATACGTGCGAAAAGGCGAAATTAGTGCTGTAGGTTCACTGCATGGAGTTGATGCAGAAATTATTGAATTTAATGTAAAAGCAAATTCGAAAGTGACAAAAAAACAAATTAACAGATTGAATTTTCCTAAATCCGCCAATATTGCCGGCGTTATTAGAGATGATTTTGGCTTTATTCCTTTTGGAAATTTTCAATTGCAGGCAGGCGACAAAGCTGTCGTTTTTTCATTAACTGAATCAATTCATAAAATTGAAAACTTTTTTTCTTAATTAAATGCCAAAAAAGCTCATCAATACCAGTGTTACACTTAATGTCATTGGTGGATTGCTATTTATTATGGGGACACTGATGCTTACTACTATGGCATTTGCAGTGTATTATCACGAACCGTTTTTACCCTTATTGTTTTCAAGTTTAGTCACGCTTTCATGTGGCGCATTTCTTAAATTCACCACAAAAAGCAGCAAAAATGCTGAAATAAAAAAGAGAGATGGTTATTTAATTGTAACAATGGGCTGGCTGTCAATGGCAGTATTTGGTACTCTTCCTTACTTAATGACAGGAGCAATTCCAAGTTTGACCAATGCATTTTTTGAAACCATGTCGGGCCTCTCCACTACTGGTGCTTCTATCCTCGATAATATTGAGGAAATGCCAAGAGCCATTTTATTTTGGCGCAGCTTAACGCAGTGGATTGGAGGAATGGGAATTATTGTGTTAACCATTGCTATTCTTCCTATGCTTGGCATTGGAGGCATGGAATTATTTGTTGCTGAAGCGCCCGGACCGACCAAAGATAAAATTCATCCTAGAATTAAAGAAACTGCGAAACGATTATGGGTAATATATGTGGCGCTTACAACACTGCAAACCATTTTATTTTTGTTTGCAGGAATGTCTTTTTTTGATGCCATTAATCATGCGCTTACAACAAATTCAACTGGAGGATTCTCAACTTATCAAGACAGTATCGCTTATTTTAACTCACCTTTAATTGAATACATTACAGTTGTTTTTATGTTCATGGCTGGTACCAACTTCACTCTACTTTATTTTGGGTTAAAAGGGAAATTTAAAAACATTTTACGAAACGACGAATTTAAATGGTACATTATGGCGGTTGTAGGCTTGGTGACTATTTTAACACCAATAGTTTATTATAGTGGCGTTTATACTCAATTGGCAGATGCTTTTAGAGCTGTACTTTTTCAAGTAGTGAGTATTATTACAACAACTGGATATGCAAGTGCCGATTTTACAACTTGGGGCTCATTGGCTACAATTATTTTCTTTTTGCTTCTATTTTCAGGTGCATCTGCTGGTTCAACGAGTGGAGGAATCAAAATTGTTCGAATAATAGTATTAATGAAGAATGGATTCTTGGAATTTAAAAGAAGACTTCACCCAAATGCCATCATTCAGGTACATTTGAACGACCAACCTGTTTCCAATACAATAATTTACAATTTGCTTGCTTTCATCTTTTTGTACCTATTTATTTTCACAATAGGATCAATAACAATGACTGCGTTAGGTGTTGAATTTATTGAAGCAATATCAACCGTAGCAACCTCACTCGGAAATGTTGGACCTGGCATAGGAAATTACGGACCGAGCCATAGCTTTTCAGGCCTACCTGACGGAGGGAAATGGGTTTTATCTTTTTTAATGCTTTTTGGTAGATTAGAATTATTTACTGTAGCTTTATTATTAACTCCATATTACTGGAAACGAAATTAGGCTTAGAACTACTTTCAAAACCATTTTACTTTACTCATTTTTAATACCTTTGTTTAATGGGAGTAAATTTGCAAGACATACTAAAAAAACACTTTGGTTATTCCACTTTTCGCCCTCAACAAGAAGAAATTATAAATGCAGTTCTTCATCAAAAAGATTGCTTAGTGTTAATGCCAACTGGTGGAGGTAAATCCATTTGTTTTCAATTACCCGCATTGCTCCTTGAAAATTTAACTATTGTTATTTCTCCATTAATATCGTTAATGAAAGACCAGGTTGAGGCTTTGCGTGAAAACGGTATTAAAGCAGCATACTACAATAGTTCAATTGATGATTACGAAAAGCAATCCATTGTATATGATTGCATTGAAGGAAATATTAAACTTTTATACTTAGCACCTGAAACACTTTTTCAAGTCAAAAATAGCTGGTTTCAACAATTAAAAATTAGCTTAATTGCAGTAGATGAGGCACATTGTGTATCCATGTGGGGTCATGATTTCCGACCAGAATATCAAAAAATAGGAAGTTTTAGAAAAGAGTTTGCAGATGTACCCATGATTGCCTTAACGGCAACAGCAGATAAAATTACTCGAAAAGATATCATAAAGCAGCTTAGCTTAAAAGAGAATGATTTCTATTTAAGTTCGTTTAACCGTCCGAATTTGTCATTAGCTGTTCGATCTCAAATACCGAAAAAAAAGAAAGATAAAGAAGTCATTGAATTTATAAGGCAGAGAACTGGGCAAGCAGGTATCATCTATTGCTTGTCGAGAAAAGAAACAGAAGCATGGGCAAAATTATTAAATGCCAATGACATTGACGCGGAGCATTACCATGCTGGCCTGTCGGCCGACAAACGCAGTGCTGTACAAGATGCTTTTCTTCATGATCGTACACCTGTTATTTGCGCTACCATTGCCTTTGGAATGGGAATCGACAAATCGAATGTGCGCTGGGTTATTCACAATAATCTACCCAAAAACTTAGAGGGTTTTTATCAAGAAATTGGTAGAGCTGGCCGTGATGGTTTGGACAGTGAAACCATTCTTTACTATAATTATAGGGATGTAATTTTGCTTAACGACTTTATTAAAGACAGTGAGTTTAAGCCAATCTATCAAGAAAAATTAAACCGAATTCTACAATACGCCGAAGCCACAACATGTCGACGACAAATACTACTCTCTTATTTTAGTGAACACCTTGAAAAACCTTGTGGCAATTGTGATGTTTGTAAAAATCCGCCTGAAGTAATTGATGGAAAAGTAATTGCACAAAAAGCGCTGTCAGCACTATTCCGCACCAATTTTAAGGTAGGCATTAATACTTGTATTAATATTTTGAGAGGTTCAAAAGCCATGGATATTTATGAGAATAATTATCAGAACCTAAAAACATATGGTGTTGGAGCTGAATACAGTTTTAACGATTGGCAGCACTACATTACCCAATTGATAAATATTGGCGTAATTGAAATTGCTTATGATGAGAACTTTCATTTAAAGGCAACTGAATTTGGTCAATCAATATTAAGAGGAGAGAAAACAGTTAACCTAACAAAGCCACAACCAAAAGTACTAAAAACGAAGGCGGAGAAAAAGAAAAAATCAGCACCAAAAACAGTATCTGGCAAAGCAGCTAGCTTATTTGAGCACTTAAAAGTATTACGAAAAAAAGTTGCAGCAGAAAAAGGAGTTCCGGCCTATATCATTTTCCACGATTCTGCATTGAAAGATATGGCCACTAAAAAGCCAATTAGTGAACTAGAAATGTTAGAGGTGCAAGGTATGGGCGAAGCCAAGTTTAGAACTTATGGACAGATTTTTCTAAATGCAGTCACTGAATTTACTGGTGAATCGAAACCAAAAGTGAACCAAAAAAAGGTGAATACTTATGACGAAACTTTAATGCTATTTATGCAGGGCTTGTCAGTTTCGGAAATTGCCATGCACAAAGATGTGGCAGAAAATACGGTTATCAATCATCTAGTAAAACTAAAAACAGACGGTAAACCCATTGATTTATCAGGCTTAGTCTCTAAAAAAGAAGTGGAACTTGTACAAAACATTGCCGCCAAGTTAAAAGAACCCGTTGGTTTAAAACCCATTTACGAAGCGCTAAACGGAGAGTTGGATTACGAAAAAATTAAATTGGCATTGACTTTTTAGGAGACTCTGATTCTTAGATAGAGTTTATAAAAGTCTCAATTTTGGAGATAAAAATCATATTTACAATTAATGCAAAACTCGAATATAGAAATACATCAACGCAAAACATTCACTGACCCTATATGAGTATGAGGTTGATCAACCATAGTCTCAACAAAATCAAGTTTCCATATATAAGCGCCTTCTTGCACTGTTTGTCCACCATATTCACCATCCCAATAACCTTCTGGGTCAAACGATTCAAAAATTAGCTCGCCAAAGCGGTTAAAGACTTGGAATTTGAATTTATAAACGTTTATACCACTTATAAAAACAGGTTTGAAAAAATCGTTTTTGCCAGTACCATCTGGTGTAAAAGTGTTAGGAATAAAAAATAAAACTTCGTCTTGCACAACTAATGTTTGGCTGTATTCATTTTCGCAAGTGCTATTTGCATCCATAGCAATTAAACTTACTGTATAGCTTTGACCCAGTTCCGGATAATTATGAACTGGATCTAATTCGGTGCTGGTTGTATTATCTCCAAAATTCCACTCAAAATTTTCTGCTGAGCTAGATAAATTTTTAAAACGGACTTCTGGAGATGATAAAGTGGGATTTTCAGGAGTAAAACTAAAATCTGCAATAGGAACAGGTATAACTGAAATGGCATCTTTCACCAAAATAGAATCAAT
>JBGCGA010000048.1:0-5680 GCA_045110285.1 Crocinitomicaceae bacterium | reverse complement strand
TATTTTTTTAGCTATTCTTAAAAAAGTAGAGATTTTTGGATAGCAAAAATTGTAAATATTTAGTATTTTTAGTAAATATTGTTACTTGCTATAATAGCGAACATACTTTCTAGTTCTAAATATTAAAAATTCAGCATATGGAAAACAAGACAGATATTGAGATTATATCGAAAGAGGAAATTGAAATGCTTAGAGATACAGTGACACTTATTGATGGCAATGTGGTCTACCACAAAGTAATTTCAAAAACTACCGTGCTCCAAGAAAAAATTATGTTCGAAGAAATTGGAAGAGTTACAAAACACCTAACCAAATTCTTTTATATAAACGATTTATCTGATGCTGTTGCACCTTCTCCTGAAGTTAAAAAAGCTGTACAAGAAAATATTCAAGGACTTGAGGAAAAAATAGCCCATTTGTTTATTATTACAGGAAAAAATAAGTTGTTGAACTTAATGCTAAATTTTATTTTAAAACCAATATTGGGAAATATTTCTTTTTCGTTGCATAACTCATATGATAGCGCCAAAGACGCTCTACAAGAAAAAAAGTTACAACACTCAAAAAAAGACTGATTTGAGCAAATTAAACTTTGGGATCAATACTTAAAGGGCATCAAAAAGTAAATTGTTATTTGTCTTTAATTGAAAATTGAACTCAGTGTTTACTGCTGGCTTTTTTAATTGAAGAAAGTGCTTCGGCTTTTGTTGTTTTGACACTATATGATGCTAACCCCATATTGTACATTACAAACTTAATGGCCGCATTAATTAAGAAATTTCCTTCAGTATAAAATGCAACATGAATGATTTCCTTTCTTAAACTTAAAAAGCTTGTATTTAATGCTTTTCGCGAAGCATGATTTGGTCTTTTTGCAATGCTTAAATCAATTAGTAAATAAACCCCATCAAAATCTCGACTGAGTTTTGCTATTTTAGCAAAATTATCATAAACTGAAGCAGGACTTTGCGTTTCTATTTCTTTAAAATAAATTATTTTCTTTTCAAGATCAAAAATTTTTACATTTTCCTGCGACATTTACACTGTTCTTTTTGTCGTCCAAATATAAAGAAAATTAATTTAGAGTATATCATCACTGGCTAAAAGACCAATAATACTAAGATTATTGTTAATTTAGAATGAAATAAGAAGAGCTAATGAAAAATGCTAAACCTATTCTTTTGGTTGAAGACGATATTGTTGATGCCCATACAGTAAGGCGTGCCTTAAAAGAGATTAACGTTTTAAATCAGGTAATTCACGCAAAAAATGGAGAAGAAGCCTTGAAATATATTGAAAATGGTACGAATGAACTACCATGTATTATTTTGTTAGATTTGAATATGCCTATAATGAATGGTATAGAGTTTTTGAAGGAAAGGAATAAGGTAGACAAATTGAGAGTGCTGCCTGTAGTAGTTTTGACGACCTCAAAAGATGATGAAGACAAACTAGACAGTTTTAAATTGTCAATTTCAGGGTACATGGTTAAGCCTGTTGACTACTATCAATTTGTTGAGGTCATTAGAACAATAGATTTATACTGGACTTTAAGTGAAACGGTTAATTAAAAGCACTTTAATTTTTACATACATTATGGATAACGCTACAGTAGAAAGAATTATTACTTATTTAGTTGATATAAGTAATCAGAACTATACACTTAAGGAGGAACATGTTGTTGAGGAAAAGGACCCCAAAACTCAATTAATTCTAGCTGGGATTCTAAACTTAGAAGAAGATTTAAAATTTTTGGAGCAGGAACATATTAAAAGTATGTCTCAGTTAGTTCACAAGTCCGAATTGGAAAGGATTAATGCGGAGTTAAATAATTTTGCATACATCACCTCACATGACTTAAAAGCACCACTTAGAGGAATTTCCAATTTAGCTCAATGGTTATCAGCAGACTATAAAGATATTTTAGATGCTCAAGGACAAGAATACTTGGGTTTGATGGTTTCTAAAGTAAAAAGAATGGAGCAACTAATTGAAGATATTTTAGACTACTCCAAAATCGGGAAACGTGAAGAGTTATTGGCTAATATTGACTTAAAGAAATTGGCAAATGAGACTATTGAATCACTTACTTTTCCTGAGTCATTCATTTTTTTGGTTGCAGATTTGCCAATTATTAAAGCAGTACGATCTGAATGGAATCAAGTAATGTCAAATTTAATTAGCAATGCTATTAAATACAATGATAAAGATAAAGGGATTTTAAAAATATTCAGTAAAAATATTGACGAAAAAATAGTGTTAATTTTTGAGGATAATGGACCAGGAATAGCCGCAAAACATCAAGAAAAAGTATTTGAGTTATTTCAAACTCTAAATCCGGATGCCGCTAATTCAAATAGCACAGGAGTTGGCTTATCGACTGTAAAAAAAATTATTGAGATAAATAAAGGGTCTATAAACATAGACTCAGTTTTAGGCGAAAGCACAAGATTTACAATCAAATTGCCTGCTAACCTATTAGTTGACGAATTATAACTGTTTAAGGAATTTTAATTCCCATCACAAGTATATCGTCTAATTGCTCTAAGTCTTGCTTCCAAGTATTTAGTTCATTTTTTACCAAGTGACCTTGTCGCGTAATAGTATTATCTTGTAAATCTAAAAAAAGTTGCCTCAGTGGCTTGTATTTGTATTTTTTATGCCGTTCTCCTCCAATTTGATCTGGAAATCCATCAGAAATGAGATATACTGAATCACCAGAAACGAACGTTAACGTTTTTTTTGTAAAAGGTTTCATTGATGGAAAATAACTAATTGGTTGACGATCACCTTTAATCTCTAAGAGCTTATGTTTTTCATTTTCAAGAACAGAATTAAATTGTTCGCTTACAATTGAATTACCATCTTTCTTTTCCCATGTTCTTGGTGAGTCCATTTCGCTCACTTTATCATAAACTAAATACAAGGAATTAACTGCTCCTGAAAATTCGAGAGTTTTGTTTTTATTGTCAAGCACGCAGATGGCAACATCTAAACCATCCATCATGAAATCTGATTGGTTATTCTGGGTCATGGCATTAATAATTCCTTCTCTTAAAAGGTTTAATATGATATCGGGTTCAGTATTTTTCTTCTCAATGACAATTTCATTTAATAAAGTAATACTTAACATACTCATAAATGCCCCTGGTACACCATGCCCTGTACAGTCAGCTACTGCCCATATTATATTGTCATTTTCAAGCTTATGTGCCCAGTAAAAATCTCCACTGACAATATCCTTTGGTTGGTAAAAAATAAAATAATGTTGAAAGTATGTCGCCAGTTCGTCTTTTGATACTAAAATTTTATCTTGAATTCTTTTGGCGTAATTGATACTGTCCGTTATATTTTTATTCTGCTCAAACAATTTTTCATTTGCCAATTTCAAGCTAACATTAAACGTATTTATCTCTTCTTGTTGCGCTAGTAAAAGTTTATTCTTTTCAATGAGTTCTTTTTCTGCTGATTTTATATCTGTTATGTCTCTTGCTATAAGAGTCATGCCTGTTATTTTTTTGGTACTATGGTCATATACAATTCTTGCATTTTGTCCCATCCACTTATACTCCCCATTTTTTTTTCGAATTTCATATTCAAAATATGAAGACAGTTTCCTTGAAGATAGTTGGTTAGCGTAGAATGATTTTACGCGGTCTTTCCAATTATCTTTAACTAAATCACTATAATTCATTAGCAGTAAATCTGAAATAGTATAGCCTGTAATGGCTGCAGCCACTTCGTTCACATAAGTACAATTTCCAACAAGATCAGTCTTGAAAATAATATCATTGGCATTTTCTACTATAAATCGGTATTTTTCTTCGCTTTCTTCAAGTTCTAATTGTGCCAATCTACGTTTAGTATTGTTTCTAAAGATTCCATGCGTTGATACTAATTTGCCTTTAATGAAGTCACATTGAATATTACCATTTAAATGGATGTCCTCGCCATTTTTCGTTTTGTAAATAATATCTATGTTTTCTTGATTCTCTCCTGCTCGAAGTCTTTCAATGAATTTATCACATTTGTGCTCCCAGTCTGGGTGAATAACATCTTTAATTGTTAAATTTTTAATTTCTTCATCAGAGTAACCAAGTGTATTTTTCCAAGCAGGGTTTGTGTAATTAAATTTATTGTCAATATCCATACTTTGAATAAGATCATAAGAGTTCTGAAACAAATCTCGGAATCGTTTTTCGGACTGCTTAAGAAGCTGTTCAGCTTTATATTGTTTTATGGTATTCTTCATTACTACAGGCAGCACTTTCAGATGGCTGTAGTCTTCCATTTTTAAAATATAGTCGTATGCACCCAATTTCATGGCTTCAACAGCTACTTTTTCATTGCCTGAACCTGTGAGAAAAACAACGGGAACATTTTTTATTTTTGGTATAAAATCCAAAGCTGTGTCAGCACCTAAATTATGATCTGTAACAACTAAGTCAATTTTATTCTCATTCAGATAAGTAACAGCATCAGATATATTATCAACAATGCTGCAGGTAAATTCATCAAAATATCTTATTGACCGGCTAAACGCCATTTGATCAACTTCATTATCCTCAACATATAATATTTTAAATCTCTTGCTTTCCATTTATCAGTCAATAGACTCATTTAGAGTAAAATATAGATCAATTATATGTATTATTTTTACGAATTGTGTATAATCAACTGGCTTTAGAATATAACCAGAAATATTTAGTCCATAGCTACTCAATTTATCTTGGTCATCTTTCGAAGTTGTAAGTACTACAACTGGAATTGTTTGTAGTTTTTTATGCTTCAGTCTTTCTTCTAAAAACTCAATACCATTCATTATTGGCATATTAAGGTCAAGTAAAATTAAGCAGGGCAAATTATCTAAATTATCTAATAAATAATTTAACCCTTCTTCTCCGTTTCTTTTGATAACAAGGTCGTTTGTAATCTTATTTTCTTTTAGAGCTCGCTGCACGGTCATAGCATCTACAATGTCATCTTCAAATAATATTATTTCTTTGCTACTTCTCATTTTAATTTATTTTTGGTAACGTAAAAATAAATTCTACGCCTTTTGTATAATCTTTATTTATTGAAATCGACCCATTAAGGGAGTTTACAATCTTTTTTGCAATGGCTAGTCCAACTCCAATTCTAGTTTTCTCATCTGATTTTACTTTAAAAAAAATATCAAATACTTTATCGTGATATTTTTCTTCAATTCCAATTCCATTATCGTTAAGATAAAAATAAGATTTTTCTTGGTTATAACCTATTGAAATATCGTTTAATGCATTTTGGCTATGAGTAACACTGTTATATATTAGTATTTCAAAAATTGACTTAAGTTTCGCTTTATCAGTTAATATAGTTGGTAGTTCTTCGTTTATATCTAGGTTGATTTTTATATCGCAATTTTCTAATATGGAGTTAATTATACTGTCTATATTAACCGGTTCTATAGTGTTGTTATTGTTTGATATTCTTGATAATGCCAAAATACCATCAAACATATTGCTTAGTTTTTGTACACGATCAATCAATAGTATTAAATGTGCTCTTCCTTGATCATCTAAAATAGATCTATAATCATCATGTATCCAACTTGCCAAGGCGATTATTCCTCGTAATGGTGCTTTTAAGTCATGTGAAGTTATGTAGATAAAGTTATTAAAATCAGATTCTAACGCTTTGA
>JBGCGA010000047.1:0-74738 GCA_045110285.1 Crocinitomicaceae bacterium | reverse complement strand
CTTTAGGAAAAATCAACAAGCTCTTACGCTAAAAGAAATTTACAACCTCAACCGTGGCGATTTTGTAGCGCATATCGACCACGGAATAGGTCAATTTTCGGGTTTAGAAATTATTGATGTGAATGGCAAACCTCAAGAAGCAATTCGACTGATATATAAAGATAATGATGTTTTGTATGTGTCCATCCATTCATTGCACCGCATTTCAAAATATACAGGAAAAGATGGCACCCAACCTAAAATGAATAAAATTGGGTCGCCACAATGGGATAAGGTTAAAAAGAAAACTAAGGCAAGAGTTAAAGAAATTGCTTTCAATCTAATACAATTGTATGCCCAACGTAAAGCGGAAAAAGGATTCGCGTTTGCGCCTGACAATTATTTGCAAAATGAATTAGAGGCTAGTTTCATTTATGAAGATACACCCGATCAGTTAAAAGCAACAGTTGATGTAAAAGCTGATATGGAATCGGAAACCCCAATGGACCGATTGGTTTGTGGGGATGTTGGATTTGGAAAAACTGAAATTGCCATCCGAGCAGCTTTTAAGGCTGTTAATGATAATAAACAAGTGGCTATTTTAGTACCTACAACTATTTTGTCTTTCCAGCACTATAAAACCTTTTCTGATCGACTAAAAGCATTTCCATGTAATGTAGATTATGTGAACAGGTTTAAAACAGCCAAACAAGTAACTGAATCATTAAAAAAACTAGAAGCAGGTGAAACTGACATTATAATAGGCACCCACAAATTAGTAGGCAAAAGTGTAAAATATAAAGACCTTGGATTAATTATTATTGATGAAGAACAAAAATTTGGCGTTGGTGTAAAAGACAAGCTAAAAACGATTAAAACAACCGTTGATACTTTAACCTTAACCGCTACTCCAATTCCAAGAACTTTACAGTTTTCGTTAATGGGAGCAAGAGATTTGTCAATTATTAATACACCTCCTCCAAATCGTCAACCAGTAGACACCCAAGTAATAGGTTTTAATGAAACGTTGATTCGAGATGCTGTTGCATACGAGACTAATAGAGGTGGACAAGTATTTTTTGTACATAACCGAGTACAGAATATCCATGAAGTGGCTGGTATGATTCAAAGGCTTTGTCCAGGAATTCGAGTGGCCGTAGGACACGGTCAAATGGACGGAAAAAAGTTGGAAAATATCATGATGGACTTTATTGATCATGAGTATGACGTGCTTGTTGCCACTACTATAATTGAATCTGGAATTGATGTGTCAAATGCCAATACCATTATGATTAATCAAGCTCAAAATTTTGGGCTGAGCGATTTACATCAAATGCGTGGAAGAGTTGGTAGGTCCAATAAAAAAGCATTTTGCTACTTAATTTCTCCGCCAACACATACTTTGCCAAGCGATTCCAGAAAACGATTAGAAGCTTTGGTTCATTTTTCAGATCTTGGTTCTGGCTTTAATATTTCTATGCGCGATTTAGATATTAGAGGCGCTGGAAATTTATTGGGCGGCGAACAAAGCGGATTTATTTCAGATATTGGATTTGAAATGTATCAGAAAATTTTGAATGAAGCGGTAAAAGAACTGAGGGAAGAAGAGTTCAAAAATTTATACGAAGAAGATCCAAATATGGAAGACCGCGAATTTGTTACGGATTGCATTTTGGAAACTGATTTAGAATTATTAATTCCTGATACCTATGTTAACAATGTGTCGGAAAGGCTAGCGCTCTATCAATCATTAGATAATTGTAAAAATGCGGATGAACTTGAAGCTTTCAGAAATCAGTTAATAGATCGGTTTGGAGAGTTACCTAAGGCTGTTGATGAACTTTGCAGATCGATTGAAATGAGGTGGATAGCCAAAAATATTGGCTTTGAAAAATTAGTCATTAAATCCAAAAAAATGATTGGATATTTCATTAGCAAACAGGACTCTCCCTACTATCAATCACCAAAATTTACCAAAGTTTTAAAGTTTATTCAAACCAATCCGCCAAACTGTAAAATGAATGAAAAAAATGGTCGTTTACGACTGGTTTACAGCAATATAAATAGTATAGATGGTGCTTTAAACGAACTGCCTAAGATTCAATAGTGTTCAATCAATGCCCTCCACTACCTAACTTAACAAAAATATTTTTCGGTTCTGTAAAAAAGTGAAGGGCTTCAAAGCCTCCTTCACGTCCAACACCTGATGCTTTAACTCCACCAAATGGTGTTCTTAAATCGCGAACTAGCCAAGAATTTATCCAGACTATTCCTGCATGAATTTCATCTGCAACTCTATGAGCCTTAGTTAAGTTTTCTGTCCAAACTGTAGCAGACAAGCCATAAACTGTTGAATTAGCCATCATTAATACTTCTTCTTCGGTATCAAAAGGTGTAATGGTTACTACGGGTCCAAAAATTTCTTCTTGATTGGTTCTGCAATTATAATCCAAACCTTCAATCACAGTTGGTCTTAAATAATAACCTTCTGAATACTCACCATCAAGGTGAACTTGCGTACCACCAGTTAAAATAGTGCCTCCTTCTTCTTTAGCCAATTCAATATACGACAGCACTTTTTCCATATGTGGTTTTGACACAATGGCTCCTAACTTTGCTTCAGGATCGGTTGGATACGACACCTTAGTTTTGCTGACCTTAGCAACAAATTCGTCTCTGAATTTTTCATAAATCGGTCGTTCAACAAAAATTCTTGACCCACATAAACAAATCTGCCCTTGGTTAGCAAAACTAGACCTTAGCGTAGTGGATAATGCAGATTTAAAATCACAATCTGCAAATATGATATTGGGGTTTTTACCCCCAAGTTCTAATGACAATTTCTTAAACATAGGAGCCGCAATTCCAGCAATGGTTTTTCCTGTTTGTGTTCCACCAGTAAATGAAATGGCTGTAATATCAGGATGACGTGTAATGGCATCACCAACATGCTGACCTAATCCATGTACAATGTTTAGCACCCCTGCTGGTATTCCTGCATCAATACATGCTTTTGATAACAAATAAGCAGTCATTGGAGTAATTTCTGATGGTTTTGCAATAACGCAATTTCCCGCAGCCAAAGCAGGCGCAATCTTCCATGTAAATAAATACAATGGCAAATTCCAAGGCGAAATACAGCCAACTATTCCAATTGGTTTTCTAACCGTATAATTTACTCCAAGTCCTTCCATATAGTGACTTTCAGAAGCATAATGCAAAATTGCAGTTGCAAAAAACTTCAGATTACTAATCGCTCTTGGAATATCGACAGCCCTAGCTAAACTTTCCGGCTTTCCATTATCTAGCGATTCAGCAGCAACAAATTCATCCATTCTTTCAATAATTAAATCTGCTACTCGAATCATTATATCTGATCGTTCTTGCTTTGGCATATTTGACCATCCTGGAAATGCTTCTTTAGCTGCCTGAGTCGCCTGAGAAATATCTTCCGCTTTAGAATCTGGAATTTTAGCATACACCTTTCCTCTACTGGGATCAATATTATCTATAAATTGTTCTGACTTTGAATTAGTTAATTTCCCGTCGATATAATTTTGAATCTGAATCATCTTGCTTTTTTACAATGCTAATAGAATGGCCTAAATTTAGTGATTTCTCACCTTCTGAGAACTCATGATCTTTACCAATTCAATCTGAGCTTTTAAATTTAAATCAAATAAGCATATGATCAGCTATAATTCAACGAATTAATTCACTCCTTAATAATTTATGTTTTCAAATACCCCTAATCATTATAATTCATAAATTTGCACTTTACAATTCTAATTGAATCATTATGGAAAATGTACTATATGCTGGGATGATTGGCTGGCCACAAATACTTCTGATTGTTGTAGCGCTATTGCTTTTATTTGGTGGTAAAAAATTACCAGAACTAATGAAAGGAATGGGTAAAGGCATTAAAGGCTTTAAAGATGAAATGAGTGGAGATGGTGAAGAAGGTAGTGACAAAAAAATTGAAGATAAATAACTTTTCAATGCATCAATCTTTTACCGATATTCAAGAAACACTTAAAAGTGGTAGTTCTGTTGTTGATATTGTCAACTCTTATTTGAAGGAGATAGACGATAAAAAACATTTAAATGCTTTTTTAGAGGTGTTTACAGATTCTGCTTTGGCGAAAGCAAAAGAGGTTGATGAAAAACTTAAAAATAATTCGGCTGGTAAATTAGCTGGAATGGTCATAGGTCTTAAAGACAATCTTGCCTATAAAAACCATAAAGTATCTGCATCATCAAAAATTTTAGATGGTTTTGAGTCGATTTACACAGCAACAGCTGTGCAGCGTTTATTGGACGAAGATGCTATTATTATTGGTAGACTAAACTGTGATGAATTTGCCATGGGGAGTTCAAATGAAAACTCAGCATTTGGTAATGTTCTGAATCCTTTTGATGAAAATAGAGTCCCTGGTGGATCTTCTGGCGGGTCGGCAGCAGCAGTTGCTGCTGGATTATGCACGGCAAGTTTAGGAAGCGATACAGGTGGGTCAATTCGTCAACCAGCTTCTTTTACCGGAGTAATAGGATATAAGCCCACTTACGGAATGATTTCGCGCTATGGTTTATTAGCTTACGCTTCTTCATTCGATCAAATTGGACCTTTTACAAATACAGTTTCTGATGCCGCACTTTTAACATCAGTAATGGCTGGTAAAGATGAGTATGACAGTACGGTTCGACAAGAGAATGTTGCCGAAATACCTATTGAAAAAATTGGTGATAAAAAACTAAAAATTGGCTATATTTCTGAATGTCTCGAATCAAAAGGGTTGGATCCTGAAATTAAAGAAAAACTAATCGATTCTATTGAAAAATTAAAAGTAGCTGGCCACACTGTTGAACCTGTTAGCTTTCCTTACCTTGCTGAAATGGTACCAACGTATTATGTTTTAACCACAGCAGAAGCCTCTTCAAACCTTGCTCGCTACACAGGAGTCCATTTTGGTAAACTAGCTGAAAATGTAAAGGGTGTAGAAGAAACCTATAAAAAATCGCGAAGCGAAGGCTTTGGAGAAGAAGTAAAGCGCAGAATTATGTTGGGAACTTTTGTGTTATCACATGGTTACTATGATGCCTATTATACAAAAGGGCAAAAGGTAAGACGTGTGATTCAAAATAAAACCAATGAATTATTAGCTAATTTTGATATATTATTACTTCCAACAACGCCAACTACAGCGTTTGAAATTGATGGAGTAAAAGACAATATTCAAATGTATTTGCAGGATATTTTTACCGTTCAAGCAAATTTAGCAGGAAACCCAGCCATTTCATTGCCTGTTGGTAAGCATTCAAACGGATTACCTTATGGCTTACAGCTAATTGGCAAACATTTTAAAGAAGGTGAATTATTGTCAATTTCTGACTATATGATGTCTAAGCTAAAATAAATAACCCACTATGCAAAAGTGCTCTATAATATGCCTTTCGTTTTGGTTTACGTGTCTATCGTACGCGCAAGGGCAAGGAGCAACTACTGTCTTTACAGATACTTTTCAGACAGAAACTTTTTTAGCCACTGTTGAAAATTCATTGTTTGAATACTATAGAGAAACTTGGGGTAGCAAAGAAGCTTACGGAATGATTGATGAGCTTGGAAAAGCTGACGAGTCTGCCACAAAATTTAATGATACGATCTATTTCCAGCGGCTGGATGAATTGGCAAATTCAACCCCTTTTGATGCTAGAAACAATCCTGAAGTACTTAAAACAATCAAGTATTTTGTATCAAAAAGAAATAGATATACTTCTGTAATTATTGGTCGATCCAAACTGTACTTTCCAATGTTTGAAACCATACTTAGCAAACATAATTTACCACTTGAATTAAAATATTTACCCATTATTGAAAGTGCATTAATACCAAACAATAAATCGTGGGCAGGTGCAACTGGTTTATGGCAAATCATGTACCCTACCGGCAGGTCTCTTGGCTTGCATGCCGACTCATATGTTGATGACAGATCACACCCAGAAAAATCAACTGAAGCAGCATGCCAATACTTAAAGTATTTGTACAATTTATACGGCGACTGGGAATTGGCCCTTTCAGCTTATAATTGTGGTCCAGGAAATGTTAATAAAGCCATTAGGCGGGCAGGAAACCAAACAAACTATTGGGCAATTCGGCCTTTTTTGCCTCGTGAAACCCAGCAATATGTTCCTAATTTTTATGCTGCTCTATACATGATGACCTATTTTGAGTCGCACCAAATTATTCCAAAGCAAGCTACCGTCTACTTCCATCAAATCGACACAGTATGTCTTAAGCAATCGGTTAGAATTTCTCATATTGATTCGATTTTGGGAATTCCAGCAACAGATTTTAAAAAACTAAATCCACAATATAAAACAGACATCATTCCGGAAACAGAACCGGCGCAATGCATTGCTCTTCCAATTAATAAATTAACTGCTTTTTTTGAAAAAGAGCAAGAATTGTATACATATCAAACTTATTTAGAATCGATTGGTGAAAATTACGTGATATTACAGAAAAAGAAAATACACAAAGTAACACCTGACCAAACTTTAGCTGATGTGGCATTTATCTATGATGTTTCGCTGCAAGATATTAGAGAGTGGAACGGCTTAAGAAACTCTACGATTTACCCTGGTCAAAAAATAGTTATTATGATTCCTGAAAAAAGGGTTATTCAAGAATTTGATCAATCAAATATTTCGTCAAAAAGTGCAAAACAAAGTGCAAAGTCAAGTTCTAGACCTACCACAACAAGCCCTTCTGGTCATTACAAATATTATACGTTAAAATCAGGGGAAAGCCTTTGGACTGTTAGTCAGAAATTAGGCATAAATTTTGCTGATTTGCAGGCAATGAATAAAGATTTAAACCCGAAAAGGATGAAGCCGGGTCAGAAAATCAAAGTAGGTTTTAAATAAATTTTACCCAATATGAAAAGTATATTTTTAGTATTAATAATCGGTTTGACCTTCTCGAGCTGCGAACAAGAAGCTGCGGAAACACCTTCCGTAATATCACAGCCAAGTAATGTTACAGGAACTCTGCCAAAGGCAACAGGTCCAATAGGTAGAGTGTTAGTATCAGTAGATGATAACATTTGGAATGAAGGACTAAGAGAAGTTTTTATTAAACATTTCGCAAAGCATGCAAAAGGTCCATTTATTGGACCAGAACCAATATTAGATTTTTTACAGCAAGATCCATCAGCAATTAACTCCCTAGGGTTAAAAAACAGAAACATACTGAAAATAATATATGCGCCTGAAAGTGATTTAACAGAAACCGAAATAGTTGTCAAGCAAAATTATAAGTCGCAAGGACAAGTTTATATCATTGTAAAAGATTCGAATATTGAAAGAATAAAAGCATTTTTTGAAGCAGAATTACCAACATATATAGCTGTTTTTGATAGCCAAGAGGACCAAAGATTAGCAGCTAAGTATAGTTTTGACAGGTTAGAAGGGTTTAATAAAGTTGCCGAGGAAAAATTTGGTATTAGTATTTCTGTTCCTAGCTCTGCTAGCTACGAAACTGATTTAGATAGTATTATTCATGCCCTTGATAAAAACAGTAAAACTTTAGCAGACAATCCAAATACTGGAGCCAAAGGAGGAACCTACTGGGCAAAAAAAGGAATTGTTGTTTGGGAAAGTGAATATGTAAACGAAGAAAGCATGACGCTAGAAAACATATTAAAGGAGCGTGATAGCACTCTAAAATATGCGGTTAAAGGCGTTCTTGAAAACTCTTATATGGGAACGGAGTATTTTGAAACGAGGGCACCTAAAGCGACTGAAATTATGGTAGGAAGTGCAAATGCTCTATTGATTGAAGGCTTGTGGAAACATAAAGGGAATATGGCTGCAAGTGGTGGAGGCCCATTCTTGCAGTATGCTATTCAACACCCAACAAGAGGAACCGTAGTTCATGCTCTGGTATACATTTATGCCTTAAACTTTGATAAGAGAGAATTAATTAGATCAGCTAAAGCTATTTTAACTACAATATCAATAGTTGATTAGTCCAGCTCAGGATCTTGAAAGGCTGGATTTTTCACAAAGCTAGAATCTGTCAGACATTCTAGAAAGAATTTAAGCGCACTTCTTTCACTAGGTGTTAAATTAACTCCTCCTTGGTCAACATTTTTCATAAACGGATCTATGGTTGGTGAATCTTTTAGACCAACGCTGTAGTGGTCAATCACCTCATCAATTGTATTGAACCGACCATCATGCATATATGGTGCGGTAAACAACAAGTTCCTTACACTCGGGGTTTTAAACTTTGCATAATCAGCTTGGTCTCCAGTAACACCCGCCAAACCAGGATCATCTTGATCCACTAATGCGTCTAAGCCATTATTCCTAAATTCATTATCTGTAAACAACGGGTTGGAAACACCTCCATGACAATGCGCACAATCTCCTCTCTCTCCTTCAAAAATATCTCTTCCTTCAATAAATAAAAAATAATCTGAACCTGTGAGTCCTCCTGCGCCTATAGCCCACTGGGCCTCCAGTTGTTTATCAAAAACAGAATTTCCACTGATTAGCGTTCGTTCAAATTGCGCCAAAGCTTTTGCAGTTATATCGCTTGTTATTGAATCGGTTCCAAAAGCTGCTTTAAACAATGAAGGGTATCTATCAGTTGCTTGTAATGCTGCCACTGCAGCAGGCCACGTATTATGCATTTCAACAACATCTGTTACTGGAATTAGTGCCTGAGCTTCTAATGAGTTTGAACGTCCATCCCAAAATAAAGAATCCATCCATCCTAAATTGAAAAGAGGCATAGAATGTCTTTTGCCTTCCAAACCGTCGATACCAACACTAAACTGCAACGGATCATTAAAGCCTGTTTCTGGCATATGGCATGTAGCACATGCCTGCGTATTATCACCTGACAGTAAAGTTTCGTAAAATAAATTCCGCCCTAATTCTACTCCTTGCACTGTCATTGGGTTGTCAGCTGGTATTTTTATTTTCGGAACAAGTTTAAAATTATTCGGATATTCTACAGCATAAGGAGTTACTGAACCTATACTCAGGGCAATATTATCCTTTCTGCATGAACTTAACAGTAAAAGGCTAATCACAAAAAAACAAACGCTTCTAAATTTCATTATATTAACACAAAAATACGACATTTTTATTAATCTAAATTATGCCATATCTTTGCACAGCATGAAAAATCAAGTAATATTTACTGATTTAAGTCAGATTGATTACAAAGAAGCTTGGGACCATCAAGAAATGCTTTTCAAAAAATCAGTCGATTTGAAAATTGCGCACCGAAAAGGCGAAACAACTGATTTGCCCCAAAACCATCTTTTATTTTGCGAGCACCCACATGTATACACTTTGGGTAAAAGTGGTTCTGAACAAAACTTATTGATTTCTGAAGCTATTCTAAAGCAAAAAAACGCCAGCTACTATAAAATCAATCGCGGTGGTGACATTACTTATCATGGCCCTGGACAATTAGTAGCCTATCCCATATTAGATTTAGACCGGTTTTTTACAGACATACATAAATACATGCGCTTTTTAGAAGAAGCCGTTATTTTAACCATTAGGCATTTTGGAATTGAAGGAGATAGAGTTGAGGGCTCTACAGGTGTTTGGCTAGATGTTGGCACACCAAAAGAGCGCAAAATTTGTGCAATGGGTGTAAAAAGTTCACGGTGGGTTACCATGCACGGCCTGGCGTTAAATGTTAATCCAAATATGGACTATTTTAACAATATAGTTCCCTGCGGAATTACTGATAAATCAGTAACTTCAATGGAAAAAGAGCTAGACAAATCAATCAGCCTTGCCGAGGTAAAACCAATTCTTAAAGCAAATCTAGCAGAGGTGTTTAACTTTAGCTACCAATAAATTTTGCTACCTTTCTAATTATGAAAACAGTATTGAAGATTTTAAAATATGTGGGACTTGTTGTTTTAGCTCTGTTCATTATCGCCAATCTGATTATTTTGCTGTCTGGCAGAACCTATATATACAAGGGCATTGCCTCAACATATTTGCGCGGAATTCCAAGGCCTTCAATATATGATCATACTATTTTTAACAATCGCATTGTACCAAAAGGGGTTGCTCAACCGTGGAAAATTATTTCTGATGAGCAACAACCAAAAATTTCAAATACTCATCAAGCATTTATTGAAACACTTAATCCTGCCTCTTTTATTGTAGCTTGGGGAGATACAATTATTTACGAATCATACTGGGAGCCGCACGCAGCTGATAAAACTGGTAATTCATTTTCAATGTCAAAATCAGTTATTGCATTACTAATTGGTGTGGCTATTGAAGAGGGTGCCATTAAATCAATAGATGAGCCTGTAGCAAACTATTTACCTGAATTTAAAGATGAAAAAGCAAATATCACTATTCGCCATATTTTAACCATGAGTTCCGGTTTGTCTTGGTCCGAAAATTATTCCCATCCTTTTTGTGATGTCGCCGAATTATACTACGATACAGACGCAAGAGACTTATCTTTAAACAGAAGAATTATTGAAGAGGAGCCAGGAAATATATGGCGATATAAAAGTGGCGATACGCAGGTATTGATGTATATTTTACAAGCGGCAACTAATGTATCTGTTTCAAAATATGCCTCTAAGAAATTATGGCAAAAAATAGGTGCAGAATCTGATGCGCTATGGAGCTTAGTTGATGGAAAAGATTCTGAAGAAAAAGCATATTGTTGCCTGTATGCGACTACTCGAGATTTCGCAAGGTTAGGCCGCTTAATAAACCAAACCGGAAAATGGAAGGGAAAGCAAATAGTTGACAGTGCTTATATTGCAGAATTCAAAACTTTAGCTCCTATCAAAAAGCCAAATGGTAAACCTAACCAACTATACGGTTTTCAATATTGGATTTATACAGGCTTTCCTTTCGAAGTCACTTATTTTAGAGGTATGTCGGGGCAATATATAATCTCTATTCCTTCTCAAAACTTAGTAATTGTGCGCACAGGAACTGGCACATTATCAAATTGGGAGAATACCGCAACTGAAACAAATGATCCGCTAGAGGGGCACAGAGCAGAAACACCAGATTACGTGCAAATAGGATTAACAATTTTAGATGAGTACAAAAAGAATTAATGCACTAAATTTGTTTTCCAAAAAACTGTATGCGTAAAGACATTGCCCTTCCAAAAGTAAAAGATGTTGGTGTAGCCATTGTTAAAGAATTAAACAAAGAAAAAACAAGCGAAATATTTAACGTCTATTTGATAAATTTTGGGATAGTAGAACTTGAAAATGTTCTTGTGACATCCAGAGGTTATGGGATAAACCGAAATTCAGGAGAATCAGTTAAAACATCCATTCTAAGACATGGTTTAGGCTCAGTTCAGCCCAAAAAGTATACAAAAATTGAACCGATAATGGAAAATGTATTTGGAATCACAAATGAATTTTGGTTGAGTTATTACATTAAAAGACAAGTATTCGATAAAAAATTTGTTTTTTTAGCTGAAACTGTAAATCCATCCAACTTTATTAAAATTCCTATTATTGAAAAGCAAGGCGTACTAATTAAGTAATTTGAATTATAGATAAATCAATAATTTAGGTATTACAAACTTTGATTTTTTAAAATCAACATTTTTTGAGTAATTTAAGACCCATATAAGACCACAGCAAAACATATGAAATATTTAGGATTCCTTTTCATCTTTATCGCAAATTTTGGGTTTGCTCAAGTTAGTAATTTGGGATTTCCAACAGTCCCAGGTATCGAAAGCCGAGCTGCAGGATGTGTTTCTCCCACAGGTTCTATTTTTCTTGAGCTTAACAATGTCAAAGCATTAATTCATACAGCTGGCAATTTATGGCAAATTCAAGGACAAAACAACAGTATTTATGAGGTACCTAAAGGGTCAGGAATTATGGCCCTATTTACATCCTCGCTCTGGTTGGGTGGGTTAGACTTTAATGGTCAGTTAAAATTAGCCGCATTAAGGTATAGAAGTGGCCAAGATTATTGGACAGGGCCACTAACAACCGACGGAACTGCCGAAATTACTCCTGAAGTGTGTAACGAATTTGATAGACATTTTAAAATTTCCAAAGAGGAGGTCCAGCAATTTAGTAGCTGGTATAATGCTGGACTAGCTGATAATGCTAATGGAACAAATACGCAATCAAAAAACTTTCCTGAATACGAAATTCCCGCTTCAATATTAGAGTGGCCTGCTCATGGTGATGTCACTCTGGATCAACCGTACTATTTAGCCCCTTTTTACGATAACCCTCTTGCTCCTGGTGGAAAAAATGGCTTGTATGACCCAATTAATGACGGTGATTATCCATGGTACGATATTGCTAAAGATGTTGAGTGCCAAAATAGCAGAGAAGTGACTTTATTTGGTGATGAAACGCTTTGGTGGATTATGAATGATAAAGGAAATATACATACTGAAACAGGCGGAGATCCTTTAGGAATGGAAATCAGAGCGCAAGCTTTTGCTTTTGCAACCAATAATGAAATTGATAATATGACCTTTTACAATTATGAATTAATAAATAGATCGACTCAAACTTTATACAACACTTATTTTGGAGTTATGGTAGATGTAGCATTAGGTGGACCCAATGATGATTATGTTGGCTGTGATGTTTCACGAGGACTAGGATACTGCTACAACGGTGACAATTTTGATGAAGACATGGGAGGATTTAAAGGTTATGGTGATATGCCTGCTGCTGTAGGAGTCGATTTTTTTGAAGGCCCGTATCAAGACAATGATGAAATTGATAATCCACTTACAGAAAATATTACCGAGGCACAAAATCAAAATGGCATTCCATACAAAGGTTTGGGTATTGGTTATGGTGATGGTGTAGTAGATAATGAGCGATTTGGAATGAGACGATTCCTTTACTATAATAATATCGGAACTGGAAACATTAATCAAACTGATCCGCAAATTGCCATTGACTACTATCGTTATTTAACTGGTTTTTGGAAAGACGGCTCTCCATTTGTTTATGGCGGAAGTGGTCATTCGTCTGATGCTGGCGCTAACACATCCGTTTTGGCCGACTTTATGTTTCCAGGTACAACCGATCCTCTTGGATGGGGAACTGGAGGCGTTCCCCAAGAATCATGGACAGAAGAATCTTCGAATAATATTCCGTTTGACAGAAGGTTTGCTCAATCAGCGGGACCATTTATTTTAAAACCTGGAGCAGTAAACAATATTACTGTTGGTGTGGTTTGGGCAAGGTCAACAACTGGAGTACCTTTTGAGTCGGTGGTTGAATTACAAAAAGCTGACGATAAAGCTCAATCCCTTTTCGATAATTGTTTCAAGATTTTAGAAGGGCCTCATGCGCCGGACCTTAACATTCAAGAACTAGAAAATGAGCTAATTATTACAATATTAAACCCTCAGGGATCCAATAATTTGAATGAAAGCTATTCAGAACTAGACCCAGAAATTATTAATGTAGATGAAGACTCAATTTTTGACCCTAATTACAGATTTCAAGGCTATCAAGTCTATCAGCTAGCATCAAAAGATGTGGCATCAAATGAGCTTAGCAACCCCGCAAAAGCAAGATTAGTTTTTCAATGCGATATTGAAGATGACATTTCCACATTAGTAAATTATAATTTCGATCTAAATATGGGAGCTCAAGTGCCAACAGTAGAGGTTAAAGGTAACAATGAGGGTATTAAACACTCTTTTCAAATCACGAAAGACCTATTTGCTTCAGGCGATACTAAACTTGTGAACTTCAAAAAGTACTACTTTATGGCTATTGCTTATGCATCCAATAATTTTAAAACTTATGACCCAAATGTTGCAGGATCATTAAACGGACAAAAAAAGCCATATTTAGGAAGCAGAAAAGCTGCATTTGGAGAAGTAAAGGCATATTTAGGAATTCCGCATGAACCAAGGGTTGAAGGACTAGGCACTACGTTTGGTACCTACTATGGATGGTCGCCGCAAATTAAACAGATTGATGGCTACGGTAATGGTGCGAGGGTAGTAAATTTAACTGAAAATACAAAGCGAGCTATTTTAGAAAACGGATCAGTTGATATTGTAGAGTATGCACAAGGTTCAGGGCCAATTGATGTTAAAGTTATCGATCCTTTAAACTTAAAGCCAGGTAAATATGACGTGAAATTCGAGCAGGGGGTTGACATTAACTGGGGTGGAATTGACAGCACATCAACTTGGTCAGTAACAAGAGATTTTGATGGCCAACAAGAAACAATATCCAGTCCATTCCCAATTGACTTAAATACAGAAGTACTTTTTCCACAGTGGGGAATTTCAGTTTCAATTAAGCAATCAAAATATATGATAGATGATCCAAGTTTATTGCAATCATTCTGGTGGAGAACCGAACCGATTTATAGTGAAATGACTTTTTCTGATTCAACTGGCATTTGGCTACAAGGAATGGCAGATTCAGACCTTAATTACCCAACCAATTGGATACGTTCGGGAACAAATGTTGCACCAACTGAAGATGACCCAACATGCAGTGCCGATCTTTGGATAAGTAATCCATGCTATTACTATGATCGAGATGAATTTGGCAGCTGGAAAGATATGGTTGGTGGTTCTATTTCTCCCTTTAAATATGTAGGATATGAAATTGATGGTATGCCCTCAGGAAGTCCGGGTGATGACCCTACTACAGACAATACTGAAGGGTATGCAAAGATTAATTCTTCATTTTTTAGATTACTTAAATTAGAACATGTGCATGATGTTGATATTGTGATTACAAGTGATAAAACAAAATGGACAAAATGTGTTGTACTTGAAATGAATCATAACGAAAACCAGACTGTTGGGGGATCGGATGTATTAGAAATAAGAAATCAAAATTCTGTAAACAAAGAAGGCAAGGTAATTAGTTCAGAAAAAGGTATGGGCTGGTTCCCTGGGTATGCTATTGATGTTGCAAATGGCCAGCGTCTAAATATGGCCTTTGGAGAAAACTCATGGTTGCCAGGTGATAACGGCGACGACATGATTTGGAACCCTACATCCAATATTTCAACTACTACCGGAGTACCAATTTTAGGTGGAATGCATTATGTTTATGTTTTTAATGTGCGTGACGGTATGCCAAAATATGACGAAGGCAAATATATGAGGTCGCAACTAAGCCTAAAAACTAAAAGCGGACACGAAAATGTTTTTGAGAATTGCATGTGGGTATTTGCACCTATTCTTTCTGAAAATGGAACTTTACTAGACAGTGATGTTAGCATTAAAGCCCGTATTTCAAAGCCTTACACGACAAAAGAAATTACTAATAGCAATAATGGTTATCCTCACTATACCTTTGAAATTAATGATAGTGAAGCCCCTAGAACAAATGTTACCAGTGAGCTAGAAAGTTTACTAGATATTATAAATATTGTTCCAAACCCATATTATGGTTATAGTAGCTATGAGGAGTCTAGGCTTGACAAAGTGGTAAAAATTACCAATTTGCCTAAACAATGTAACATTAAAATTTTTAATATGAGTGGACAACTGATTAAGCAATTTACTAAAGATACTGATATAACATCTATTGACTGGAGCTTAACAAATGAAGTTGGCGTGCCCATTGCTAGTGGTGTTTACATTGTTCATATTGAAGTACCAGGAGTCGGCGAAAAAATATTAAAGTGGATGTGTAACATGAGACGTGAAGACTTCGATAATTTGTAGGTAATAATTTCGTTAATTTGATAGGCTATTAATACTAACTATGTATTTTAGCAAATTAATGTCGTTAAATACTGTGCCAAAAGCTAAACTCACAATTGTTTTGCCATGCTACAATCCTGTTGCAGGTTGGGCGGAAAATGTAGTTGACACAACCTTAAAAGTTCAAAATAAAATAGATGCTACAATTTCTTTAATTATTGTAATTGATGGATCTAAACAAAACACTAGTAGCAAAGAAATCGACCTGTTAAAATCGAGAATAGAAGGGTGTAATATTATAGAATACAAAATCAATATGGGCAAAGGATACGCCCTAAGGCAAGGTGTAAAAGCCGTTAAAAACTACCCTATTATATATACTGATATTGACTTTCCTTACACTGAAGAAAGTTTTTTTGCCATTTATCAAGAGTTGCTCAATGGTTATGACGCCGTTTTAGGCAGAAGAGATACTAGCTACTATAAAAAAACGCCCTGGTTCAGAAAAGTGATTTCCAAAACTTTGCGCGGTATTTTAAAATCATTTCTTAAACTTCCAACTGACGATACACAGTGCGGTATTAAAGGCTTCAATAAAAAAGGTTCAACTGTTTTTTTACAAACTGAAATTAATCGATTTTTATTTGATTTAGAGTTTGTAAAATTGGTGAGTAAACGAAAATTAAGTCACAAAACAGTTCCTGTAGAGCTAAAGCCGGGCATTGTTTTTAGCAAGGTAAATTTTAAAATTTTAGCTAAAGAATCGCTTAATTTTGTGAAGGTTTTATTTAGAAAATGATGCTGTTTTGAGCCAATAGTTATTGTAGATAAAATACGGTTCACCATCAACTTCTGCGTCTTTGAATAAAGGCCGACCACCTTCTTTTCTAATCAGTAAGTCATCAACAATAAACCATTTTTTACTCTTATTTCCCGATAAAATTATGCTGGTTGATTCTACAGAATCCGCCACAAAGAATGGAATTTCCACTAATAACCAATCCCCAATAATATGATTTGATTGACGTATATCATTTTTAGCCACCCATTCTCCATTTCCGCTACTAAACTTTTGCTCGACAATTGCCTCCTGATCGGCTCTGTCAATTCTGTAATTGTACCAAAAACTACAAATGTATTTTCCAGGCTCTAGCTTAATATTATTCTTTATTACATGAAACCCGTTTTTTTGCCCTGCTAAGGCGCCGTTTCCATTCCAAGTTCGTTCTTCTTTAAAATCATTAAACGATTCGTATATAAAATCTACACTTGCGGTATCAGCTCGCCAGTCATCCTTTAAGTTAAAAATTGCAGAGTCATTTTGCAGACTTACAGCTTTAAAGTACTTCGGGCGATTCCACCTTTCAAAATTGAAATCATACACATTAAACTCATCATTTTCCCAAACACCTTTCGAGGAATAAGTCATTCTTAACTCATTTGGATTCAGCACACCTTTATTTTTTACTAACATTATTTTTGCAGTATCTGGCAATAAATTCTGAAATGATTTTTCCACAAATTCTGGAGAAAATAAATTGTGAACAGCTACCGCTTCGGTAACAGAAGTTCTAGAGGTAACAGTGTTTAACAATGGCAAATGTGTGTGATAGCTCAATAAAAATGAATGATAATTTGCTTTTTCCGACCCCATTAAAAATACGTTTTCACTAGACAAATGTGTAAAAGGAACAAACAATATACTGTTGTAGTCTTGCCCCTTAGTCCAAGTAATTAGTTCTTGTTCATCTTTACTCAAATTAGAAAAAATAAAAGGGTTTTTTATGCGCGAAATACTTTTCGAAACGCCAACATGCACTGGATAGAATTCTAAAACTGAAAAAGCTATTCCTGCTGCAAAAAATATGTGAAACAGCTTTCGCTTTTCGCTTTTCAGCATCATTTGGTACAAAACAACCATTGATAAAACACTGGCGACATAAAAATATACCCAGGCAAATCGTGCCAACACTCTAAATTGTTGTAATGGGCCTAAAACGTCTACAACCCATCTCAAAAAATCAAATTTTAAAGGAAAGCAGAATGCGAACATAAGTACCAAATGCGACACTAAATACATTTTGCCAACAGGTGAATTAATCACTTTTTTAAGGCTAATATTTTTTCTATTCCTAAAGTAGTATCCTATTGAAAACAACAGTATAGTAATAACAAACAGGCCTAGGTATGTCCATGTTTCCCAGCCTGCCATTCTCCAACCTAAAGCATGTTTAATTTTATTCATAGGGCCATGGTGGGGAACCAATAAGGAGTTCCATAAAGCATACATATCAAAAAAGCCACTAGGGTTTTTCATCCTAACAGCATGGGTGTCGGTAAGATAGACTAGTAACTGAAAAAAACCTATAGCAGAAAAGATAGGCAAGACAATTCTAACTGCTAATACCTTCCATTTTCTCCTGTCAGACAACCAGTAAACTACAACATAAAATAATCCAAACACAGCTAGTATTAGTCCTAAATATGGGTGAGTAAAAAAGAAAACAAACAATGTCACAAAAATTAGTAGAGGCCACAAAGCTGTCTTAAATTGCTCTGTTTTTAAAATTAAATACCACATTAATGGAATTGCAAAAACATAAGAAAGCGACAAATGTCCAGTGAGTCGAAAAACTTGTGGTGACAGAAAGCAGACACTTAATGCGCCAAAAAATGCCCACATATTTGAGATCTTATAATGTTTAAATAATGAATGAATCAAAACTGCTGCAATTGGATAAGAAATTAGCATTAAAAAATTAAGAACTCCGACTCCATAATCTGCCAAACCTAGTTTTCCGACAATAAATGCCAATAATGGGTGTGCATCAGTAAATACAATGTGCTCATAAAAAGGATAATTCATCCCTTTAAATTCCCAAAAACTATCGCCATACTTAGCTTGAAACATATATGTATAATAATTCTTGATTCCATCACCATCTGGTGCGAACACAAAACCATTTAGGTTTAGTAATACTTTGTGATAAAAGCAAAATAGTAGACCTAGCGCTGCTATAAAAACGCTATACCATTTTTTACAAACCGAATCTAAACCATTTATAAATTCTTTCATTACTTAGTTAATTTATAAATAAATACATTGTTCGTGTCTGCAATATAATTCAAGGTGACGCCTTCTAAAGAAACAGAATCTCGTTTAGGAGGTAACGACTGATTCACCACTATATATTGCGCCCCTAAATCCATTAAATCGGTTACTTTTTCTCTTCTTGACATGGTCTGAAAACCTGACCATCCTCTTCTGTTCATTAGCATTAATGCATAACTTGGCGACTTATCAGAAAAAGCAATGACCAAATCATTTTTTTGAACACCATTCCGTAATAAAAATGGTTCAAGATTTTGATATGGCCTAAATGTATGAGTGGCATTAATGGGTTTACTTTTTAACCTCCTTTGCCTTTCGAACCATGAAAAATGCATACTTGTGTATATAAAAGCTATTGTAATTAAACCCAACGTATATTGCACTATATTATTTGAGACAGAATCTGAAAATAATTTCCAAAAAATTAAAACGACTACTGGTGCAACGAATAAAACAGGAAAAATATAATAATCGTGTTGCTTTAACATGCCAAATAGCAGTAAAAAATAAGTGGTTGCTCCTAAAAACGCTAGCAAAACAAAAGCAGCCATAATTCTGTTTTTCCATGCGCCCCAAGCTAAACCCACTACTAATAATACTGCTAAAATATTAAGATAAGTAGGATGAAAATAGGTGCTCAGCCATTTATTCTGCATCTTCTCCCAAATTGAATTAGGGTCTTTATCAGTCCAAATTGGTTTTAGTTTCGATAAAAAGTAATGACTCCCATGTTTGTTGTTATACCAATTCATATACAAAAACCAAATGCCAACAAAAACAAACGGAAGCAGAAGTGGCAGTAGCTGTTTAAAACCTTCTTTTTTAATAGCTGTATTTACTGAAAGAACAATTAGATAGGCAATAAACGGAATCAGAAAAAATGGTTTCATCATACCAGAAATTGTAACAAAAATCAGTGCTGAAATCAATAGTTTTCTTTTATTGGATTGATGGTATTTTAGGATAAAGTAAAGGCCAACAAAACCAAGATGCAACGCAATCGGATCTGGTAAAAACTCTAGTGTATAAATAACATAAGTAGGTGACAGAAAAAGTACTAGAGGCACAGTAAGCGCAAGCATATGGTTTTTTACAAAATGAAGAGCTATTTTGTATAAAGCAAACTGACCAGCAAACATAACAATTAGCCAATTGATTTTAAGAACAATTAAGTGATTGCCAAAAATTTTAAGTTGAAGGGCATTTAAATAATAAAACAATGGAAATTCTGCCACAGCTTTACCTCCTGATTCCATTTGATTGAAATAAATTCCATGATCGAATAAATTGAAGCCATTGTAATAATAATTCAGAATTTGCGCGTAAGTATCTGTTTTTCGCCAATAGTGATAGCCTGGGATCATATCGCCCAAACCTCTATTTAAATGTAAATGAACAATTACCAACCAAAAGCAGATGGCAAATAAAAGCCACTCAATCCACTTATTTTTCTGTATATAATCGTACACTTTATCCATTAAAAATGGTTGGACTTTCTAATAATTGAAAACTATAGGTGCTGCTGTTCATTTTAGCTAAAGCGCCAATTGGTAAATTATATTTATTGACGGTATGACCAAAACTTGCCCCTTTAAAAACAGGAATTTTTAAGTGGTTAAAATGCTGCCTTAAGACCGCATCCAAACTAAAAGACCTTTCAGGAAATTCAGGTTCACATTTTCTAAAAGATCCTAAAACAACGCCATTTAACTTATTTAAGACACCAGCCGAAGCCAATTGCCACAACATCCTATCTACACGGTATGGTTCCTCCCCTATTTCCTCTAAACAAAGAATTTTTCCCGTCCAGACTGGTTCAAATGGGGTACCAATCATACTGCATAAAACCGTTAAATTTCCAGCAAGAATTTCTCCTTTGGCATCACCAGCTACAATTGTTGTCAGTTGTTTTTTTTCAGAATCTGGATTTTCAAATTTTGCTTTTCCACCAGTTATAAGTGTTTCATAGACACTTTTTGTTGAAAATGAATTCCAACTTGAATAGCCACATGGACCATGAAAAGTTATGAGGCCTGTTTTTTTTGTGATAGCTACTAACAACGAAGTAATGTCGCTAAAGCCCATAATGATTTTCGGGTTTTGCCGAATTAACTCATAATCAATTAGATGTAATAATCTTCCGCAACCCCAGCCGCCGCGCATTGTAAAAATGGCATTTACTGTTTTATCTTTAAAAAAGGTATTTAACTCGTTTGCCCGTTCTACATCTGAGCCAGCCAAATACCCTTCTTGAAGGGTAAGCGTTTTGCCAAGTATCACCTTAAACCCAAATTTTTCTAAAATTTGAGTCATTTTTTCAATATGTTTTGGGCTAAAAATTGCTCCGGCAGGAGCTGTAAGCGCAATGGTACTTCCTTTTTTAAGAGAAGGTGGAACAATTTTTTCCAATTGCGTTTCTGGAGATTGAACTGACAAGCCTGCTAAACTTGCTGTCAAAACACTTGAACTTACCAAAAACTGACGCCTTTTCATAACTTTTAATAGGAGCTAAATTTACAATTAATTTTGTAGGTTTTTTACATTGGCTAGCTTTAGTCAGTATTGTGCACGGGCTGTTAAATTATATTTTAGGTTTTGTAGCCAACCCTATTAACATTGTAAGCGTCTATCAAAAAAACACTGCTCAAAATGAAGTTAGTCAGAATTTATAGAAACAAGCCTTGCTCGCTGGAGTCCTGCTGTCGTGTACCTCTATATTGACTTTATAATTTCAAAATTTTATAAATAGTTAGGTCCGACATTAATTGTCGGACTTTTTTTTGCCCAAAAACTAAATAATACGCAATGAAAACCATATTTACCTCATACATCAGCGCATTTGCTGGTCTTTCAACCTCTGTTTGGTGGTTGGCACTTATTACACTTATAAACCGAGCAGGAACTATGGTGGTTCCTTTTATGTCGTTATATCTTACCGAAGACCTTTGCTTCAATTTTACCCAAGTGGGTTGGATTATGACCGCCTTTGGCGCTGGGTCAGTTATGGGATCATGGCTAGGTGGGCAACTTACTGACAAAATAGGTTATTATAAAGTAATGGTAATTAGTTTGCTCATTACCGGATTTTTGTTCATTGGCCTCCAGTATTTACACAGTTTTACAAGCCTATGTTTTGGTGTATTTGTGCTTATGATTGCGGCTGACACTTTCCGTCCTGCCATGTTTGTAGCCCTATCCGCTTATAGTAAGCCAGAAAACCGGACACGATCATTAACGTTAATACGTTTGGCTATTAACCTTGGTTTTTCGGCAGGCCCAGCAATTGGAGGATTCATTATTTTAACAGTTGGTTATGGCGGACTATTTTGGCTTGATGGCATTACTTGTGTATTAGCAGGCTTACTTTTAGTGCAAATGCTAAGTCCAAAAAAAGCGAAGGCAACTGAAACAGAAAAAATCGATAATCCAGAGTCAGCATATAAAGATGGAGTATTTTGGATATTTGTAGTAAGTATGTTCCTTTTCGGCTTCATTTTTTTACAATACTTTTCATCTGTACCACTATTTTACAAAGACGGTTTTTACCTATCTGAATTTGAAATTGGCTTGCTCCTGGGTGCTAACGGGCTTATTATTGCCATACTTGAAATGCCATTAATCAAATGGTTAGAAAATAAAAAATGGAGAAAAGAAGCCCTAATGTTTATCGGCGCTTTTTTAACTATGCTAAGTTTTGCTGTGATGAATATTAGCAGTTGGATAGGTGTTATTTTTATTGGTATGGTTTTAATGACTGTTGGCGAAATGGTAACTTTCCCTTTTTCTAATGCTTTTGCCATGGAGCGATCAAAGCGCGGAAATCAAGGGCAATATATGGCGTTTTACAGCATTGGGTTTTCCTTCTCACATATTTTTGGTCATAACGGTGGTCTCCAGCTGATTGATTCTTTTGGATATTTTACAACTTGGAATGTAATGGTTGGCATTGGTCTAATCAATATGACTTTGCTGCTTATATTGATGAAGAAAAGTAAACAATATAAAAATTAAGATTTATTAATAAATTCAATCTGCAAAATTCAGTTTTGTTTAAGTATTTTTGGATAAAATTAAACAAAAACACAATGGACATATTAAAAGAAGCAACAGAATTTGAAAAAGCAAAAATGAGCCACATGTCTACAAGCGATAGAATTAGAGCTTCGAAAGAAGCTAAGCGTCTTGTTTTAGCAATTAATGAAATTTACAAACGAACTAAATCTGACAAGTTAATGGATGTTATGAAACGTCTTACGGTTAAAAAAAAGAAAATTGAACTTCGTTTATACGGGAGACCTGATTTAGGGATTTAATTGAGGAGTTTATGTACTTGGCACACCTATCAAATCGTATTGTAGTTCAATTTCCACAAGGTACTATATATTAGTTTTGAACAACAACTAAAGAAGAGGTAAGACCTCAATTGTATGTGGCTTAGTCGCTCAAGAATTTCTTAACTTGACCAAAAGGCGTGGTAATTATTTGCACACGCCTTCTCTTGAAATGTAATTTTCTAGGACTTTAGCTAGAATCTATACGGTGTTTGTGTAATACACCTAAAAGCCTTTACTGTCTCTAAAGCCCCACCAATCGTTTTAGAATGTACTCTTGAAAAAGCGCTCGAGTATAATGCAACTGAAATTTTAAGGGCAAATAATGCTTGGGCTCACTCATAGATTGTCAAAATAAGCATCTAAAAAAATAAGCCGACTAGAAATCCAATTTAATAGATACAGTTTCTCTGCAGTTAGATCAATATAAGTCGCCCACTTTTTATTTTCTAATTCTAGAATACCAGACTTTTGAATGGGGCTAAAATTAGTAGCAAAGCCATTTTTTAAGGCTATTTCTGACAGAATATCACTTCTCAAAAATGTCCATCTTTCCTTTAGTTTTGAAGCAAAATTAAAATTCTTAACTGCCAATAATCGATCAAATAAATTGTTAGATAAGAGTAATTTATGCCCTACTTTATTGCCGTTCCACAGAATCCCAAAAGTGCCATCTAAGTCCCAAGGAATAATTTCAAATTTTGCCTGATTGTTTTTCTTAAATAAAAAAGTGTTTTTACCTGTATTGTCATTTGCCGAAATAAGGTTAAGAAATATGTAGTAATCAATACAGTTATCTATATTTATTAGGCTTTCAATTCGTGAAACGAACTGATCATTACTACCATTAACTATAAGCGCTCTCAGTTCGTTGAGTGGATTCCAATTCACTTCAATTCTAGGATCGGGATATTCTTGTTCCCAACCGCTCCAATAAGAATTAATTGTTGCGTTGTTTTCATATGTTTCAAACCGGGTTGCTCCACCTTCCCATTCAACTGCCTTATATAATACTGCTCCTTGATTATTTAAACTCAAACGCTCTGCATTCATCTTTTCATTAAAGGCATATAAACCTTGAAAATTATTATTAATATACAGCTCAACTAATTTAGATCCTACAGTTTGTTGTTCATTTTGATTGATTTTATTCCATACTTCGAATGCAGTTTTATTACGTATGCGCCCTTTATCAACCCACATGGCATCTAAAATCCACTCATTCGCACTTTCAAACTCGAAAAATGAACTCGCTATATTCTGACTTAAACCCTTAGCTCCTCTCACTGAAAAACCAAACGATTTTTTTGGATATTTTTGTGATGTAGCCCCCCTATACTCTATTCCAATAAATTCTACATCACTTTCCTTTTCCAATTCCGGATAATTCACTGTAATTTTCGCGGTGGTTTTCGGTTCATCAAAAACTGAGTTTTTAGTAATAATTTGAACTGTAGGAAGGTTAGTAAACACCAGAGTTAACTCTTGATGTTTATTTGATGAGAAGACTTCAATCTTATAAGTTTTACCAAATTCTATCTTGCCCAAGTTATTCTTTGCTCCGTTTATTAATTTATTCCCTTCAAAACTAATATCTGAATACAATTGAAAATCTACAATAGGCTCAAAATTATTGATACTACTGCTATCTATTGAACATCTAAGACTTTTTTCTGTATGATCATAAACACAAGCCTTACCGTTTATTCTTAGTATAAAAGGTATTTCAAAATTTTTATCTACTTCAGCGTTGTAAATCAACTCTTCTTTGTAGCAAGACTGAAAACTCACAAAAATAATTAGTAATAAAATTGAATAACTATACCTCATAATTTAATTTCAAACATTGCCTTCAAAAACAAAAACTTTAGAGGGTAAGCATTATTTAATTCTTGTTCATAGCCCAAGGAAAGGCTTAACTCCCCGATTTTTGTATCAAACTCATCTCCTAAATAAAGCCGAAACCTGCTGAAGTAAGGAAGTTTAAATGCTTCAAATCTTCGAAACGCCTCAGTAGAAAATAGAAGTTGATGCTTTTTATTAACCTTGTACTTTAGTTCCACCATGTTTCTTATGGCCGAAAAAGGAAAAATAAGCGGTTCGTTTGAAGAAAAAATATTTGTGTGTTCTCGCTGATACCTTAACCGATTGTGCAGCGTTAATTTTTTTGTTAGTGCTCCTTTAAATTTCAAGTCAAAATTGTATCGATAATTGAACTCTACGTCATCAAATCTTTTGGCATTATAAGTATAACGAATCATTGCAGCTAGCTTAAAGTTTTTATTGATTTTATAATTACCTCCAAGGTCAATTAAATAGTCATCAAATTCTGAAAGATTTGTGTAAAATCGAATCTGTTGGTCGACCGAAATCTTAAAATTTTTCGAAATCTTTTTCTCAATATCTATTCCAAGCCAGGAACCAAAATCTTGTGTCACTTTGGTTTGCTGACATAAAGCGACTATTGGAAACAACAAAACAAGTGTTGCCAGAATTTTAATAGTACCAAAACCCATTTGAAAAATATCTTTTAAACTAATTTTCACTGCGAATTGGTAAAGTTGTCTTCAAAATAGCGCTCCCACTTTCCATCAACCAACCTTTCTCCATATTCTTGAAAACCATTTTTGTCTTTTGCACTAAATATATACCTTCTATCCTTACTGGCATATACAATTAGTTGGCCATCTATTAATTCGGCTGGTAACTGACCGGTTCCCCCTTCCGAAAAAGGATGATACATGTATTTCCTTTTCTTCTCATCAAAGTAAATAATAGTATGCAGTTGCAACGTTTCTGATCGTAAGTCGATAATAATAATATGCTTATTTAAATCGTACTTGATTTTTTGCAAAGCAGGCACCTCTGAAACCACGCTATCATTCTTAATTGTTTTTGAAGTTCCAACCCAGTCGCCTACCATAAAGCTTAACTGCGCCATTTTTTCCTGTTTCACAGAGCTTTGTGAAAAGCCGCTATTGGCAATGGTTAGGAATAGTAAAAAAACAGAAACAAGTCTCGTATATTTTAATGCTTTCAACTGCATATTAAATCGTTTGGCACCAAAATTAGGCAAAAGGATCTCTTTTATTTTAAAATATCGAAAAAACTGATAGTTATCAATTGTTTTTTACTTAGATATGGATAACATTAGGCTTTTTTCAAATTCTAAGTTCAAGATTTCACAAACCAAGTGTAATCATCACTTTTTTATCACTTTAAATGTTCGTTGAGTATTTGAGGAAATTATACTGATAAAATAAACTCCAGTTGAATAGCTCTCTAATCGCAGTGTTTCTACTTTTTTTTCACCTTCCACTGCATTGCGATAAAGTTTTTCTTCCAACAAACGACCCTGACAGTCAAATAACTTTAAAGAAACACCTCCTGCTTGTTTTGGTATAAAACTTATATTTAATGGACCAAGTGTTGGATTAGGATACAGCATAACATTCTCAAATTCTATCTCTGAATTTTTTACCGATAATACTGTTGAAGAATATCTAACAATTGCTAAATCGGTAGGGTCTGCACCAATTGAGCCTGTTGCTAATATTTTACCATCAGTTTGAATTGCAATTGCATGAAGGTAGCTAGACTCAGCGTTAATTGCAGTTTTAGCAACTCCGTTTGAACCAAAGGTTGAGTCTGTGCTCCCATCTGGGTGGTATCTAACAAGTCCAAAATTATAAATGGAATCTGCAATATTTCCAGCTACTAAAATCTTACCATCTTGTTGTAAGCAAATATCCTGTGCGCCATCTTGCGAAGGGCTTAATGATTCAGTTAGTAGTCCTAAACTTCCAAAGCTTGTATCCAAACTTCCATCTGTAATATATCTAGTTACTATCATATCACTAAACCCATTCATGCCAGTTACAAAACCCACTGCAACTATTTTTCCCCCTTGTTGAATATCAACTCCGTTTAACACAGTCATTCCACTTGCAGAAAAATTCTCAATTACTACGCCATTCAAACCAAAGCTCGAATCTAAGCTTCCATCAGTATTATACCTTAGAAGCACTCCATCTGGTCCAGAATTTCCACACACGACCATTTTTCCGTCTAGTTGAATAATCAAATCATTAATTATATCAAGAGCAGTTAATCCAAAACCTGGTGCTACATCAGTTGTTGAAACACCTCCAATTCCAAATGTATTATCTAACGTGCCGTTTTGATTATACCTAACAATAGCCAGCGAAGAACCATCTGGTGGAGAATCCATAACCGTCCCTCCAACAATAATTTTACCATCATTTTGAATTTCTAGTACTTTTGCTATAGCACTACTACTAATTATAGAGGTACTAATTAGCCCTGAATTACCAAAAGAAACATCCAAGGAACCATCAGCATTATATCTTGCCAAGGCAAAATTATTCTGCGTACCACTCCAAGTATGTCCAGCAACTATAATTTTACCATTTGCTTGCAAGGCCATATCACTGGCCACACTTGTGAATGGAAAGGGTGTGGTTACAACTCCATTCAACCCAAAACTATTATCTAATGAACCATCCGAGTTGAATCGAACCACACAAAATTGATCAGAAATCATATCAGACGTATAACCAGCAACAATTATTTTACCATCCGGCTGTGTAATGATAGATTTCATCACATCATTAGAAGAATTAATGTCCATTGTTACTATTCCATCCGAATCGAAAGAATTATCTAATATTCCGTCTTGAGCATTCAAAACAGTGCATTGAATGAAAAGAACAAATGTAAATACTAAGCACTTTTCCATAATCTTTTTCTTTTCTGATGCAATTTTCTAATGAAGGGTTGCATTCACAGTGCTCAAAAGAAATATTCATTCCGGAAATTGCTTTTTTAAACAGGGGCTTTTTTTAACTCACCTCCCAAAAAAGTCAAACTTCAGCTGCACACTTTGCAACTTCTCTATTGCTTCATTATCATTTAAATTGGTGATAGATATACCTAAAAGTCTGACTGATTTTTTAAACTCTTCTTGGTAAAGTAAATCTTCAATTAATGGGAAAAAACTAGCTTTTGATTGGAGCAATTCACCCTGTGTTTTACTCCTTGTAATTTGAGTAAAATCGCTAAATTTTATTTTAATCGTTACTGTTTTTCCTGAATTATTAGTCTTAATAAGTCTTTTTTCTAGCTCGTTGGCAATGTCATCTAGCTTTTCTAACATAAAACTTTCGCTAGTGATGTTTTGATTGAATGTGCGTTCAGCCCCAACTGATTTTCGAGTTCGGTTTGGTTGCACTTTACTATGCTGAACGCCTCTAACAATATTGTAAAAATGATTACCTGATTTACCAAAATTAGTGGTTAAAAAAGCTTGGGTATGTTGTTTTAAATCGTAGCCATTATAAATGCCCCACTCATTCATTTTTTTGGCAGTAGCAGCGCCCACACCAAAGAATTTTTTAATAGGTAATCGTTCTAAAAACTTTAAAACTTCAGAAGGGTGAATGGTTTTTTGGCCATTTGGCTTATTAATATCACTTGCAATTTTAGCAGTAAACTTATTAATAGAAATGCCTGCTGAAGCTGTTAAGCCAGTTTCAGCAAATATCTTTTGGCGGATTTCACGTGCAATGTCATTCGCAGATTCCATTTCTTTTTTATTGACGCTCACATCAATAAAAGCCTCGTCTAAAGATAAGGGCTCTACCAAATCAGAATATTCAAAAAAAATGGATCTAATAATTTCCGATACTTCTTTATACCGGTCAAAACGAGGCCTCACAAAAATTAATTCAGCACATTTCTTTTTGGCTAAAACGCTTGACATGGCTGATCGGACTCCAAATTTTCGGGCCTCATAACTAGCGGCAGCCACCACGCCCCTTTCGGCACTGCCGCCCACCGCTAATGGTTTGCCTTTTAATTCAGGGTTATCCAATTGCTCAACAGAAGCATAAAATGCATCCATGTCCACATGAATTATTTTTTTGAATGGTCCTTCAAGTTCCATTAAATAGCTCTCTATTTTCCGCTACATTTTGCATTAGGATCCTGACAACAACCAGGTAGACTATCAAATGCTGTATCATCTCTTGCTACATCACCCGCATGGTAACCTAAAGAGGCAATTAGTGCTTTTACTTCAGCTTCAGATAATTTTTTAGTTTTAAATTTTACCTTGACAACTTTTGTATCTAAGTCTAAATTGGCAAACTTTACGCCTTTTGAATAGTTTAGTTTATTTTCAATTCGCTCTTTACACTCGCCGCAAATTGCGCTAGTTTTAACTTCAATGGTTTGAAATTTTGGTGCTTTTTGAGCCAATGCCATTGTAGCAAAACTCAATAAAATAGTTAAAAATACTGTTTTCATAATTATTTCTTTTTGTGTTTAATTGTGTAATGTAGTCCAGCATAAATATTAATGCCGGTTATTGGTGCCCATATTTGTGAAGCATCAAAATATGCACCAAAAGGGTCGTCTGGCGCTATAATGGCCCTTTGCTGGGTGTAATTTAATAAATTTTCCCCACCAATATAAAGACTAATTTTTGGTCGTTTATAGGTTATTTGGCTATTTAATAACCAATAATTTTCAGATTTCAATGCTCGACGATATGGTGATGGATTATTAACCGTGCTTGGTAAACGTTTAACACCTATCCAATTTCCTGTTAAGTCAAAACTCCATTTTTTATTTTGGGTAGTATATCCTCCATTAAGCAGTAATCTTTGCTTTGGCACAAAAGCTCTTTGTTGCAATTCTCCTGCAAATTCAGCTCTTACGTTATAGTACTTATAAGCTGTTCTTAATTCAAGTTGATCAATTGGCTTAATGCTTAACTCTGCTTGAAAACTATGTGAAAAAGAAGTTCCCATGGCATTATATACATGCAGTTGTGCAGAATTAATATCCATGTCGGTAATCACTTGATTCAAAAAAGTAGTATAAAAATAGTCCAAAGTTAAAACACTCACATTATCGTTTGTAATAAACTTTTGTGTAAAAGTTAGTCCTGCATTTATGGCTTCTTCGGGCAATAAGTTTGGAGAAATAATCCATTGTCTGTTACTTGCCATTAAGCTGGAATAATCAGCAAAGGGATTAGACACCCTTGTGCCTTTTCCTGCTGTAATTCGCAAAGCGTTTTGAGGACTAATATTCCATTTAGCATGTAGCCGTGGCGAAAATATATTGCCAAATAAATTGTGATAATCATTTCTTAAGCCTGCAACCACTGTTACTTTTTTCAGAAAACGATAGGTGTATTCGAAAAATATACCTGGCACAACTTCAGTTCTTACAAAATTGGAATCACGAAAAGTTTGGTTGTAGTTATCCAGTATAAAGCTTGCGCCTGTTTTGTATGTATGATTGGTATTTCTAATAATATCGCTATAAATAAAATTGGTATAAAGTTTTTGTTGATTTCCGGTATAAGTGTTTAGTCCGAAGTTACTTTCTGTAGAATGAAATTTACCTTCAACAATAGTTCCTATGCTTGATTGTTTTCTTTTTTTTGGAAAAAAACCATTTTTAGCGAACACTTCTAAGTCCTTCGTTTTTAAATCTATACCATATAAAAGCGGATCATTACTTTCAGAAGTATATCCCAATTGGCCACCCACTTTATCTACATAAATTCCTCGCACTCCAAGCTTACTTTCCATATTTTTACCCCTTCTTTCCCAGCGATTTAAAAAAGCGCCTGAAAATCCTACAGGCAAATCTTTAAAACCATCTTTATTTTCATCTACTTCAACAAAAGTATTTGCTAAGTTCAAAAAACTCATGGTTTTCCAATTGCCCACTTTTTGCCCACCGTGTATGTTAAGCTCTGCTCTTCCAAATCGGTTTGCGTAGGTGTTCAGATAAAGCTTTTCGTTATTACTTGGTTCCTTTATTTGCAAATTAATTAAGCCTGCAACCGATTCATACCCATTAACGACAGGCCCTGTGCCTTTTGTAATTTGAATAGACTCAATCCAAGTTCCAGGAATAAACCCTAAACCATATGATGATGCCAAACCGCGAACTAATGGAATATTTTCCCACTGAATTTGGGCATAAATGCCATCTAAGCCTAACATTTGTATTTTTTTTGCACCTGATACAGCATCAGTTAGACTAACATCAACAGACGCATTAGTTTCAAACGACTCCGATAAATTACAACAAGCCGCCTTCCTTAGCTCTTCTTGACCAATTGTTTCTGTATGTTGAGCACTTAATAAATCAATGCTTTTTCCTTCGTTTTTGCCATTAACTACTACCGTATTTAAAGTATCGTAAGCAGACAAACTAAATATTATGTTTTTAGTTGGTTGATTAATAATAAGGCTATCTTCCTGAAAACCTACTTGTTGAACTACAAGCATAACTGGAAATTTAGATGCCGTAATATTAAAAAAACCATCTCTGTCTGCACGTGCAGAGTTACCTTGCCATCTTAGAACAGAAAATGGTATGCCCTCTTTCGATTTTTTATTAATTACTTGGCCTTGTATATTTTGTGAATAGGCAGAAAACGAAGCAATTAATATGATAATTATTAATTTTATTTGTAACATTTAATTGGTATTTATTGATGATTATTGACTGAATTTTTTCAGAAAATAGAAATCAAATTAACCAATTTTGGGTACAGCTTTGAACAAAGCTTGGTTTATTTAAAACAGGATTTTTGTAAAATGCAAAATCAACTAATTTTTTACTTATAACATTAGAAGTAGTGCAATTTTTGTAAACCTTAATACTAGAAACAACTCTTAAATCTAGTTTTACCTCGCTAACCTGTTCTACCTCCTCAATTTTTGTTACAGTATTAGCTTGCACACAGCAATCACCCTTACATTTTTTTGGACTGCTATGCTTTTTCGATTGTTGGCAACAACTATGGGTTTCGGTATCTTGTTTTTGACATGGAGAAGTACTTACTGTAAATCCAAAAGAAAATACAATAGCCAAACATAAAAACAAGAGGCGAATAAGTTGCTTCACGATACAAAATTACATTTTTTTAATTTTATAAGAAAATAGATTCGATTAATTATTGTAAACCTAGTAAATTTGTACAGTTAATCAAAAACAATACTTATGCAAGTTCCAGTAACATTATATGCCGAAATGACACCTAACCCTGCTACAATGAAATTCGTTTCAAACAAGCATTTAGTTTTGTCGGATAATAATGTAGTTTTTGAAAACATGGAGCAAGCGAAGGGTTATTCTCCTCTGGCAGAAGCTCTATTTAATTTTCCTTTTGTAGATGGCGTTTTTATGGCTGGTAACTTTATTACAATCACCAAAACTGATAATATTGATTGGGATTTTATTGTTATGGAGGTACGTGAATTCATCCGTGAATGGATAGCTAACGGAAAAGAAGTTATTATTAGAATGCCAGCTCCGAACGAACCAGGTCTGCCAATTCCAAATAGTTCTGAAAATTCAGTGAAGGAAAAATTGACGGATAGACCAAATTTTGAGGCTAGTGCATTAGATGGAGCAATTGTTAACTTACTAAATGAATATGTAAGACCTGCAGTAGAAAATGATGGTGGCGCAATTGACTTTATTGGTTTTAATGATGGTAAAGTTTATGTTGAACTAAAAGGCTCATGTGCGGGTTGTCCTTCATCAACTCAAACATTAAAAGGCGGAATTGAAACTTTATTAAAGAGTAACCTTGAAGAAGTTCAAGAAGTGGTTGCTTATTCTTAAATAAGATTTAAAGCATTCATTAAATCATTTCTATACGCCCCTCCAATAGGAATAGTTTTGTCAATTTTTTCTAATTCTAAACTTGGATATTCAATAGATGTTATTTTATCAATTCTAACAATATAAGATCTTTGAACTCTAATAAACTGGTCTGTAGGTAGTTTAGTTAAAATATCTTTCATTGAACTATGAAAAGTATACCTGTTGTCTAGTGTAATTAAAGAGACATAATCTTTAAGTGCTTCAACATAATAAACATCAGACGTCTTTATTTTAACCAACCTATTATTCGATTTTACAAATATTAAGTCAGAATTAACTTCTTTATTTTCGATTAAAGAATAAAATAAATCTCTTTCCTCTTTTACTTTTTGTTCTTGAGAAAACTTATAAAGCGCCATTTCAATTGTTGTATGTAAATCAACATCTTTAAAAGGCTTTATTATGTACCCATACGGTTCAGTAATTTTTGCTTTCTCTAATGTTGATTTATCAGCATAGGCTGTCAGATAAATAATTGGTACATTAACTTCACCTCTAATTTTTTCGGCAGTTTCTATTCCATCCATTTCTCCTTTTAACATAATGTCCATTAAAATAATGTCAGTATGCAAGGTAGTTGCTAATTCATAGGCTTTTTCACCTGTTGCAGCAGCTCCTACTATTGTATAGCCTAGTTTTTTTAAACTGTGTTGAATATCTTTTGATACAATACTTTCGTCTTCAACTACTAATACATTTAATTTGAGCATGCGGTACTTTTGAGTTCACTCAAATATAATTATTTTAATTTGGAATGTGAAAGAAAAAATATTTGTTACCCATAAATATCATCCTCAATTCTTTGTCCATTTAACTTAATTAATTGACCGTAATAGTATTCAAACAAATCAGTGGATTCTCCCTTTGCATTAAAATTTTTCCACACACCATGTTTGGCTCCTGCCTTATATTTGCCTTTAGACTTTAGTACTCCATTTTGATGAAAATATTTATGCTTCCCTTTAGGCTGTCCCTCATCAAAAAGTCCTTCAAATGCTAGTCTTCCATTTTGATAATATGATTTCCATAAACCGTTTTTTAATCCCAAAGTGTACTCACCTATTTCTTTAGATTTTTCGACATGATAAAACCATTCACCTTCACGCAATCCCATATAGTAATCACCCCTTGTTAATTCTTCTCCGTTTTCTTGATATTCAACTATCGTACCTTCTAGTTTTCCTTTTCTATAAAATTCTAATGCTCTAATTGCACCGCTTGGATAATACCAAGTCCATTGGCCTTCGTACAATCCATCACTAAATTTTCCTTTTTGCTGTATTTTGCCATTACTATAGTAGTAAGTCCAAGTACCATTTAATTGTCCATATTCATACCCCCCTTTTGACCTAATACTTCCTGATGTGTAATAATATTCCCAATCTCCGTCAAAAGTGCCGTCATTTAATATCAACCCTTTAGCTACAATTGTATCATCATTATATAAGTATCCGTTTAATAAATTTCCATCTATATCATATTCTCTATACTGACCATTTTTCTTTCCATCAGTTAAACCACCCACAATTTTTTCTTTTTCACCTCCAGGATAATATTCACGATACATATCTATCAATTTTATATCTCTTGAATTATTAGAAATACTATCTAAATACATATAATTCATATTTTCCAGACTTCCAGATTTATTGTATTGTTTATATAAACCATTTAGTTTTCCATCTTCATAGTATGCTTCTGATTTTAATATGCCGCTTTTGTAGTAAGTTCGCCAGTACCCCGTTTTTAACCCGTTACTGTCTAACTGATTAATTTCTTGTTTTCTGGTTAATTTTCCCTTTTCAAAATAAGATTCCTCAATAATTTCGCCGCTGGGACTAAATGTTATTTTTTCTCCATTTTCGAGCCCATCTGTTATCGATTGAATCGCTTTCACAGAACCATCATCATAGTATGTTATTTTTTCAGTTTGAAGCGTGTCATTCAAGTAAAATAGTTCTTCTACTACATTTTCTGAACTATCATATACCATAGTGCACCCATTCTTTAAATCTTTTTCATAAAATGATAGTTTCTTTTTTGTACCATCATCTCTATAGAAAACCCATATGCTATCGCTTAGCCCGTTTCTTTTATAACCTTCAGCAATTAAGTTTCCACTCGTATTATAAGTTTTCCATAAACTATCAGGTAGTCCATTTTTAAAATATCCTTCGCTTGATTTTAAACCATTGGCATAGTAAAATATATTGTATCCATTCGGATCAATTGTTTGCGCGCCCAACGTCAAGCAAAATAGAATAGTGTATACAGTTAAATAAAAATTTATTTTTTTTAAAAAGAATCTTTTATTACTATTATTAGTGCTGTTCATAAGTTTGTAACTTCTGATGTTTTGTAGTGGTTTATTCAATAGTTTATTTTTATCAACAGTTGTGAACATTAAAAAATGACACTTCATAGAGGTTGAATGGTGTTCTTAACAAATTTACTAATTTTTGATTTGTGAATAAATTATATTTTATTGTTGGAAATTGGGTGTGTATAAATCACATTTAAAAACTTAAGATATAAACAGTGTTTATTTAAAAATTATTGCAAACCAAAATTCAAATTTTATAACCTAATTTTTTTGATACTTTTTTGTCACATAAACCGAGGAATTAATGAACAGGTTATTAAGACTGACTGTTAATATTAAAACGTTGAATATTAAGTTTTTAAATAGCAATTAAAAAACTACTAGTTTTTATTAACAAATAAGGTTTTCTAGTAATCTATATTGAAATTGCGTTCTAAATAAAAAATAAATTATCTTTGGTAAAACACAAACTGATATGACTAATATTATTCCCATTGGTAACGATCACGCAGGATATGAGCTTAAGTTGTTTTTAGAAAAGTTTTTAACTGAAAAAGGCTATGTATTAAAAAATTTTGGTTGCGATAGTACAGACAGTATCGATTATCCTGATTATGGACATAAAGTTGCTGAATGTGTGAGTAATGAAAGTGGTATGAAAGGAATTGCAATTTGTGGAAGTGGAAACGGGATTAATATGACTACTAACAAACATCAAGGAATTCGCTCTGCTTTATGTTGGACAGTTGAGATTGCAGAGTTGGCAAGATTGCATAATGATGCAAATATCATTGTAATTCCAGCGCGTTTTGTTTCAAAAGAATTAGCCGCTGAAATGGTTGATGCTTTTTTGAATACTGATTTTGAGGGAGGAAGACACCAAGCAAGAATTGATAAAATTCCTTGCTAATTAAATATTAACTAAGTCATCAAGTAACCTATCCATTTCTGACTTGAAATTTTCGTAGTGCGCGCCAGTTGCTGGGCCATTGAAACCAGTATGAATTTTCACTATTTTTCCGTCAGGGTTAACAACCAGCAGTGTTGGAAATGACATAACATGATTTAGCATAGGAAATATTTTTCCTGCCTGTTTTTTATCAGCTGTTCCACCAAGTAATAGAGGGTACTTAACGTTCATTTTCTTTTTGAACTTGATTAAGTGATTCATTTTATCTTCTTCCGAATGTCCCATTTCAAAACCTATTCCTACAATGTTTATGTTGTCACCATATTTGGTTGATAAAGTATTTAAAAAGTGTGTTTCATCTACACAGTTAGGGCACCATGATCCAAAAATTTGAATGATAACAGGTTTTGATTTTAGTCTAAGTGAATCGTAACTAATAATTTTATTATTTGTGCTAGGTAATGCAAAGCTAATAGGGTCTTTGGTGGCTAAAAAAGTTAAACTATCTGGATCTCTTAATGTTACATTTGGGTTTTTTATTGCTGTCCATGTTGTTTTGTAATGATTTCCAGAAAAGAATTGTCCTGATATAGAGTCATTTTTATGTAAGCGACCAGTAAACAGGTAGCAATGTGTACCATCAAAACAGGATAAAAATAAGCTGTCTTTTATAGCATGACCAGCCAAGTACCTATAGTCGCCCGTTTCAGACCTAAAAGTACCGTGAAGTTGATTGTCAGCAAACTTAAAATCTCCAACTAAATTAGTAGACTTACCATATTGTATTGTTGCTTCCCATTTTCCATCTAGTCGTCTTAACGTTTTTTTATTTTTTTTGAGCCTTGGTTTTTTTTTGATTGCGGTAAATTTAATTTTGTAATTGCCTTTCCGGTTATAATTTTTCCAATAACCTGATAAGCTTTTTGAAGATGATTTGGTAATAACAACACTTGAATGATACAATGAAAAATTAGCAATTAAGTCACCTTCAACTGCCCTGAATGGTTCAAGATTTATTCTTTCAATACCATTATTAATGGTAAGCACATTGTTTTGTATAGTTCCTAAAATAGGAATATAGCAATGCTTGGTTATGTTTAGTTTAAAGTACCAGTCACCATTTTCAATTTGATTATTTTCTGGATTGGTAGTGGCAAGAGAATCGAAACAAATTAAACTTAAAAAAATGAAAAGAATGTTTTTTATTTGTAGCATACAGTGATAACAAGGCTTCTAAAGTAGAATAATATTAAGTATAATGCAACTTTTAATACTACATTTAAGTCTTAATTATTGAAAAGGTAAAATGACAGACGAAGAACTGATAAAAAAGTGTACTTGTGGAGATTTACTGGCTCAAAAAACGTTCTATGAAAAATTTGCTGGCAAAATGTATGGTGTTTGTCTAAGATATATGGGTGGTAGTGACGAGGCACAAGATGTTTTGCAAGATGGCTTTATAAAGGTGTTTGATAATTTAGGTAAATATCAAAAGAAAGGATCTTTGGAAGGTTGGGTTAGGAGAATTGTGGTAAATACCGCACTTGATCAGATTAGGAAAAACAAAAAGTACATTGATAATGTTGATGTAGACTCTGTAAGTTATATGCTTGATGATAATTCTTTTATAGTGGAAGAGTTGGAAGCAGATGACTTGTTAAAAATTATAAATAAATTGCCAGTAGGTTACAGATTAGTCTTTAATTTATTTGCAATTGAAGGCTACTCGCATAAGGAGATTGCTGCTAGACTGGATATCACTGAAAGCACGTCTAAGTCGCAATATTCACGAGCTAGAAAAATTTTGAGAACGGTTTTATTGAAAAACGAATACGTAGAAGAAGGTGAAAGATAATTTAAATATAGATAAACTATTCAAAGATAAGTTTGAAAGTTTTGAACCAGTTGTAAATCCTAAAGTTTGGCAAGGAATAGCTTCGGGTGTAGCTACTGCTGGTACAGTTACTGCAAGTGGTATAACTTGGTTAAAAAGCCTGTTAATAGGTGCTGTAGCAACTACTGTCGGCGTTGGTGTGTGGTTTTATTTTGACAGGGCAGCAGAAGCAGACAACCAAACAGCTGTTTTAGACAACATAGTGGTGAAGACTGCTGAAAACCAAAAAGATGATCAAATTTTTAGTGAAAGTGTTGGTGACAACTCAGTAAACACAATTGAAAGTATAGTTAATAATATTAAGGAAAGCCAAGAGATAGTGGAGGAGCCTGAAATTGAGAGTAAGCCAATAGTAAATACAGTAATTGCATCCAGTACAGCGCATACTAATTCAGATATTGTAGAAGATAAATCAGAAAATCTCAATAATGCAGAATATGTGGAGGCAGATGCAAGGATTGCGGAGGTTATAAATGATAATAGTAAAACTTCAGCAGTTGAGAAACAAAGCGCTAACGCGGAAAATTCTGAAGGTAATACTGTAGTTTCAAATGGCGCCGCTGAAGTTGTTGAAAGCGAGGACACTGAGGGAAAATTGACAGGTGCTGAAGAGACGTCAAATGCACCGAGTGAGCTCGTTGAAAATAAAATTTCAAATAAGGCCGTGATCACAAGTATCCCTAACACATTCACCCCGTCATATGATGGGGCAAATGATGAATATTACATTCCCGCAGAAAATATGCAGAACATAGCGTCTTTTCTCATTGTAATTTATTCGAAGCAGCAGATGAAACTATTTGAATCTACCGATCCTAATTTTAGATGGAATGGTTATGATTTTGGTGATAATATGGTAGCTAAAGGCGACTGTTACTATATAGTTAAGGCGATTGGTCAAGACGGTGAAACGATCAGCAGAATGGGTACTATTTCAGTTCAGTATTAAAGTTTAAATTGTAGAGTAATATAAATATTTCTTGGTGATGACGGAATAATCCCGGGTCCGGGATAAGCCACTGCTCTTCTTGTAAAGTAGGTTTCATTTAGTATGTTATTTAGGCCTGACTCAACCTGAAACTTATTAAATCGATATCTTACAGATAAATCCATAATCTGATAACTTGGTATGATTCCGTTAACTGCATTTGCTTGACTTTGTGAATTGGTGGCATCACTAAATTGTTGATCTGTAAATGAGTATTGGTATGAAGCGGAGAATTTCTTATGTCTAAAAGTTAAACCTGTTTTTAATGACACAGGTGGTACTAGCTCAACTAATTTATTGTTAAAGGCGGCTTCTTCCGAGCCATAATAGCGTGCGTTAACATAAGACCCGTTGATAAATAATAATAAGTCAACTTTATCATTTGTTTTTACAAAATAATCAATTAAGTTAAATTCAATAATTGCTTCAACTCCTAAAGTAATTGATTTTGAAATGTTCGTGCGATACTGATATGTGCTAAAAAGTAAAGTGTCTTCTTGAATAGTTGTGCCAATTCTGTTGTTATATTGAAGAGCAAAGCCTGAAATATCATAAGTTAATTTGTTTTTTATACCTCCCTTTAGGCCAATATCAAAGTTAAATCCACGCTCGTCCTGCAGGTTTGGGTCAATTCTAAAATTAGGGTTAACTATTTGCATATCGGTAAAATTGATACTTCTGTAGTTTTGGGAAAAGTTAGCGTAAAACTCTAATGTATCACTAAGCTTGAAGTTCAACCCTAAACCACCAATGATGAACGAGCGGTTATTTTGCTTATTTACGCTAATTAAAGTATCGAAAACTGTGTTGCCTGCTAAATCAAAAATGGTGTTTCTAAAGTTTCCGTCAGCTATGGTCTCAATATGTTCAAATCGAATACCAGGAGTTAGACTTAAACGAGAAGATAAATTAAAAATATGTTCAGCAAATAGTGCAATATTCTCACTGGGAAATTCATACAGCGAACCATCAATGAAATCTTTATTAATAAAGTTGAAATCAGCCAACCTTCCAGCTGAAGTGTTGCCTTGTTGGCTTTGATTATAGCCTCTATAATATCGGAAACCTACTAAATAGGCCCAAGCCATTTCTTTGACATCATAAATTTGTAAGAAGCGAGTTTCGTTTCCGTAATTCTTGAACAGGCCCGAAATTAAATTTCGTTCCTCTATTGGATCAACTCTATTAATTTGGCCTAAAAATCCAGTTGCCTTTCTTGAGGCTAGCAGTCCAAAAAATCGTGTGTTGAATCTAGTTCTGCTATTGAATTCGTAGTCGTAGTTTAAGGCCGCAAGGTTCCAATCTACTTCAAACCAATTTCGTTCTCTATTAACTGTGGTAGGGTCATTGTTAAACTGGCTGTCTGTTAAGCCACCTGGTTGCTGAGCTAAATAGTACATTTTGGTCAGCTCAATGTTAATTCGTGATTGATCTGTTAAATACTTTTCAACCTGGAAGCCAGCGCTATGAACTTTAAAAGCTGAAAACGGACGCCAGTCATTTCCAAATTTATACTGGTAATAGCCATAGTAATTCCAAGTATTTTTTGAACCACCAAGGCTAATAAATGAGCTGTTTAGTCCAAAAGATCCAACAGTGTGGCGTGCCACCAATTCAAAAGGATTATTTTCTGGTCCTTTTTTCATTACAAAATTGAGTAATCCTCCGAATTGTGTTCCAAATTGTAAGGATGCTGCACCTCTGATTAATTGAATTTCTTTTACTGCTTCGGTTGGAGGTGTATAATAGCTTTCGGGGTAACCTAAGGCATCTGCGCTAATGTCATATCCATTTTGTCTGGTGTTAAAATTGCTTGTTCTAGTGGGACTAAGTCCCCTTCCGCCTATGCCTAATTGAATCCCTGCTCCATCACTTTCCCATATATTAAGTCCCGGAATTTGAGCATAAATTTGCCTGCCAATATTTGCCGATTTATTTGTATTCATTCTTTCTAAAGTAATGACCTCAGTTTTTTTTCCTTTGCTGAGTAAAACACCTTCAATAGGCCTCATTTTACGGATAGTACCGGTTTCACTTTTATATGGGTCGTCAATATATATGGTTTTAAGAACCTGAGAGTTGGGCTCTAATTTAAAAGTATAGTAGTTGCTATCCTGTGTTATTTGGAAGATCGCTTTCAAAGTGTCAAAAGCAATGGATGTTATTTCTAGGTCATAAATACCATATGGTAAGTTGTCTAATTTAAACTCTGCCTTTGTGTCCGCCCTAATTATTTTATTGACGGTTTGAATTGATACTTTTGCAAAAGGCACTAGTTCCCTTGTTGTAGCATTAATAATGGTTCCAAAAATGGTTCCTGTCTTCTGTCCTTGAGAACAGAATGAAATTAGAATGAGCGATATAAAAATTAACTTATTCATATGCCAAAATCCAGTTTTTTGAATGCCAACCTCTTTTTAATTCAGCTAGGTTAGTAGTCGGATTAATAAAGGTTCTGCTTCCTTGATTGAACAAAACCACCTTACTATCTACAGTAATGACAGGGTTAGTAATTGCAATTGTTGTATTATTTTCTTGCCAAGTACTGTCTTTAAAAGTGGCTTTTAAATAATGGGCGTATTGCAAAATCATATCAGGCTGCGTAGCCATCATTTTTTCCTGCTGTGGTGTTAAGTATGTTGAATTATCAACTATCAATTCACCGTCTATAGATTTATCTTTGATGCTAAATTGAGCGTACCCTACTTTTTCAATCAACATTACTCGCCAACTGAATCGGTAACCTTGCTCAGTCCAAAATAACTTTCCTGGGTATAATAAATATCTAAATGGCAGAGCAAGCTGAATAATAACAAAAAGTATTAGAAGTGACTTAAGGGGGGGAGAATATTGATATTTCGATACTGAACTGTTTGATTGGTTATTAGTATTCTTAAACCAGTCAGATAAGTAATCAAGACACTTTTGATGAAAATTGGATGAGAAGAAAATGAGAGTGCTACCAATCATAACATAGGGAAAAACCCCAATGGGAAACATAACGGCAGTTAGTGTATGAAAAACTACCACTAAAAAATAGCCCAGTAATCTGTATCTTGAAGAAAGTAAAAGAAAGGGAATAGTTAAGTCGTATAAAGCGCCTCCCCAAGCAAAAGCAAAAGCTGTGAATTTATATTTTAGGAGAGCACCAATCGCAGGCAAGTCTGTTTGATGTTTTAACCAATTTGTCAATGGTTGTGCTTCAATTAGCCAATGGTAATTTAGTTTAGCTACCCCTGCAAAAAAGTACACTACTCCTACTTGAAATTTAAATATGTCGATAGTCCAATTGGGTACCTCTAAGATTTTTTTAGTGCGCTTATAAAATACATCTAGCGAGAAATGATTACCAGCAGGAACAATAATTAGTAGAAAAGAAACAAGGCTAACAAAGTAGTAGTGGTTTAAGTAATTTGTTTTATCTAATAATTCTACATAAGTGAAAAGAAGAAAAAATGTAATGGTACTGAGTTTATAAAAGTAGCCTAAAATAATTCCGATTGCAGAAACTAGCATCAATACGAATACTGTGTACATTCCGTATTTTGAAAAAGGAACAACCCAATCTAAACCGTAATAGGTAAAAAAAAATTTTGGAGCAATATATAGGTCATAAACCCATCCTTTCAGCATGAAACGCATAGTGCTAAACAAAACCATTAATCCAAAAATTATTCGAAATATTACCAAGGGGGCAATACTCACATATTTTTGTAAATGATTTGAAAGTGCTTGCATCTAAAAGACTAATCTCCGTCGTTATCTTGATAGGTAATAAGCACCCCTAATGCTGAGGTGAGATCTACTTTGATCATTGGCACCAGTTTTTGCATACTTTGGTAAAGTGCCATACAAGCTACAGGCTGGTTGATTACTGCTTTGCTTAATGGTTCAGTGTTAATATTTTCGATTTCAGAAAGAATGAGATCAATTTGTGAATTAATGGCTTGTGATAAGTTTTGAGTGCCTTTTTTAGCGTTTACAAAATCCATATAGTTGTTTAATCCCATTCCTTCTATATGTGTTGTAAACCCTTTGCCATTAATAAAGTTTTGAATGCTTTGCATTTGTTTCTTCAGTAAAAACAAAGATTCGCTAGAGTATAGTGCCTCTACATGGCCGGGCATTGGTGTTTGCGTAAACCCATTAAATATGCCTACTGGTAAGCCAACTTTTCCTTTTCTTACAAATGTTTCGTAATGTGCACTGAGAGCATTTACCATGTTACTTACCGCACTACCCTGTGCATTATCTGCTGTGTTCTTAATAAAACTCTCACTAGTAGAGGTCCACCCTTCTGCAACTTTTTGCGCGTTTGCCCTTAAGTCTGTTATTATCTCTTTTAGGTATATGATATTAGGAACACTATCAGTATAATAACTAATAATGGAAGAGTCAGTTTCTTGAGGTAAATTAAGAAGATAGTCAACAGCTTGCAGGCCTTTTGCTTTGTAATTTGCTGGTATTTCTAAGTTGTAAGCTCCTTCTGCTTTATTGGCAATAATTTGATTTGTATCAATTGGGTAAATGTTGGTTTGGCCTCTAAAACCTATATTTTCAGCAGGACCAAATTCCAAAAAGGCAACATTTTGCCAAAATGCAGCTGCTTGTAACCATGCAGCTCTTGACTGGTTAAGGCCTGCAATAGAAGGTTCTTGAAGAAAAATGTCAATGGCATTCTGCATGGTAGCTAAGCTATTGTCATAAGCTTCATAAGCCGGAATGATATATTGACTAGTTAAATGACTAACCATTTCTTGTCTGTCAAATTCTATAGTTGAACAGACTTCTGTCTCTTTTTTCTTTTTGCAAGCAATAATGGCCAAAACAAAAAGTAAGGTGAAGATGTTCTTAAATGTTTTCATATACCAGAGTAAAAAGAGCAGCTAGTTTTTAATATTAGCCGCTAGTATTATTAAAGTTGAGATTTTACTGACACCAATCCAGTTTTTGATGCAATTAAGTCAATGCAAGAATTAATGTTTGCAACTGTAACAACATTAAAATCCGTACCAATAAAATTCAGTGCATTTTGAATTTCAATAGTATTCATTCCTTTATTGTTGATGGCATTGTAACCGTATTTTAATCCGCTTAGGAAAGCATATGCTTCAGATAAGACATGATTTCTTGTAGTTGGGTTTGTAATATTAGTTTTGGCTTCATTCAAATAATGAATAGCAGTTCCTGCAGAAACCCTTTCAATTTCATCATTAATGATAATTACTTGGGCATCTCTTGCGGTATAGTCTTTATTTACTATGGCGGTTCTTCCTTTTAAAAATGCGTCCATTATTTTGGTACTAGACTGTATGATATCCTCTCTGCCTGAAGCATATTTTCCCCAAAAACGGTCTGTCCCGTTATTCGGAAAATCGATTGCTGATGTAAAATACCCGAAAGCCTCATCCCAATGGTGCTCCATTTGTGTGTAGTATTTACCAGCTGCTGAATCTGACATGTCTGTATTGTCATCCTCATTAATTGCCCCTAAATAGTTAACAGTCATTTGACTCATGAATACGGCACACATCAACCCTTTTTCAATTAATTGAACATGTTCCATTCCGTTTCCATTCATTAAATAAGGCCCTTTGACACCATCATTTGGCCAAATCCCTGCCACTCCTGGAGCGCCATCTTCCGTTCCACTAACTGTTGTTGCGCTTATTATAGCTATTTCATCCATATATGACTCAAAAATTGCTTGAACTGAAGCGTCAGGTGATCCACCTGCTACACCATATGCTGTTTTACTTTTTAGTTGTTTTGATGATCCTGTTAGTCCTAAATTATCTGAATCTGTCCAAATGTGGCCGTTGTTAGCAAACATGTCTTTTAGTAATTGCGCGTCCACTGATACACCTGCTGTGTTTGCCGTTTTCAAGTAATTTGTCATTTCTGCTAGCATTTCTAAACGCTGGGTTTGACCAGAAAAACTAACTGTTGATTTGCCTTTTCTTGTAAAAGCATAAGTACTTGGTACTGGAATTGAATTATCTATTTCGTACTGGCAAGAACCGTCATCTTTTTTGGCTTCTTCTGAATAGTTTGTAGCTGTCTCATCTGTACAACCTTCTTTTCTACAGCTTGTTGTGGTAATGATGGTAGCTCCTACCAATAGGATAAATGATTGTAGTTTCATTGTTTTTTATTTATAATTAATCTAAATAAGCGCTTTAATGCGCAAATATATATTATTTAGATTTAATCTAAATAAGGATCCTGCAAATTTTTTAGAAAAATGATAAATGTCATTCGTCAGACTATCATCAGCCTCGCTAATTTTGTTTTTTTTGACGGCTAACCTTCCATAAATAGTAGATATTTATGAATATAATACTCACATTGGTTATAACCACTGGCCATTTAGTGATTAAAACACCCCAAATGGCAAAAAGAACACAGCCTAGCGAATTGATTAGTCTTAATGTGGTTACTTTTTTCATCATAAATGAGATGAGTAGCACTATTGAAGCAGAATAGCCTAAAACATCAATTCCAGTTATGTCGAACATGTAAATTATTTTAACAAATATAGCGTTTGACTGGCGTTTATCGAATAATTATTAAGTATTCGCACTTAATAATTAGCATACCGCTATGTGCACAAGTGTCGGTATTAGTCAATACTTTTGAACAGCATGAGAAAGGTCACATTCTTATTTATTCAATTTGTTTTGCCATTGGCTTTGTTAGGTAAGGAGGTGAAGTTGAGTCCAAAAGGTGGTATATTTAAAAAACCATTATATGTCAATATGGTAACAGATAGCAATACAGCTATTTACTATACAATTGATGGTTCGATTCCAAATAGTCAGTCATTACTTTATACTGATTCTATATTAGTGAAAGATGTACTTGTTTTAAGGGCTATAACTTACATTAATGGAAAGCGATCGAAAGTGAATACTCAATCTTATTTTACTGGTCGTGAGTTTTCATTACCCATCATTTCTGTGGTTTCAAACCCTGATAATTTTTGGAGTTACGGAAAAGGAATTTATGAGAAAGGCTGTTGTGCTGATTCTACAATGCCTTATTACGGCGCTAATTTTTGGAAGTCTTGGGAATATGAATGTAATATTGAAATGTATACCCCTACTGGAAAAAGATGTTTTAATCAGTTAGCTGGAATGAGTCTTTTTGGTGGCTACAGCCGAATGCTTCCTCAAAAGTCCCTGGCTATTATTGCTCGATCTAAGTATGGAAAAAAAAGGTTTGACTATCGCATATTTAAGGAGCGGAAAACAAAAAAATATAAGTCGTTTATCATAAGAAATTCCGGAGGAGATTTTAAGAGAACACATTTACGAGATGCTTTTATGACTCAATTGGCAAAACCAACCGGTGTTGCTATCCAAGCTTATGAACCTGCTATTGTATTCCTTAATGGCAAATATTGGGGAATACAAAATTTACGTGAAAAAATAAGTGAGCATTACCTCAAAGATAATTTTCAAGTCGATAAAGACAAAGTAGATATACTTAGGCATAATGGTGTCAAAAGACATGGCTTTTCGAAGAATTATAAGTTTCTAAGAGCATTCCTAAGAAGTAATGATTTAACGGATCATTTTATTGCCGATTCGCTTTCTAAATTCATGAATATCCACGATTATATCAGATATAATATATCTGAGGTGTATTCTGATAATAAAGATGCTGGTGGAAATATTCGATATTTTCGAGAGCGAAAGCCAAAGGCAAAATGGCGGTGGATATTTTATGATTTAGACATGGGTCTTTCTAATGACGATAAAACGGGGTATGCGTCCAATACATTAAAGAAGTTTACAACTGCAAGCAATGAGGTATGGCCAAACCCCGCATGGTCAACTTTTATTATCAGAACCATTCTGAAAAACAAAAAAATAGAACATCAATACATCAATACTTTTTGCGACTATCTAAACACTTGCTTTCATTCGGACACTGCTTTGGCCTTATTCAACAAAATGGCCAAAAGAATAGAGCCTGAAATTCCATACCACCAAAAACGTTGGGGAGCAACTGTGGAAAACTGGAAAAAAAACCTTGATATTGTCCGCAAGTTTGTCCAGAAAAGACCGGAGCACTTATATAAACATATAGATGAAAAATTTGGGTTAGATACTTTAATTGAAGTGTCTGTTAAATTGCCATCAGAAGACCTTTGCAACATTAAGCTGAATAGTATTGACATTAAGGCTGATTTTAAAGGTCAGTATTTTACGCAAATTCCACAAAAAATAAAGGCCAATCCTAAACACGATTATGAATTAATAGGCTGGAAAGGCAGGTCGGAAACTACAGAAAAAATTACCTTTTTACCATCTTCTAATGTGTATTTTGAACCAATTATTAAACCGAAAGATTCAAGCAGACATCAGCATCAAATCATTATAAATGAAGTTAGTTTTAACCAAGTTGATTTAGATTCAACAGGTGATTGGATTGAGCTTTACAATATGGGAGTTGATGAAGTAAATGTTGCTGGTTGGGTAATAACAGACAAAACATATAAAAAAGGGATTAAGATTGAGGAAGGTACAATTCAGCCAGATAGCTATATGCTAATTTGCAGGCAGAAGCAGAACTTAATAAGAGTATTTGATCTGGAAGTGAGTAAAATGATTGATAGCTTAAATTTTGGATTATCTAAAAAAGGAGAGTTTATTAAACTATATGATTATGAAGGACGTGTTGTAGATTATATGACTTATGACACTAGCTATTCTCAAATTGATTCCGCTTTTACAATTGCTCTAGTTATTCCTGATTCAGCTCATAATTCAACTGACAATTGGATGGTTCAAAACCCTAGCCCTTTAATGCCAAACCCCAGCTATACTGAAGCGGTTGCTAGATGGAAAGCAGATGAAGCAGACCGAAATAAATGGCAAATGATTTATGCAATTTCTGGAGGTGTTGTGGTTCTGCTTCTTTTTGCGGTAATTGTTTTGAGGAGAAGGAAGAAGAAGCGTAAGAATGAGGCTTCCTCAGTTGATTAACATTTTGCTTAATCAATCACCATTTTTAAGGTTGTAACTTGTCCATTTTGATAAATTTTCACAAAGTATATACCTCCGCTTGTGGGTGCTAAAACATTTTGTTGCGGTTGAATATTCATAGCTTCATATACTAATTGACCAGTTATTGAATAGATTTCTAGGTCAAATTCTCCCTCGATATCAATTTTGAATTGACTTTGAACAGGATTAGGATATATACTAATGTTTTGAATTTGGTTGTTACTCTCAATAGTCCCTAATGTTGGATCAAAAACATGTGGGCAGTCATTTATTTGATTGTCATAAAATGATTGTACACTATCAGCTATTACGAATAAACTATCTACATTCTCTAAATGGTTTCCTTTTCGAACTGAGATAAAGGCGTACTCAAATTCTTGAACCTCCCCTGGAGAGAATATATCTCCGTCTGATGCCATAAACATTTGTCTGTCTCCTGCAGTCTGTCCTTCAGAAATTTCGCTCCAATTCACAATATCAGAATAGAGATAATTAGTGGCTACAGTTCCACCGTAACCATTTCCACCTTCAGTAAAATTAACTCCAGAATTACCCCATTGCCCATTCAAGTATCCCCAATACTCTGATGAAATATTAGGAGTTTGCATAGCAGCAATACCACTTTGATTATTCATGACTCCTGCTACGCTCATTGGCGCATTCAAAAGCACTACCCCCATAGCAGGAGGGTTTATTCCATATTCAACATCATTATTGTCACTATTGTAGGCATAAATCATATTTTTACTTAGATTACTTCCAACATAATCATCAGTCGCATCTCCAATCATTGGATCAGTAAAATTTGCAACTTTAAAATTGAATAAGGTTTGGGTACCTCTATTAATGGCTTTTAGTTTTACAAAAGATGTATTATCTAAAAAGTTGTTTGTCGCAAATTGATAGACAGTCATGTGAAATTCTAGCCCTATTGGTGCGCCACCTGATGAATGAACTCCTCCTTTGTCATTAAAAATTATATAAGCGGCTTTATGTCCTGGTATGCAGGGGTAGTCGCCATCAGCAATAGGATCATATATTCCATTTGCGCCGTTTGGACCATCAGGATTATCATAAAAAGGAGCTAAATAATAATCGTGACCTAAAGCAATATCTCCATGAGCTGGCCAATTTAGGATTTTATCAAGATCATTAGCACTTGGGGCAACAACATTGCTGCACTGGCCTGGAGGTGTAATTCCATTAGTACAGTTCCACCATGTAATAAAGTCTTGTATTCCACTTTTTTCAACAGTAAATATTTGATTATAGTTGGCTATTGTAGAAGAATCCGTTTGAGCATCACCATAAGGAACCCCATTGTTGAAGCTGCCTCCAAATGTGCTTAGAGGCCCAGTACTAAAGTCGGAGTCCGTATTGTATTTTTGAGCTGCCAATCTTATTTGCCCATTAACATCTTCGCCTCCAAACCAAAAGGAGTTTGAATACATGGCATGGATTCCTGAGTTTTTTGGGATTTCATAACCGGCGGTTTGGTTAATTGTATCATAAAACAGAACAGCATTTGTATTTATTGTAGCACTTGTTTGGTTAAAGTTTAAATCAATTTGTTCTTGTCCATAAGAAGTTACGCTAACTAATAATAGAAGGGCTAAATAGGTAGATGAATTTTTCATATGCGGTGATTTGAAGCAAATTTAAGCAATGATTCAGTCCTTTCTATTATAAATAAACGTAGTCTAAACGATTTTTATACAAGTCTATAGTTGTTGTATTGAGGTCACGGACGGATTACTATCATGATCCGCTAATAGACGGGCTAAGTCAGAATCAAAAACGCACGCCACTAACGTGTCGTTATTTTTTGTGTTTTAATATTTGCTTTCACCTATCGGTTCATCAAATTCTAAAACACAAAAAACGCCTCATGTAAACATGAAGCGTTTTTGATTTATTGAGGTCACGGACGGATTCGAACCGCCGTAGATGGTGTTGCAGACCACTGCCTAGCCACTCGGCCACGTGACCCTGTTTTAGGGAGCGCCAAAGATAAATAATTAATTTAATTCAGCAATGCCTTTTACCGCTTTGATTTAATGACAATGGCTACTTCTTTAACTGTGCCCTTTATTGGTGGATTAACCTTTCTAATCTTTATAGTAGACTCAATTAAGCCAGGAAACTGCAATTTAAACTGGTTGGTAATTCTTTGCCCAACATGTTCAATTAGTTTAGAACGTACTGCCATTTCTGTGGTCACAATCTCTTTTATTGTAACATAATCAATGGTATCACCTAGCTCGTCATTTTGGGCCGCTTTTGTAAAGTCGGTTTCAATAGATACATCTACAATATACTTTCCACCCAATACACTTTCTTCCACCATACAACCATGGTATGCGTAACACTCTATTCCAATTACTTCTACTAAATGCATTAGCTATTTTTTAACTGATTAACCTTTTCAATACCCTCTTTCATACGTTTAAGTACCTTTTCTTTCCCTAATGTTTCACATATTTCAAACATAGACGGTCCCATTCCTTTGCCAGTTACAAGCAATCTGAACCCTGGCCCTACCTTACCAAATCCGTATTCGTTTTTGTTTAAATAAGCTGAAAATGCTGTTTCTATATTATCTCTAGTAAATGGTGATACTGATGTTAAAACTTCCGTTAATTCAACCATAATATTTGTTGTGTCATCTTTCCATTTTTTCTTGATGGTCTTTTCGTCATATTCTGAAATGTCAGAAAAGAAGTAAGCGCCTTCACTTAATATATCTTCAATAAATACAGCACGTTCTTTCATTAAACCACAAACTTTAGCTAAAAATCCTTTGTCGGTTTCAATACCACTTTCTTTGGCAGCCGATAGTAACATATCTGCTAAATCATCATTTGATGTTGCCTTAATATATTGTTGGTTGAACCACTTAGTTTTTTCAGGATCAAATCTAGCACCCGATTTTCCAACTCTACTTAATGAAAATATTTCTTCCAACTCTTTTAGTGAAAATATTTCTTGATTGTCACCTGGGTTCCAACCTAAAAATGCAAGCATGTTGATAAATGATTCTGGCAAATAACCTTTCTCTCTGTAGCCACTATATACTTCACCATCTGCAGATTTCCAATCGATTGGAAAAACAGGAAAGCCCAATTTATCTCCATCCCTTTTACTTAATTTTCCTTTTCCATCAGGTCTTAAAATTAGGGGTAAATGAGCAAATTTTGGGGCGTCCCAGCCAAATGCTTTATAAAGTAATACGTGTAAAGGCGCAGATGGCAGCCATTCTTCTCCTCTAATCACATGGGATATTTCCATTAAATGATCATCAACAATATTCGCCAAATGGTATGTTGGAACACCAGTTTCCTTTACCAAAACTTTATCATCTAAATTATTTGTATTTACTGTTACCCACCCTCTAATGTCATCTTCAAACTTTACGTCTTCGTTTCTTGGCATTTTAAAGCGTATTGTATAGGGTGCTCCTTCAGCTAATCTTTTTTCAACCTCTTCTTTTGGAAGGGTTAAGGAGTTTTTCATTGATGACCGTGTAGTAGAATTATATTGCCAATTCGATAAGCCCATTTTTTGCGATTGTTCTCGCATATTTGTTAAATCTTCTGATGTGTCAAAGGCGTAGTAAGCGTGACCAGCCTCTACTAGTTCATGTCCATACGGTGTGTAAATGTCTTTTCGTTGCGACTGAGTATATGGGCCAAAGTCGCCACCATACCCTTCGCCTTCCGTAGGCTCAATTCCACACCATTTCAACGATTCAATAATGTACTCTTTTGCGCCAGGTACAAAACGCTTTTCGTCTGTATCTTCTAACCTTAGCAAAAATGCTCCATTGTTTTTTTTTGCGAATAAATAGTTATATAAAGCTGTTCTTACCCCACCCATGTGTAATGGTCCAGTTGGACTTGGCGCAAAACGTACTCTTACTCTCTTTGACATCTATATAATTTTGAATGGGCAAAGATATATAATTTAGGGTTTATTAAGGCTTTTGGACTTGTTTTTGATGTAAATATGACAGATTTGGCTTAACTTTAGCTGTTGCTTTAATATTATGTCAAAATTTCAAGATTTATTAAGTCAAATTGAGTCCTTCATTAAAAAGTACTACAAAAATGAAATGGTAAAAGGAGTTTTTCTGTTTTTTATCATTTTTTTGCTCTCGTTTTTAATTATTACCATGCTAGAGTATTTTGGAAGGTTTAGCCCTACAGTAAGAACATTTCTCTTTTGGTCATTTATTATTAGCAACGGTTTCATTTTAGTAAAATACATTTTTATTCCACTTTTAAAGTTGGGAAAAATAGGGCAACGCTTGTCTGTTAATGATGCGTCAACAATGATTGGAAATTTGTTTCCTGATGTGTCCGACAAACTTCAGAACACTTTGCAGCTAAGTGCGCAAATGAATCATAATAATGCTAACATTGATTTACTACAGGCAAGTATTCAGCAAAAAGCCAGTAAACTGTCTGCTGTTCCATTTACAACCGGAATTGAGATTGGACAAAATAAGAAGTATCTAAAGTATCTGGTGCCAATTTTACTGATTATCACAGCGGTATTGTTACTTCAACCCAATATATTTAGTGATGGTTCTAATCGAATCATGAATTATTCTGAAGAGTTCGTAGAGGAAGCACCTTTTGAATTCTTAGTGGTAAGTTCTGATACATTAATGCAAGGAAAACCTTACGAATTGAACATAAAACTAGCAGGAAGTGAAATTCCATCAGAAGTCAAAATATTTTCAAGTAATGGAACCTATAATCTAAGGAAAGATAACACTATAAATTTCAGTCATAGTTTTGCCAATTTGAATGAGGATCTAGAATTTTATTGTGAAGCTAATGGATATCGTTCAAAAAGCTTCAAAGTTGTGGTTTTGCAAAAGCCAGTCTTGTCTAATGTAACCATTAAACTTAATTACCCTAGGCATATGAAAATGGCAAGTGAAGTAATTACAGACTTAAGTGAGTTATCTGTTCCAGAGGGAACCAGCATTGACTGGATTATTTTATCTGAAAATACATCAGATGTGACAGCAAGATTTGAAGATACAACACTTTTTGAACAGCCCAATGCCAATAAAGAATTTTCTATAAGTAGAAAGGTTAAGCAGTCACAAAAGTATTCTCTGATATTAAGCACAAGTCAAATAAAAGGTGCTGATACGATTTACAGTAGCATATCCGTGAGGCCTGACGCTTATCCGGAAATTGCTGTAGTTGAAAAGTTAGATTCACTCCGTCCTTTTAGCCGTTTTTTAACAGGAACAATAAAGGATGACTTCGGTTTTAGTGGTTTAAGTTTATTAAGTAAAGTAACGAGGAAAGATACTATTGAAGTGCAAAGAAGTAATGTTAAGATTAGAGCTGCGCAGGCTAACCAAGCATTTGCCTATGAGTTAGATATGAAGGATTTTAGTTTGAAGCCTGGTGATGTTGTTGAGTATTATTTTTTAGTAACTGACAATGATGCGCCGAATGGATTTAAGTCGACAACAAGCAGTAAGATGAGCTTTGATGTTCCTGATCTGACAGAATTAGATAATGATTTAAGTCAAAAATCAGAAAACTTAAAAAAGGACATGGATGATGCATTGAAAGATGCAAACGAAATGAAAAAGGAAATAGCGAAAATTAAAAACCAGTTGATTAATAAAAGTACGCCTGATTGGAAAGACAAGCAGAACATCAATAGTATGTTGAATCAACAGGAATCATTGCAAATGAAACTCGAAAATTTAAAGCAGCAGTTTGAAGAAAATGCAACTGAGGAGAATGAGTTTCTAGAGAACTCTGAGGAGTTACTAGAGAAGCAGGAATTGTTAGAAAAGCTGATGGAAGAGCTAATGGATGATGAAATGAAAGAATTACTTGAGGAGCTTCAAAAAATGATGGATGAAATGGATAGGGATGAAATCCTTGAAAATATGGAGAACATGGAGCAAAAGTCTAAAGATTTAGAAAAGGAATTGGATCGGACTTTGGAATTGTTTAAGCATTTAGAACTTGATAAAAAAATGGAAGGTATTGAGGAACAATTGCGAGAATTGGCAGAAGAACAAAATGCTCTGCAAGAGAAGACTGAAAACAAAAATGTTTCTCCGGAAGAATTGGAGAAAGAACAGGAAGAACTAAACGATAAATTTGAGGAAATTCAGAAAGATATCGAAGAAGCCAAGAAGATGAATGAAGAGCTCGAAAAACCCAAAGATATGAATTTTGATAAAGAGAAAGAGGATGAGATTGATCAAGAGATGAGTGAGGCAAAGGAAAAGTTAGGAGAAAAGAAGGAAAAGAAGGCGTCTGAAAGTCAAAAAAAAGCTGCCGACATGATGGAGAAAATGGCAGATGATGTTAAGGCTATGATGGAGGGTGCTTCAAGTAAGCAGAATTCTGAAGACATGGAAAAGCTGAGGTTTTTATTAGAAAACATTGTTAATCTTTCGCATCAACAAGAAAATTTGATGAAAGAATATGGTAGCGTTGATAGAAATAATCCAAAGGTTGTAAATCTAAATAGAGATCAATTAAAAATAAACGAGGCCACCGTTATTGTAAAGGATTCTTTGATGGCATTAGCAAAGAGACAAGCTCAATTGTCAAATACAATTCTCGAAGAATTGAGTGATTTAGAGTACAATCAAGAGAAAGCCAAACATTGGGGACAAGAAAGGAACCTAAGTAAAGTAAAACAACACCAACAGTATGCCGTTACTACCTATAATGATTTGGCTTTACTGTTGTCGCAAGTGCTAGAGCAAATGCAAGATGCTATGAAAGCTATGAAACCCGGTAGCGGTTCATGCGACAAGCCTGGAGGGACAGGTTCTGGCGCTCCAAAGCCCGGACAAATGAGTATGCAGCAAATGAAGGATCAATTAAAAAAGCAAATGCAGCAAATGAAAGATGGTAGTCAGCCTGGAGGTAAGAAAGGCCAGAAACCTGGCGAAGGTAAAGGTGAAGGTCAGCAAGGATTGGGTAGTGGAAGTATACCTGGACTTGGTGCAAAGGAAATAGCTAAAATGGCAATGGAGCAGGCACAAATGAGGAAGGCACTTCAAGGTTTAAGGCAAGAGCTTAATAAAGATGGTTCTGGTTCAGGAAATGGGCTTAACAAAGTGATTGATGAAATGGAAAAATTGGAGAATGACTTATTAAATAATGGGTTTACGCCTGACTTATTTAAAAGGCAGCAAGATATTATGACCCGTTTACTGGAAAATGAAAAAGCCATTATGGAAAGAGGGTACAGTGAAGAGCGTGAGGCAAAGGAAGGAAAAAATAATATGGATGGTAACCAAATAGAATTATTAGAGTATAACCAAAAGAAGGAGGGTGAAATTGAGTTGTTAAGATCGGTTCCTTTAGGGTTAAAGATTTACTATAAAAATATGGTAAACTCTTATTTTAATACGGTAAATAATTAATGGATGCACATTTTGGAAATTAGTTCTAGTTTAGAAAACATAACGCAGGTAGAGTCGCTTATAGATAAAGTATGTGGTGATCTCCTGATAAATGAAGATATGTACGGCAATATTTTAATAGCTGTAACGGAAGCTACAAATAACGCAATTATTCATGGCAATGGGCGCAGTAAGAATAAGCTTGTTAAAGTGATGGTAGACAAGAATGGCGCAGAGTTAGTTTTTTCGATAGAAGATCAAGGAAATGGGTTTGATTATAGCCAATTGCCGGACCCTACTGCTCCTGAAAATATTGAGAGGCCAGATGGTAGAGGAATATTCCTGATGAAAAATTTGGCGGATAAGTTAGAGTTTCTAGAAAGTGGTTCAAAAGTTAATATTACTTTTGCAATTAATGGCTGAGATTACTTTCCATATTGAAAACATTGAGGTTCCGGATCATGATCCGGAATTTTTAGTTTCATGGATTTGTGGTATCGCAAAAGAATTGAACAGATCAATTGGTAAATTGTCTTATATATTTTGTTCAGATGATTATATCTTAGATATTAATAAACAGTATTTAGGCCATGACTATTATACGGATATTATTACATTTAACTATAATCAAAATCGGATAGTATGCGGCGACATATTTATAAGTGTTGACACAGTTCGTAGTAATGCAGTTGAATACAGTGATGGTGATTTTGTGGAAGAGCTTAGACGGGTTATTATTCATGGAGTGTTGCATTTATTTGGTTATAATGATAAGTCAGATGCAGAACAGAATGAGATGACAAGAATGGAGGATTGGGCACTTGGTCTAGTTGAAAGTTTCACGTGAAACTTTTGCTAAGTGTTTCACGTGAAACAAAAAAGTATGTTAGAAGAATATGATGTTATAGTTGTTGGCGGTGGTCATGCTGGTTGTGAGGCCGCTTATTCATCCGCTAAAATGGGGTCCTCTGTCCTTTTGGTGACAATGAATTTGGCAACAATTGCACAAATGTCATGCAATCCAGCAATGGGTGGCGTTGCAAAAGGACAAATTGTAAGAGAAATAGATGCTCTAGGCGGAGGGTCAGGTATTGTTTCAGATCAATCCGCCATTCAATTCAGAATGCTAAACCTTTCAAAAGGTCCTGCTATGTGGTCACCACGAACACAAAATGATAGGATGTTGTTTGCTGCAAAGTGGCGTGAAAAATTAGAGCAAACTGAAAATCTGGATTTTTGGCAGGACATGGTAGTTGGCATTTTGACAAAAGGAAATAAAGTAATAGGTGTTAAAACTAGTATGGGAATTGAAATTCATGCTAAATCTGTTATTCTGACGAATGGAACTTTTTTAAATGGGTTAATACATTTAGGAGAAAAGAATTTTAAAGGAGGAAGATCTGGTGAAAGCGCTAGTTACGGGATTACTGAAAACTTGGTTGATCTGGGTTTTGAAAGTGGTAGAATGAAAACAGGAACTCCGCCAAGAGTAGATGGACGGAGTTTGAATTATGCATTAATGGAAGAACAAGCAGGAGATGCTTCACCATTTAAGTTTTCATATTCTAATGAATCAGACTATTTACAAAGGCAGTTGCCGTGTCATATCACATACACAAATCCCGAAGTACATGAATTACTTAAAGAAGGATTTGATAGATCTCCAATGTTTAATGGTGCTATTAAAAGTATAGGGCCAAGATATTGCCCCTCAATTGAGGATAAAATTAATCGTTTTGCTGATCGAGATAGGCATCAAATTTTTGTTGAACCAGAAGGCTGGAATACGGTTGAAATATATGTGAATGGATTCAGTACATCTTTGCCTGAAGAAGTTCAAATTAAGGCCATGAGGTCTATCGTGGGGTTTGAAAATGTTAAAATGTTTAGACCAGGATATGCCATTGAATATGACTACTTCCCTCCTACACAATTAAAACATACCTTGGAGACAAAATTGGTAGACAATTTATATTTTGCAGGGCAAATTAATGGAACCACCGGTTATGAAGAGGCCGCATCTCAGGGTTTAATGGCTGGAATAAACGCTCATTTAAAATTAGCCAATCAACCGGAATTTATATTAAGTCGCTCTGATGCCTATATTGGCGTATTAATTGACGACCTAATTACTAAAGGTACAAAGGAGCCATATAGAATGTTTACATCTAGAGCGGAATTTAGAATTTTATTGAGACAAGATAATGCTGACATTAGGTTAACCGAAAAGGGGTACAAAATAGGCTTAGCTTCTGCAGATAGATATGAATCTGTTTTGAAAAAAATAGAAGATACCAACACAATAAAAGATGTTTTAAGCGGAACGAGTATAAGCCCCGGTGAGGTGAATGAGTATTTAGAATCCTTAGGGTCTTCAAAATTAAAACAAAAACAAAAGTCAGACACTTTGTTAGCTCGGCCTCATGTGCAGTTGGCTCCAATGATGAAAAAGGGAGTAGAATTAGGAAAAAAATTAAATAAGTACAATGAAAGCAGTATGGATGCTTTAGTTCAAGCAGAAATACAAATTAAGTATGACGGTTATATTAATCGTGAACAGGAAATGGCTAATAAGATGATACGACTTGAAAATGTTAAAATCCCGAAGGATATCGATTATGGCGTGTTTTCATCTTTGTCGGCTGAAGCAGTGGAAAAGCTGAAAGAAATAGAACCTGTAACAATAGGACAAGCAAGCAGAATTAGTGGTGTATCCCCAAGTGATATTTCGGTATTACTTGTTTTTTTAGGAAGATAATATGAATAATATAAGTAATTGCCCTATTTGTGATGGGGCAGGTTTTGAAGTAGTTTTAAATGCGAAAGATTATACTGTAAGTGGAGAAGTTTTTGCAATAGTTGCATGTAAATCATGCAATTTCCATTTTACTAACCCAATACCAAAACCGGATGAAATAGGAGGGTATTACAAGGCTGAAAGCTATGTTAGTCACACTTCTTCAAAAAAAGGAATCATTAATCGAATTTATCATATTGTTAGAAAATACACGTTAAAACAAAAAGTGAAACTAGTAAGAAAATATGCTAGTGGTAGCAACACTTTAGATATTGGGGCTGGTACTGGTCATTTTGTAAGAGCTTTGAGAAAAGCTGGTTTTGATGCCATTGGAATGGAACCAGATATGGATGCTAGGAATGTTGCTAAAATTAGTAATGGGTTAGATTTGTTGCCGATACAGAAATTACAAACAGTAGAGAAGAATAGCCAAGATATTATAACAATGTGGCATGTATTAGAACATGTCTATGACTTACATGCGGATGTTAAAAGGATAAGTGAAATCTTGAGAGATAATGGAACGCTAATTGTAGCAGTTCCAAATAGATTGTCGTATGATGCTGAAAAGTATGGTGAATACTGGGCTGCTTATGACCTTCCAATTCATCTGTATCATTTTACTCCTAAAGATATTGAGACATTGTTTCAAAAAGTAGGTTTGGAGCTGAAAGAAGTACTGCCAATGAAATTTGATTCGTATTATGTATCCATGTTAAGTGAAAAGTATAAAGAGGGTAATATTATCAATGCAATTTGGTCTGGCTTTATGTCAAATTTTAAGGCAACAAAAGGATCTTACTCTTCTCAAATTTATATTCTAAAGAAAAAATGATAAAATTAGTCTGTTTATCTATGTATAATACAAGAGTTCTTTATTTAGAGGCTCTCAATTGCGTTAAATGCTAAGTTCGCATGCGTGCCCTTCAGAATTTAGAAAAAAGTCTTTATATGTCTTTAAAATAGGCCTGTCTATTTGCTAACTAAAATATTGGAAGACAAATGTTTATTTGTAATTTTCGTTCATTTTTCATGTTTTTTGCTTTATTGGCAATGACAAATGTTGCAGCTCAAGAGTGGCATGGAAAAGTTGGAATATGCGTTGATTTTGGTAATGAGGTAAAACGGATAGGTTTACGTTTTGATGGGGGAAGTCAGTACGAATTTGTTCAAGCAAATTTGAAAGCTGGATTTTACTACAATTTTTCAAGTTGGGGAATTCAATCAAAAACACCTGAAGTCATTATAGGTTTTGGGGCACATTTTGGCGCAGGAAGTAAAGGAGCAAATTTAAACCCATTTATCAGTTTACATGATAGAAATTTTAGGTATAATTATTCATTAGGATACGTGTATCAGTATTATTTTGATTGGCAAGGGACAAAGCAAAGTTCGGGAATGTTGATGATCACGTATAAGGGGTTGTCGGTACTAACAGAAAATGATTTATTAGGAGCCGGTAAAGGATGGAGAGACAGGTTTAGAACGGGTGGTGTGAAAATTTCTTATCGCTACGATAGTTTACGATTTGGATTAAATCTTCAGTTGTACACTGGTGATTACGCCTCATGCACAAAAATTACAGAGGATAAAAACTACCCTGCTAGGTTTGGATATCGCTCTCAAGATAAATCAATTTATGGAGACAAGTCTTTAGGAATACTAAGTGTACAGGGTGAATATGTATCCTATTATAGTCAGTCAGCGCGAATTGATATTGGGGTAAATTCGGAAAGAATTAGGCATGCTGTCCAGAATAAGGGCTTGCATGACATGCCATTTTCTACTGATAAAATGGTTAAGCGTCAACTAATGCATGTGCCAATGTTACAAAAAGATGGCACAATATATACTTATAAGGAAGGTCAAGAAATTAAACCAGCCAAACTTTACTATAATTTATCACTTAATCCTGCCGCTTTTTACTGAATTAAAAATGGTGTACAAAAACCACCTTTCATTTGCAAGGAGCCTTCACTATATGTAGTTTCGTTGTCTTCTCCAGGAGGTCCAAAAGCATCATAAGTTATTTTATAATTGATGGATTTTGTTGAGTTACTTCCGAGTTCAGAAAAGTAAGTAATACCTACAGTATTGCACTCTGGAACATCTAGTTGGCTTGAATTTGTAGTCATCTCACCAATTTTAACATCATCAATATAAATCTTTAACTTATCTATCCAACTATTGTCAAAGTTAGTTGATCCCGCAGCATTAATCCAAAATATTACAGAGGCGTCGTACATGCAGCTATTGTCATCTTTTTCCGCTTCTTTGTCATGGTTTATTGCTAAGCTATCGGTACAACCTTCTTTTTTACAGCTTGTAAAAAGTAAAGAAAGTATTGCAAGAGTGAAAAAGTATTTCATAGTTTTTATTTTGAAGATTTGGCCGCTTCTAAAGCTGATGAATAATCTGGCTCATCTACAATTTCTGACACTTGTTCTGTGTATGTAATTGTGCCTTCGGTATCTACAACTATAACAGCTCTACTGTGTAAGTTAAATAATGGGCCATCAATCATTTCTAGTCCGTAATCCTTTCCAAAAGTACTATTGGCGTAGTCTGATAGCATTTCAACATTTTCTATGCCCTCAGCTCCACAAAAACGCTTTTGGGCAAATGGTAAATCACTTGAAATGCAAAGTACCTTGGTATTGTCTAATTCTGCAGCCTGTTTATTAAAAGTTCTAACCGAAGTAGCACAAGTACCAGTGTCAACACTTGGAAAAATATTAAGAACAAGCTTTTTTCCAGCATAATCTTGTAAGTTTTTTGATGTTAAATCTGTTTTAACTAAGTTAAAGCCTTTCGCTTTTGATCCTACTTCTGGTAATTCTCCACATGTATTTACAGGGGTACCACCTAATGTTAATTTAGCCATAATTCTATTTACTAATACTTAATTTTTGATTTTTATCTACAATTTTAAGGGCTTTTGCCACCATAGCATCCGCATCATAACCACACTCTCTATATAATTCGGCTTGTGTACCGTGCTGAATATAAGCGTCTGGAATTCCTAACCTAACCACCTGTGCAGTGTACTGATTGTCTGCCATAAATTCTAGTACAGCCGATCCCATACCACCCATAATGCATCCATCTTCAATCGTTATCACTTTCTTAAATTTTGAAAAAACTTCATGAAGTAGAGTTTCATCTAATGGTTTGACAAATCGCAGGTCATAATGTGCTGCAGAAATACCCTCTTTTTCAAGAGTTTTGCATGCTTTGACAGTCAAATTTCCAATTGGGCCAATTGTTAAAAAAGCTATATCCTCACCACTTTTGATTTTGCGTCCACTTCCAACTTTAACCTCTTCCATTGGTGTTTTCCATTTTGCCATAACACCTGCCCCACGAGGGTAACGGATAGTAAAAGGCCCTTGGTTAGGAAGTTGAGCTGTATACATTAAATTCCGTAATTCAGATTCATTCATTGGTGATGAAACCACCATTTGAGGAATTGATCTCATGTAGGATAGGTCATAAGCTCCATGATGTGTCGCACCATCTGCCCCAACTAATCCTCCTCTGTCTAAACAAAATACTACATTTAAATTTTGTAATGCAACATCATGTAAAACCTGATCATAAGCCCGTTGCATAAAGGTTGAGTAAATATTACAGAAAGGAACCATCCCTTGGGTTGCTAAGCCTGCTGAAAATGTTACAGCATGCTGCTCTGCAATACCAACATCAAATGCTCTGTCAGGCATGGCCTTCATCATAATATTTAATGAACAACCTGATGGCATGGCAGGTGTTACTCCCATTATTTTATCATTTTTTTCTGCCAATTCTACAATGGTATGGCCAAAAACTTCCTGAAATTTTGGAGCTTGAGGGGATTTAGGGATCACTTTGATTATTTCACCTGTTTCTTTATTAAAAACACCAGGTGCATGCCACTTTGTTGTGTCACCATCTTCAGCTGGCTTGTATCCCTTGCCTTTTGTCGTCAGAATATGTAATATTTTAGGTCCTGGAATATCTTTTAAATCCTCCATAATATTTACTAGCCCTACAACATCATGACCATCAACAGGACCAAAGTATCTTAAATTTAGCGATTCGAATAAATTACTTTGCTTCAAAAGTGTGCCTTTAAGTGCTGTGCTAATTTTTGAGGCTATAGCTTGAGCATTTGGTCCAAATTTCGAGACTTTTCCAAGTAAACTCCAAACATCATCTTTTACTTTGTTATATGTATGTGAAGTAGTTATGTCAGTTAAATATTCTTTTAGTGCACCAACATTTGGATCGATTGACATGCAGTTGTCATTTAAAACAATAAGCATATTAGGGTTGGTATATCCCGCTTGGTTTAACCCCTCAAAAGCAAGACCTCCAGTCATGGAACCATCACCTATTACTGCTATATGTTGTCTGTCTTCCTCTTTTTTGTACTTGCTAGCCATTGCCATTCCTAAAGCACCAGAAATGGACGTTGAGCTATGTCCTACTCCAAAAGTATCGTATTCGCTTTCGCTTCTTTTGGGAAAACCTGACATACCACCGTATAAACGGTTTGTATGAAAAATATCTCTTCGTCCAGTCAACAATTTGTGACCATACGCCTGATGACCTACATCCCACACTAACTGATCGTATGGGGTATTAAAAACATAATGTAATGCAACAGTTAGTTCAACTACACCTAAACTTGCACCAAAGTGAGAATTGCCAATTTCAGAAATTACATCAATAATGTATTTTCTTACTTCATCAGACACTTGATTTAGGTCTTCAATTTTGAATTTTTCTCGTAAATCTTTTGGAAATGTAATTTGGTCGAGAAATGGTCCAGCCTTGTATTGATTCATAGACTTTTGTTTGAAACAAATTTACAATAATTATTGTCACTTTGTTTTTTGTTTACTCTTTTTTAACAAAAGATAAACAATAATTTTAGATTGCTGATATACAATATATTGCAGCGTGAAGAAAATAAGCTTATTCTTAATGTAAATTAAATAAGTGTTTCGTTGACTGAAAACACCAGCGTTTTACTTAGCGTCTTTAAAAATTTTAATTCTTTTTCATCAGTAATGGCAATTGATAAACCTTTATTTCCACCTCTTGCAGTTCTTCCACTTCTATGGGTATAATAGTCTATTTGATCTGGCATTTCGTAATGTAAAACGTAGCTTAAGTTTTCTATATCAATTCCTCTTGCTGAAACATCTGTTGAAATTAATATTTGTAGACTCAGATTTTTAAAAGCTCTCATGGTCTTATCCCTGTCAACTTGGGTCATGTTACCTTGCAAAGCCTGTACAGCAAATCCTCTAGCCAGTAGCTGCTTGTAAAGCAATTGTGTAGACTTTTTTGTCTTACAAAAAATAATCCCTCTATCGTTTTTACGGTTGTTGAGAAATTGAATCACTGTATTTAGTTTTTCAGCAGCCTTACACAAAATATATTCATGTTTTATATTGCTATTTAGAATACTGGTTTCAGATAGCATCACTTTTTTTGCCTGATGATATAAATGCTTTTTCACTAATGCTTCAATATCTCTTGGCATGGTTGCTGAAAATAACCACTTCTGAATTCTACTATTTGACGCCGTTAGTATATAATCTAAATCCTCTTTAAATCCAAGTTTGAGCATTTCATCTGCTTCATCTAGCACCAAATATTTAAGATAAGACAAATCAATTTGTTTTCTGTTAATTAAATCAATTAATCTGCCGGGGGTTGCTACTATAATTTGAGTCGGTTTCCTCAATAATGCTATTTGCTTGTTCACATTTGGGCCACCGTAAATCCCTACTGAAAAAATGGGTTGATAGTGTTTAGTGTATTTAAATAGTGTTTTTGCTACTTGTTGCACTAGCTCGCGTGTAGGTACTAAAACTAACCCTTGTATTTGACTCTGTTTAGGACTAATTTTTTGTAAAAGAGGCAGTCCATATGCCGCAGTTTTGCCAGTGCCAGTCTGCGCCATTCCAATAAAGTCACCTCCTTTTTCAAGTAAATAAGGAATGGACTCTTTTTGAATTGGACTAGGCCTTTCAATTCCCAATTCAAATAAACGTTTTGCTAGCTGTGGGTGAACCCCTAGTTCTTTAAAATCATTCATTGTTTTTAATATATGACTGCATCAAGTCATTTAAAATTTCAGTTTCATACCCTTTGTTCTGCAGAAATCGCTTCAATTTTCCCATTTTCTCCCAGTGATTACCTGATAAATTTTCCCACTTTTTACGGGCAAGAACTTCAAGTGTGTTTTCATATTCACCAGGATCAATAGACTTTATTGCCTTATTAATTGAGTAGTCAGAAATATGTTTTCCTTTTAAATGCATTTTAATCTTAGATTTTCCCCATTTTTTGATGTTGAACTTTCCGCTGGCATATGCCTCTGCGAACCTTTCTTCATTTAGGAAATTGTTTGAAATTAAGTCAGCAATTAAAACATCATGGTCTTCAAAATGCATGTTCCACAATCGTAATTTTTGAGAAATCTCGAATGCACAGCGCTCTTGGTATGCACAATATGCTTCCAATTTTACTTTGGCTTCTAATATCGAGTACTTTGGCTTAAGGTTAATCATTGCTCAAGCTAAGTTAAGAAAGTAGATCTACTTAAACATTAATTTTTTTGTTGTTCTCATCCAAAAATGAAAACTCGAAAAAATTATTAGCTGATGCTGCTTTCACTGTTACCCATTTTTTGTACTTGAAAAACCATTTGACTTGGCGTGAAATTAAACCTTTAGTAAAATAAGATTCTATGTAAGGATGAACAATTAGTGTCAGCTTCTTAGCTTTTTTTTCCGTCATGATAAAATCTAAAGATGAAACAATTTCATCTGTAAACATAATTGATGCCTGAATTTTCCCCGATCCATCACAAGTAGGACATACTTCGGATGTCTCAATGTTAGTTTCTGGTCTTACTCGTTGCCGTGTAATTTCCATCACTCCAAATTTACTAGGTGGAATAATGCTGTGCTTTGCTCGGTCAGTTTTAAGAAGCTCTTTCATTTTTTCAAACAACATTTTGTTGTGCTCCTTTTTATGCATGTCAATAAAATCAACTGCAATAATACCACCCATATCTCTCAACCTTAATACCCTTGCTAGTTCCTCGGCTGATTCCAGATTTACAGCCAGTGCGTTCTGTTCCTGTGTATCTCCTTTGGCAGTTCTATTTCCAGAGTTGACATCAACCACGTGCATGGCCTCAGTATGTTCTACAATTAAGTAGCCTCCAGACGATAATGGCACTTTTTTCCCATAAAGCAACTTGATCTGCTTGTGAATATTAAAGTGTTCGAATATATTGAGTTTACCTTTATATAGGGTTAGTATTTTTTCTTGCCCAGGAGATATAGAAGAAATATATTCGTGCATCTCATCTTTTAGCACTTCATCATTAATATGAATTTTAGTGAAGTTATCATTTAGCAGATCACGAAGTAAAGAAGACGCCCTACTTAATTCACCCAAAATTCGCTTTGGAGGTTTAGATGTTTTTAAGTTTTCATGAATTAATTTCCATTTGTCAAGTAGATCTTTTAAATCACTATCAATTTCTGATATTTTTTTATCCTCAGCAACAGTTCTTATTATAACTCCAAAGTTTTTCGGTAAAATATCACGCATGATATCACGCAATCTATCTTTTTCTTTGCCGCTTTTTATTTTCTGAGAAACTGAAATTTTCTGAGAAAATGGAACCAAAACAATAAATCGACCGGCTATGGTTATTTCAGCGTTTAATCTGGGACCTTTTGAAGAAATAGGTTCTTTTGCAACCTGAACCATTACTTGACGAGTAGAGGTAACAGCTTCGTCAATTTTGCCAGACTTTTCAATGTCCGACTCAGGCTTAAAGTAAAGTAAATCTGCTACCTTTTGTTTTCCCTGTAATGTCTGCTGTACATATTTGTCTTGTGACTTGAACTGTGGTCCAAGATCTAAATAGTGCAAAAATGCATCTTTTTCGTAGCCAACGTCCACAAAGGCAGCGTTTAGACTAGATACGACTTTTCTTACCTTTCCTAGGTAAATATCGCCAACCATGAAATCTTTGTTCATCTTTTCCTCGTGAAGCTCAATTAACTTCCCTTCACGCATCAAGGCAATCCAAATTCCGTTTGGTCTGACGTCAACAACTAACTCAAAACTCATTCGGTAGTATTTTGTATGAATATTTATAAAACAAGAAATACTTAGCAACAAATGTCGCTAAGTATTAGTTTTATTATCAAAAGATTAAAGACTTATTTCTTTTTCTTGTGTCTGTTTTTTCTAAGTCTCTTTTTTCTTTTGTGAGTAGCCATCTTATGTCTCTTTCTCTTTTTTCCGCTTGGCATAGCTAATAATTTTTATGTTGTTAATAATATATCTAAAAAAAAACTTCCTGAAATTCAGGAAGTTTTAATTACGCTAAATTTTAGAGCGCAAATGTACTAAAAGTATTTTAGTTATACAACTATTTTACTTTCACGTTCTTTTTTACGTTTTCTACAAATGTTTTTGCAGGTTTAAACGCTGGAATGTTGTGTGCTGGAATTATAATAGAAGTATTTTTTGAAATATTTCTTCCAGTTTTCTCAGCTCTTTTCTTTACAATGAAAGAACCAAATCCTCTTAAATAAACATTTGTTCCACTTGCTAGTGAACCTTTTACGTTTTTCATGAAAGACTCAACTGTTGCTAAAACAGCTGCTTTTTCAATCCCAGTTTCGTTAGCTACTTTGCTAACAATGTCTGCTTTTGTCATAACTATTTAATTTTTAATCGTTTGTATTTAATCACAAAAATAACCGTTTTTTCGAGATAAAAGAAATATTTTAGACAAAATATTCTAAAACAGTGATAAGTGGTAAGTATATCAAATACAATTCAAAACTGGTATAAAAAAAATAAACGTGATTTGCCTTGGAGACACACCTCCGATCCTTACCGAATTTGGTTGTCGGAAGTAATTATGCAGCAAACACAAGTTGTGCAAGGAACATCTTACTATTTAAAATTTATTAAAGCCTACCCAAATGTAAAATCTTTGGCCGAAAGTAGCCAAGAGCATGTGCTTAAAAATTGGCAAGGGCTTGGTTACTACAGTAGAGCGAGAAATTTACATTTTGCAGCAAAGCAGATTACTTCAGATAATGATGGTGTTTTTCCTTCAACCTACAGTGAAATTATAAAACTAAAAGGCGTAGGCGAATATACGGCAGCCGCTATTGCATCATTTGCTTATAGTGAACCATATGCAGTAGTGGATGGTAATGTATTTAGGGTTTTGAGTAGATTGTTTGCAATAAATACGCCTATTAACAGTACAAGTGGTAAAAAAGAATTCTTTAAATTGGCACAATCACTTCTTGATAGAAAAAATCCTGGCGAACACAATCAGGCCATGATGGAATTAGGTGCTCTTGTTTGTCGGCCAAAAAATCCTGATTGCAATAACTGTCCTGTTCAATTTCATTGCGAGGCTTTCGAAAAGAAGAGTGTCACTGATTTTCCAGTAAAGAACAAAATATTAAAAGTAAAGAAGAGATATTTAAATTATGTCCTGATCTCCAATGGTGAAGAAATACTAGTCAATAAACGAACAGGAAGTGGAATTTGGCAGGGCTTATATGATTTTCCAGTTGTAGAGTCAAATAAACCGATTTTTGAAATAGCTGAGGTTGATGGAATTGGTGTGAAAGGAGCAAGGTTTGACTTAGAACTGAAACATATTTTAACCCATCAACATTTATACGCAAAGTTCTGGATTTTAGAGCAGGAGCAAATGACTGAATTTGTTGATTATGATATCATTTCTATTAATAATTTAGAGGATTTGCCATTACCCCAGCTAATTGTCAGATATATTGGTGAGTCGGACTTTTTCAAAAGATAAATCTTATCTTTGCTTTGGTAGAAACAGATTTAGTATGGCTGGTAGTGTAAACAAAGTAATTTTAATAGGTAATTTAGGAAAAGACCCTGAAGTTAGGCATTTGGAAAATGGAGCAGTGGTAGCTAATTTTTCGATAGCTACTTCTGAATCCTATGTAGATAAAAATACTGGTGATAAGCGAGAAGTTACAGACTGGCATAATATAGTGGTGTGGAGAGGTTTGGCTAAAATTACCGAAACCTATTTGAAGAAGGGAATGAAAGTTTATGTTGAAGGAAAGCTTAGAACAAGATCGTGGCAAGATGAAAAAAACAATACCCGCTACACTACTGAGGTAATTGCAGATAATATGACTATGCTGTCAAGAGCTGAAAATTCAGGTAATCAAAATCCTCAAGCTACGTACCCTAAATCAGTTGAAAACAATCCTAGTCAGCCTATGGAACAAAATATTAAGGCTGAGGAAGAAGATGATCTTCCATTTTAAGATAGTGATATGAGTTCAGATTTAATTCCAATCATCATTTCCATTTCTGTTTTATTACTATTTCTGTTTTTATCAGCACTAGTTTCTGGTTCGGAAGTTGCATTTTTTTCACTTAAACCTATTGATATTGAGGAGATAGAGAAAGATGGTGGAGACAGGGCCAAAACAACTATTACATTATTAGAAAAACCAAAACGGTTGTTAGCAACTATATTAATTGCAAATAATTTTATCAATGTTTCTATCATAATTATTGCGGCTTATCTAAGCACTATGTTATTTCCACCAGAAAGTATTTCGGAGGGATGGAAGTTGTTTATCGATATTGTAGCTATCACTTTTATCATATTGCTGTTTGGTGAAGTTATTCCAAAAGTTTATGCTTCAAAAAACGGAAAGAAAATGGCTCTGTTAATGGGTGTTCCTTTGGCTAAAATAGGAAAAGTTTTTCCAGTCAATTTGTTAGTAGCTGGCTTAGTTAAAGGCACTTCTGTTTTAAGTAATTTGGGTAAAAAGAAAAGTGTTTCGGTTTCATCTGACGATTTAGAACAAGCCATTGAATTAACTAAAGAGCTAGAAGGAAAAGAAGATGAGCACAAAATCCTAGAAGGAATTGTGAAATTTGGAAAAACTGATGTGAAACAAATCATGAAGTCTAGAGTTGATGTTGTGGCGTTTGATGTCAATGACTCTTATGAAAGAATACATGAATTAATTTTAGAACACAATTATTCTAGGGTACCTGTTTTTGAGGAATCTTTCGATAACATTAAAGGTATTTTATATGTAAAAGATCTAATTCCGTTTATTGATCATGCTCCTGAAAATTGGCTTAATTTATTACGAGAGCCCTATTATGTTCCGGAAAATAAAAAAATTGATGATTTATTGAAAAGTTTTCAGGAACGAAAAATGCACATGGCTATCGTTGTAGATGAATACGGAGGAACATCAGGCCTAATAACTTTAGAGGATGTTTTAGAAGAAATTGTAGGCGATATTTCTGAAGAGTTTGACCTTGAAGATTTAAACTATTCGAAATTAGATGATAGGACCTATTTGTTTGAATCCAAAATGCCTTTAATGGATTTTTACAAAGTTTTAGACATTGACGGGAGCGAATTTGAAGAAAGCAAAGGAGAAGCAGATACGTTGGGAGGGTTTATTACTGAACAGTCTGGCAAAATATTATTAAAAAATGAAAGAATTTCATTTAATAATTACACGTTAATTGTAGATGCCGCTGACAAACGAAAACTGAAACGAATTAAAGTTATCATTGATGAAGCATAGTAAGCTGATACTCATTTTGGGCGCAATCATTGGCTTTATTGGTTGTACAGATGAGGATGCTGTGTACCCCAAGCCAATTAGCTCAATGAAAATTTCTTTCCCTAAAAAGGTTTTCAGTAAAACTGTGTCCAGGTGTGACTTTAGTTTTAAAGTAGCTGATTATACTGAAGTTGATTCTAGTAAAGGACTGTGCAATATTGACTTAAACTACAAAGGATTAAATGCAACACTTTTTTTAACCTATATTCCAATTGATACTGGCCTTATGTATCACATAGAAAATGCCAGAAAATTAGTGTATGAGCACAGCATAAAAGCAGACGGAATTGATGAAAAATTGATTATAAATCCAATGAAGAATGTATACGGTACAGCCTACAGATTAATTGGAAATACGGCTAGTAATTATCAATTTTACGTGACTGATAGCAACCATCATTTTTTACGAGGAGCGTTATATTTCAACAGTAAGCCGAATTATGATAGTTTAAAGCCATCAATTAGCTTTCTAATACCTGATTTTGATACTCTTGTTAATACAATAGAATGGTAAACTTGTAACACATGTCTTTTTACTCCCGTCCCATAAATATTGTATTAATGGCGAGTGCTGTTTTAATGGCCGGAGTAGGATTGCTATTACTTATTGCTTCATTACTAGCAGATGCTCCTTTTTCTTTTTGGTTTGGTCTAGGCGTAACAATTGGAATAGGAATTTTAACTTTTGTAATTCTCTACTACTTTCTTGAGCGGTTTATAAATCGTGAATTAAAATCGATTTATAGAATCATTAGCAAGCGTAAAAATGCGTTTTCAAGTCCTGTTAAAATGACTGAGCCAGTATTTAATAGCTTAAGTAAAACAACTGAAGAGTGGGCTGAAAATCAACAACAGCAAATTGAAAAATTAGAGGAGCAAGCTAACTTTAGACGTGAATTTTTGGGAAATTTAGCGCACGAATTAAAAACGCCTGTATTTAGCATACAGGGCTACATATTAACCTTGCTAGAGGGTGGACTTGAAGATGAGACAGTAAACAGGTCATTCTTAAAAAAGGCAAGCAAAGGAGTGGATAGAATCACCACTGTATTGGACGACCTAGATAGCATATCAAAGTTTGAATTTAATCGATTCAATCTAAAATTAGTAAAATTTGATATTGTTGATTTAGTTAATGAAATTTTTGATACTGTAAGCAGTAAGGCTGAGCTAAAAGGTATTTCAATAAAGCTCGATTCAAGCTACGAACCCACAATCGTTTTAGCTGATAAAGGAAAGATTGGACAAGTCTTAATAAACCTAATTTCTAATTCTATTTCGTACGGCATTGAAAACGGCAGCACAATCATAAAAATAGGTAAAACAGATCGCAAAAAATTAATAGTTGATGTTATTGATGACGGAATAGGTATTGAAGAGGAGCATTTTGAAAGGCTATTTGAAAGATTTTATAGAGTCGAAAAAAGTAGAGCACGCAATATTGCTGGGTCTGGACTAGGATTGCCAATTGTAAAACATATTATTGAGGCGCATCAACAAAATATTTCTGTTAATAGCACTGTAGGAGAAGGTTCTGTGTTCTCATTTACACTAGATTTAGCATAAAAGAATGATATTAAGCATAGGCAAAAGAAAAAGGAAAGCATATTTTACCGCTTTTACTATCCTTTTCTCTTATTTGAAATTAAAGTTAATCAAACCATTACTTTCAGTTTCAAGTTTTCAAAAAAAGCTAGAACAGAAACATATAAAAAATGCTGAAAAAGTAAAAGACAGTATTATTTCTTTAAATGGGCTGTTTATCAAAGTAGGGCAGTTATTATCCATTTTATCTAATGTTTTACCTGATGCTTATGGTTTAGCATTGGAGTCCTTACAAGATCGAGCTCCCGCAAGTTCGGCGGCGGATAGCGAAGCCACAATTTTAGAAGAAATGGGTCAGCCATCTTCAGCCATCTTTTCTGAGTTTGCAGAAGAACCGATTGCAGCAGCCTCAATAGGTCAAGTGCATATTGCTAAATTGAAAACGGGTCAAAAAGTAGCGGTTAAAATACAACACCCTCAAATAGAGAACTTAGCTAATTTAGACCTTAAAATTATAGAAAACTTGGTAAAATTGGCAGGTAAATACTTCAAGGTTAATGGTATAGATAATATATACAAACAGGTTCGCATAATGATTAATGAAGAGCTTGATTATTGTCATGAGGCTACCGCAATGCAAAAAATAGCCAATAACTTGAAAAAGAATAATAATGTTATTATTCCTCATGTTTATTCGCAATTTAGCTCGTCAAAAGTGCTGGTGACAGAGTATTGTGAAGGTCAAAAAATTACCAATAAAGATTTGTATCAAGAAGCATATTTAGATGCTGAAGATATCTCAAATAAATTGATGGAGGCATACTGCAAAATGCTTTTGGTTGACGGATATTATCATGCTGATCCTCATCCAGGAAATATTCTAGTGAATAATTCAGGGCAAATTGTATTACTAGATTTTGGTGCAGTAGGTATTCTATCAGATACTACAAGAAGAGAGATACCAAAATTTCTACAAGCCATTGTTGCTAAAGATAGTGAAAGAGTGCTCAGTTCTATGCAAAAAATGGGTTTTGTAGGAAAAGATAAAGATACTGAACGGACTGCTCAAAAAATGATTGAGGCCATGAACGAATTTATTAGTAGTGGGATTAATTTTTCTGAAATGGATTATGACACGATTAAAAACTCGAATATTGATGAACTGAGAAGAGAGCTAAGTTTTAGAGAGCTAACAGAGACATTTGATGTGCCAAAGGATTGGATTCTTTTGCAAAGGTCACTTGTACTATTACTAGCTATTTTTGCTAATATTTCTCCCGACTATAATCCTGTAGATACTATCAAACCATATATTAAGAAAATGGTATTAAGTAAAGAAGGCTTTAAAAATCTGGTTTTAGATTCAATTGTATCGCAGGCCACCACTTTACTGGGAATTCCTCGAAAAATTGATTCATTTTTAACCAAAGCCAATAAAGGTGAATTAGAGGTAGAGGTAAAAGGTTTTGAAAAGCAGGCACGCAGAAGCGACCGGATGAAATGGATTTTTTTTACAGGTTTAGTGGCATTGCTTTCCATTGCAATGGCTTTTATTAGTAATGATAGAGGTAATTCTGATTATGAATCTATTTTTGTTATGGTTTCAATAACGTCAGCTGTATTGTTTGGATTAATGGTAATAAGAAATTGGTTTAAAATGGTTTAATTTTCCAAAACAACGATACTCTTTTTAACTCGCAAAGCCGATTGTTTTCCAAATATAATGGCTCGATTATCATCAATGTGACCTGCTGGAAAACCAAAGCAAACAGGATAGTTATAATCTATAACGTGACTTAGAACAACTTCTTCTAAACTTTTTCCAAATGGCACCTCAGTGTCCTTAATATTTGTCATTCCACCTATAATCATCCCAGCTAAATGTTTTAATTTACCAGCCTTCTTAAGCCCCCAAAACATTCTATCAATTGTATAGACATATTCACCTACGTCTTCAATAAATAATATTTTATCTGTAAAATCACAGTCTGAATTAGTGCCAATTAATGTTTGAATACTAGCTAAATTCCCACCTATAATTTCCCCTTTAGCAATTCCTATTTTGTTTTGGTTATTTGGAGGTAGCTCATATTTAATTCTTTTCCAATTAATGGCATCAAGCAAAGAACCAATACTAGCTTCAGAATTGTTGGCAAAATTTAATGGCATAGTAGCGTGAATCGTTTGTAGTCCAAGTGCATGACAATGCATGTGAAAAACAGTTACGTCGCTGAATCCAACGATTATTTTTTCTTTTCCATGAAGGGATGAAAAATCTAATTCGTCTATGATTTGAATGCATCCATAGCCACCTCTTGCACATAAAATGATGTCAACTGAAGGATCATCAATAGCATTTTGAAAGTCTACTAATCGTTCTTGTTGCAACCCTGAAAAGTAATTATGGTTCCCATTTGTATATTTTCCAATAGAAACCTGATGTCCGGCATCAGATAAAAGCTTTACAGCATTTTCAATTAAGTTAATCGAAATAGCCTTTGCAGGAGATACAATTCTGATATTTTTACTCATGTATGCTAAAAATACAATTGGATTTGAATTCCACCAAATCCTTTTAGTATTTTTGTTCAAAATAGTTAGCACAATAATGAGTGATAAATTTACAGTAACCGCCGCCCTCCCATACGCAAATGGGCCATTGCATTTAGGACATATTGCAGGGGTTTATTTGCCAGCAGATATATTTGTTCGCTTTCTGAGAATGAAAAAAGAAGAAGTTTTGTTTGTTTGTGGAAGTGACGAGCATGGTGCTGCTATTACACTCCGTGCTAAAAAAGAGGGAACAACGCCTCAAGAAATTGTAGATAAATATCATGGAATTAATAGTAAAGCATTTACTGATTTTGATATTTCATTTGATATTTATTCTCGGACATCAAAGCCCATTCATCACGAAACGGCACAAGATTATTTTAAAGTATTGAGCAAGAATGAATCGTTTACGAAGCAAACAACTGAGCAGTTTTACGACGAAGAATATAATCAGTTTTTAGCAGACAGATACGTAACAGGAGATTGTCCTAACTGCAAAAATGCAGGTGCTTATGGCGATCAATGCGAAAAATGCGGAGCAGCCTTAAGTCCAACCGAATTAATAAACCCAAAATCAACCTTAAGTGGAAAAACGCCAACTTTAAAAGAAACGAGCCATTGGTTTTTACCAATGGAACGCCATGAAGAATGGTTGAAAGAATGGATTACTGATGGTACTTTAGATGGAATAAAACAACATGATCCAAAAACATGGCGTAACCAGGTTAACGGACAATCATTAAGTTGGATTAATGGGGGCTTACATCCAAGAGC